>JALWOP010000477.1 GCA_027083445.1 Planctomycetota bacterium | reverse complement strand
TCTTTGGTCGCGCCGGTTTGGGGCTGGGTCCCCACGTCCTGAGTGACGGCCGGCTCGATGGAGCCGCCCGCCACTTCCTCGGCCGCTGGATGCCCTGGTCCCTGTGGCCTTGAGCTTCCAAGGCGTTCATCGGCTGCGCTTTGGGGCCTTGGCCTTGCGGGCCTGGCTCTCCAGCCATTCCAAGCCCCCGCGCAGATTGCCGTAGACATCTCCGTGCCAGCCGTGGCCGCCCTCATAGGTGGCGAAACGGACCTCGGCCTTGGCCTTCTGCAAGTCATCCCGCGCCTTTTCCGCCATGGCGATGGGGATGAAATCGCCCGGGGAATGGAGGATGAAAAAGCGCCGCCCCTTGGCTGCCTTGCGACTGGGCAAGAGATCGGGTTTGTAGACCGACATGGCGATGAAGGTGCCCGTGATGGGACTCTCCTTTTCCAGGCCGAGGGTGTAGGCGAGCATTCCACTCGAGGACCAGGCCAGGGTGAAGAGGTACTTGGGATCGAGCTCGTGCTCCCTGGCGATATCCGCGACCACATCGTGAAAGAGCGTTTCGCAGGTGAACTCCATCCCCGGCCAGGGGCTGCGTCGGGTCGGCCAGACGAGCTGCTGCGCCTGCTTGGCATCCCAGACGGGGGCGATGAGCTGGGCCACCAGCCACTGCTCGTCCAGGGTGTTCGCCCGGATACGTCCCATGAAGGGGGCGAAGTCGGCGCTGCCATCTCCGCCGGGCATTACGACCAGGAGTTTCCAGCCCGCCTTGGGCGGGCGCGTCTCCCCTGGGGGGCTGTGCAGGATATAGGCCTTGTGCGCATCGCCGCCGACGTGGATGACCGGCGGGACGGCTGCCTCCTCCTGGGAAGCGGCGATGGATGTGAGCAGCGCGGTGAGCAGGATCTTGGGGACGGCGTTCATCGGTTCGATTCTCGGCTTCGGGTCGGATCGTCGGGCTCGGTGGGCTTCTTGGCGAGCAGTTCCTCGCGGTGCGAATCCCACCACGCGCGCCACCATGGAACGCTCCGATCCTCGTTCCACTCGACCCCGGTCAAACGCTCGAGGGCGAATTGACCGATGGGGTAGTTCAAGCGCCCGGAGGAGTCGCGGGCGAGAAGTTCAATCAGCGCCGGGATGACCTTGGGGTCTGCCATGTCGGCGAGTGCACCGGCCGCGAAGATGGCGCTGACCGGGGGAGCTCCGGCGGAGGAAGAGGAGGGCGCGATGAAGCGCTCGAGAAAGCCGAGCAGGTAGGGTTCGGCCCAGGTGCAATCCGGTCTCCCGAGGGCGTCGCAATACTCTCCGAGCCACCTCGGATCGACCCCGTCCGGATCCTCGATCCGGGGCACGACATGGGCGCGCAGCCAGGCCTCGCCCACTGCGAGCCTCTTGCTGAAGCGCAGGGCGAGTTGCAGTGCCTGGAAGTTCTTGCCGTCGAGTGCCCCTTCGATCGCTTCCAAAGCCCCCGCGTCCCGGATCCGTTGGGCGAGATCGAGGCCGAAGGGAGTGCCCTTGCGGAGATCGACCATCGCGAGGGGAGTCAGACGCCGGGCGAGCTCGGCCGGCGAGAGGGTGGCGAGCTCCTTCCCGAAGGCGCGGGCGTTTTCCTCGAGCGTCACCGCCAGGGGCCGATCCTTCCAGCGTTCGTACCAGGCACGGTACGCGGCGGGGTCGCCCCTGAAGTCGCGGAAAGCGTAGTCCTGGAGGTAGATGAAGGCGCGCTCCTGTACCGAAGGAGCGGGATCGTCGGCGGCGAGGTGCAGCAGGCGCAGGGCCTGGGGGTGTCCCTGGCCGAAGACGAAGGGTTTTAGAACCTGCTCCTTGACCGGAACGGTGAGGTAGGGCCAGACACCGCTCATCACTGCCAGCGCCTCGTCCGGGGGGAGCTGGGCGATCTCGGCGGCTACCTTCCAGCCGTGGCGCCAATCGCTTGGCGCCTCGTTGAAGCGCGCCAGCCAGGCGGCGAGTGGGTCGGCCTCCGGTTCTGCTGACGGCTCCGGTGCGTCGGCGGGAGTGATCGCTGTCTGTCGTCCCGGGCCGGGCCCCTGCAACTGGGAGGCTAGGCCGTCTCGATCGCCTCCCAGCGGGGGAGCGAGAGGGGGATGAGCGGCACCCAGGGCCGATCGATCGGCCTGCTCGTCGTTCGTTGGCAGCAGGGCCAGGAAGCCTCCGGTGAGCGCCAGGGCGCCGGCGGCCAGGGCGCCCTTCGAGGCGAGGGCTGCGGTGAGCCTGGCCTCCAGGGCGACTCGCCGGATGGCACCGCCCGTAGGCGTTGCAAGACCCGCGCGGCGCAGAAGCCCTTCGCGAAGGGCGGCGAGACCGCTGGCGGAGATGCCTCCCGGAAGGAGGGCCGCCATGGAGGGGGGGACGAGGCCGGCGGGCAGCGAACTGCGGAGACGTTCGAGTCCGCGATGGATCTGGCTGCGCACCGTACCGGGTGAGCGGCCCAGTTCGGCGGCGATTTGGGTGGGACTGCGGCCCTCCTGAATCAAGGGAGAGAGGACTTCGCGGTAACGGCGGGGGAGTTGGTCGAGCGCTCGCTCCACCTGGGCGGGCACCTCCTGCCGTTCCAGGGAGAGGGCGGGGTCGGCAGCGGTCCGTACCGAACCCAGGACTTCACCCCGGGCGGCCAATCGCCGTGCCTCCCCGGAGCGGGCGGCGGTGCGGCGCGCCTTGGCGGCCTCCCTGGCCAGGATGCCGTGCAGCCAGGCCCGCACCGCTCGCTTCTCATCCCAGCGGGCCGCTCCTCGCATGGCGGCCAGGAAGGTCTCCTGAACGACATCCTCCGCGATGACGGGATCGCCAACCAGATGGCAAGCGACAGCGCAGAAATCCCGGGCCGTGGCATCGAAGAGCGCAGCCAGGGCCCGGGCGTCGTTGTGCCTTCGGTAGCGGAGGAAGAGGTGGTCGAGGATTCGATCCTTCACGCTTCCATTCTCCCTCGCCGGCCTGAGCGCGGCATCGAATCGGGAAAAAGGAGCCCGGCGCGGTCTTGGGGGCTCTCCTGCGTATGCTTGCCGCCCATGCGCCCCCTGCGCCGTCCCGCAGCCCTCCTGCCCGCGCTGGTCATGCTCCTCCACGCGCTCTGTTGGTGGGGGGCTGGCCCCTTCGACGACGATTTCATCTGCTACCGCTACGCATCCCACTGGATCAGCGGTCGGGGGCTGGTCTTCAACCCGGGTCAGTGGGTCGAGGGGTATTCGAATCCTCTGTGGGTTTTCCTGGTGGGCGCGGCTTTACGCCTGGGGATCGAGCCGACGCTCTTCTCCCGCGTGGTGGGGATTCTGGCGGCGGCGGTCGCCGTCTGGGCGGTGGACGATACCTGGAGGGTGCGCGGAGGTAGGGGGCTTTTCTCACCGGGACTCTTGGTGGCGTTCCTGCCGCCGATGGCTTGGCACGCGGTGACGGGCCTCGGCACGACCCTGCTCGCGGCCCTGCTCGCCCTGTGGCTGCGCTCCTGGAGTCGGGCCCGCCGGCAGGAGCGTGCGCCCCTGGCCGCCGCGATCTGGTTGGCGCTCGCCTGTCTCCTGCGCCAGGAGTCGGCGCTCTTTCTCCTGGTCTTCGCCCTGGGCGAGCGCCGACGCCTGCCATCCCTCCTGCCCCTGCTCGCCCTGGTCGGTTGGACCGCCTATCGCTGGAGGGTCTACGGCGACCTCCTGCCCAATGGTTGGTATGTGAAGAAGCTGCCATGGCCCGTGGATTGGGCCTATGGACTGCGCTACCTCGGGGTGGCGACGTTGACTTCGGGGATGGGGCTTTTGGCCCTCCTGGCTCCCGCCGCTCCACGCCCCTTGCGGGCGGCGGGGATCGGGGTCCTCTTGCACACCCTCTACGTCGTGCACGTCGGGGGAGACTTCATGGCCCTGGCCCGTTTCCACGTGCCGGTGCTGCCCATCGCGGTGCTCTGTGCGGCGGGCGGCTTGGAGCGCCTCGCCCCGCGTTTGGCCCTGCCGGCGGGGGTCTTGCTCGGAATCGGAGTGCAGTGGGTCCAAGTCCCCTGGAGCGACACCCTTGCCCAACGGCATCCTCTGGTGGTGCAGGAGGCGCGGCGTTTTCGTTTCCTCGATCACCGAGCTTTCGAAGAGCGTTGGGCGCGGGTAGGCCGGGCTCTGGGGGATGCCTGCGAGCCGGGAACGAGCCTGGCAACCTCCCCGGTCGGCGCCATCGGTTGGTATTCACGGCTCAGGGTGATCGATCTCCTGGGTCTCACCGGACCCCACATACGCGATGTCGCCCCCGATGTCGACGGCGTCTCGGTCAAGGGCCACCACCGCTTCGACGCGCGTTGGGTCTTGCAGCAGCGACCCGATCTCATTCTCCTGGGCAATGCCGTGCTGGTGGGCGGTCGGATCGAGATCAACCCTTGGGAACGTAGCCTCTACCGCCACCCCGATTTCCAGCGGGACTACCTTCCCATCGAGCTTCCCATTGCGGGCGATGAACCCCTGCGCCTCTGGATCCGCCGGGGCGCGGCCCTGCCCCGGGGGGCGCGCAGGCTGGAGTGAAGGCGCCGGCGTGAGCGTTCGGAGCATTTTCCGAGGATTCCGCGGCGAATCGGAGGATTCTTGACGCCGGGTAGGGATGGGCGACCCCGATCCCGACTCCTGACCGCGAATCCGACTGCCATGCTTTTTCTCGTAGCCGCACTGTCCCTGTCGTTCCACGCAGCCGATGTCGACGCCGTCTCCCGAGGCCTCTTCGAGCGTTTCGAACTGGCGAGCGGAGTGCGCCTTTTCGTGTTGCATTCCGCCGCTGCACCAAGGGAGTCGATCTTCTCCTTTGTGCCCCTGGGGCTTGCCTCGGATGGGCCTGGGCAGGCTCAGTGGTCCCATCTGGTCGAGCACATGCTGATCCGTTCCAACGACCCCGAGGGGTTTTCTTCGGGTGGCGTTACGTTGAACGGTGAGACGATGGCTTCGAGTCTGCGGCTCGACACCTATGCCGAGCCGGATCAGTGGCGAAGCGCGCTCGCGCGACATGTGCGCTGGCTGAGCACCCGTGAATTCGACGCCGAGGTGCTGGAACGGGAGAAGTCGAACATCGCCTCCGAGGAGGAGATCACCCTCGAGAGAGGGGCCACGGGTAAGTGGGCCGTCGCAGCCTGGAATCAGATCGTCCGCTGTGGGCGCGAGCACGCCGCGGTGCATGGGGACGTGGCGGGGGCCGAGGTGGATGCCCTGGCCGCATATGTGGGAGAGCGGGTCCACATCGGTCCGGGGATCACCTTCATCGCGGCGGGACCGGTCGAGCCCGAGGAGCTGCGTGGGGCCCTGGAGGAGGAGTTCGCGCTCTCGGAGGATTCAGGAGTGGGGAAGGAGGGGGGCGGAAGGGGGAAGACGGTCTGCGAGGCGAGCCGGCTCTTCGACTTTGGAGACGCTTGCGCGACCTGGGATCTCGATGCTTGGCACTACCTGGAGTGGTATGCGCTGCCTGCTCGTAGCCCCGAGGAGCGTCTGGCTGCGGAGATCATCGCCGAGCGGGTGGCTGCCTCGCTCTCTGCCTCGAAGGAACCGCTCTTGGCGGGGGGCCGAGCCACCGCCGGGTCGGAGATCGAGACGGCGGATGGAAGGGTCTTGTTGCTTTCGGTGAGTGTCGACTCTGGGACGGACATCGACGGCCTGCGGGAAGTGCTCGCCGACCTTCTCGCGCACTGCGCAGAGGATGGAAAGGGGCGCATGCCCCTCTCCATGAGCATCATGCAGATGGGCATGCAGAGTGCCGTCACGCCGAACTTTTCCGCCCTGCGCAGGCGATTCGGCTCCTCTCCCGCAGCAGATCTCGTCGAGGGCCAGGTCGCCCTCGGCCTCTTCTCGCTCGAGGCCCGTACCGGCATCGCGTTGACCGACTTGGCGGGGGTCTGCCAGGCCCTGGATCCCGACTCCGTTCGCGCCATCGCGAAGGAGTCTTTGGTACCCGGCCGCCGTTCGAGCCTTCTGCTCGAGCCCGGCCGCTGACCCCGGTTGGGTGGGGTCGCGGTCACCCGCGGCGCCGGTAGGAGGCCAGGTCGCAGAGGAGGGCCAGGGGCCAGGCGATGACCGTCGCCAGGCAGGCCGTGGCGTGGGCGCGCCAGCGGACCCGCCGGGGAACCGCCGCCAGCTCCCCCGGTGATCCGAAGATCAGGACTCCGGCCAGCCAATAGAAGAGGCCGATGACGGCGTAGCGCATGAGGTGCTCCATGGGTACCTGAGTCACTACGCGCAGCCGCGCGCCTTCTTCACCCTCGCCGGCGGACCCTCGCAGGTCTCCCGCGAGAATGTCCCGCAGTGGCCCGGGCCTCCTGCCTCCTCTCCAGCGCGTCTTCTCGAGGAGGCGCCGTGGTATCCGGGAAGATCCCGACACGATCCAGGTACTACCACAGCGCCCTGGATGCTCTCCAACCGGGAAGCGGAGAGAGTGCTCCTTGACAGGATTCCGGAGGAGGGGGCAGGGTAGTGCCCCCCACGGTTTCGTCTTGCAGGAGCTTGGAGAGATGAAGAACCAAAGGTTTCTCTACACGATCGTTGGCGTGCTTGCGGTCGTAGCCGCCTCGGCCGCGCTCTGCCGCCCGACTACGACGAGCAGGGACACCCTCAGCCTCACCGTGCTCAACCAGGAAACGGGGGATCCGGTTGCGGGTGCCTGGGTTTGCGTAGCTGACGAAGGGGATCCCGATGGCGATGGCGTTCTGAATGCGGTCTCCGCGACGACCAATGCCCAGGGCGTCGTCGAGTTCCGCTTCGATACGGTCCGCAGGCGGATCCTCAACGTAGCTGCTCCAGGTTTCGGTTCCTATCTGGTGAGTTACCTGGGCACGGGCGATCGGCTCGAGGTTTGTCTGGTGCCGAAGAGCGTGTACACCTATTGGGGGCGGCTCGCCGGCCCTACGACTTCCGGTGCAGTGATCGAACGGCAACTCGGCAGGAGAGTCGCCGTCGCCGATGGGACGGGGCTCTTCATGGTTGCCATTGCGAAGGACGAGTTCATCCTCAGGGCCCGCTCTCCCTTCATCTGCGATATCGAATGGAAGGTGGATAGGTACGACAGGTATACGCGGGACAATCCCGCATACATTCGGACCGTCTCCACGACCCATTTCGACAGCACCATTCAGCCGTTGTCGAGCAGCACCGGACACCCGATCACCTGTACCAGCGTGAAGGTCTGGGATCCTGTCGAGCGCTCCTGGGGCGAGGCTCGTCGAGGAGCCTCGACGAGTTGGATCGCGGAGGATCAGACTGGTGCCCACGCACCCTGGGCCTACGGTCATGCGGGCCTGCATTGGGGCGTGAGTCCCCTGGCGAAAGAAGGGGTGACGGAGCTTCGGATCGGGGATGGTGCGAGTGGAACCCTGCGGATCGAGAGCAGCGCCACCCCCGACGGCCCGGCGGCCGGTTGGGGAACCTATGTGCTGGTGGTGGATCTATCGAGTTCCCTCGGCGCGGGGGTCTACTCCCCCGCCTTGATCGAGCGTCCGCTTCCGAAGACCGGGCTCGAGATACTCGACCTCACCCCTGGAACCTACCGTATCACGTGGAGGAGGCCCTTTGGCATTACCAGCAAGACTGCGAGCATCACGGCCGGGCAGGAAACGGTAGTGCACCTGACGCACCAACGGGTATCCAGTGGGTACACCCCATCGAAGTATGCGAAGGGCAACTGCACGGTCCGCGGTACGGTCACTGCACAGGGAGAGACCATCAAGAGTGCGGACATATGTCTTTCCCACCCGGATACAGGTGAGATCTACCGCCGTTATGAACTCGATCCAGCCACGGGTACCTATTCCTTTACGGGCGTGGCGGCGGGAAGCTATCGCATCACGGGGCTTGGGGAGTCGGTCTCCGGGAAGACCCTCTACCAGGCCGACGGGGCGGGCATTACGGAGTTGACGCCGGGGAAAGGGGTCCAGGTCGACATCAAGCTCTATGCGCTGCCGTTCGCAATCGTATACGCGTTCAAGTCCGACTCCGAGGGGACGACGATCGAGCCGGCATCCGGAGCGAAGGTCTCGCTGCTCGATCCCCAAAGCGGCGAGGTCATCGCGCAGGGGATCTCAGACGAGACCGGTTCAACGACGATCACGGGCGTACCGGAGGACGAGCACACCTATACCGTAGTGGCTGAGCTCGCCGGCTATTCTTGCCCGCAACCCAGTACCCTGAACTTGCCCGATGGCCAGTTTCCTCCCATGGTGCCGGTCATCCTCATCCAGGATTGAGCCGCGGGAGCCTCTTCGCCGGGGTTCCGCGGAACACCGGGGAAGGTGGCCTCGGGCACCCGGCGATGGCATATGGAAAGGGAATGTCGGTGATCGGAATCCAAGCCCCCAAGAAGAGTGGCCTCGGCCCGGTTATTCTCCTGATCCTCAACGGTTTCTGCTTGGGCCAGCCCCAGGGGAAGGCGGGTTGGGAGGATGTGGCAAAGGAATTCCTGCAAGAGTCGGGGTTCGAGTGGGAGACTCATCATTCCGGCGAGGGTTGCGAGCCGGTTGCCGAACCGGTCGTGTACACCACGCGGGGATCTCGGGTGGTGCAGAGAGTCGAATGGGATCCGGACGGGACAGGGCCGGCCAAGGAGATCCGGGTGCCCATTCGAGCCGTCTTCGAGTTGAAGCCGGAGGATAGCCGGTTTCTGTGTTCTTCGAGTACCTGCGATAGTCACACGGAACACCGTTGCAGCTACGAACACCTGCCTGCGATACGGATCTATCTGCAGCGGAGGTACACCAGGGATGCAAGATACAGTGACCTCACGCTGGACCCAGCCTTCGAAGGCCCGAGGGAACTTCCCGGGAATCTGGACCATTTCTTTCAAGAAGGGTTTCGCTGGGGGTGGAGTCTGCTCACGAAGAGACGCAAGTTGGCAGAGGATGTGACCTTCGGCTCTTGGTCGGTTGCGGGAGCGGAGCGCTGGTCTGTGGACCTTTGTGGTTGTGGCGGATCCAAGCTGGCTCTATCGGAGAAACCTGGACTATGGGTGTTGAAGGGTGACGAATCCAAGCTGCCGGCTGGGACACCCTGGCCGGCGCCCCCCCAAGCCTTTTGCGCCGGACCTTCCGTCGTGCTCCCCTCCCTTTCGCTTGCGGTCGGCACGGCGAGCCATGAACTCACCACGGGCAGTGTTCGATATAGGGCGAGGGTGGACCTGGAGTACGATGACGATGTCGGTGAAGTGTTTGCAGGATTCGGGCAAGGCGACACCATCAACCCCAAGCATCCGGCGCGAGGCTCATTCAAGATCTACAAGATCCAGGAATTCAGGTATGTGGCGCGCCAGACCTTGAACCAGGTCTATCTCGGGACCACGAGGTGCGCACCCAAGTGGGTAACGGATCCAAGTGCACGGCAGCACTCTACCCATGAGGGCTACCATGCGGAGTGCGATCAAACGCATCTACCCGCGACCATCGAGATAGCACGAACCTGGACCATCGAATCGAAGCATAGGGTGCACGTGCCCGTGGGGTGCTATGTTCGGGAAAGGGGAGAAAAGGTCGGAGGAAAGTTCACTGTGGATGAGACCGTGGATTGGGAATACGGCCTGGTCTATGGCACGGAGGGACCGACCCTTTCCGGTAGCCGCGATGACTGCGAAGGCGATGGGGGAGATGGGCGTGCCAATGGTGGGTCCCAGAGCGGGGGAACCGTGGAACATCATTGATGCCGACGGGCCCGGCGGGTGGGATTTCAGGGCAACGAACGAAGAGTTGCCGGTTCATGGTGGTTTTCCGCGGCCGGGAAGGGATCTTGAAGCGAACCGCTTGGCCGCGCTAGGCCAAGCGGTTCGCTTCATGGGGGCGGGGGCATGCCATGCCCCCGCGGGGCTCATTCAGCACTTCTACCCTTGTTTCCCAGGCTGGCGGTGGCTCTGCTCAGGCCATGCGTATCGGCCTCATCGCGGACGTGCAGTACGACAGCCGGGAGGGCTGGGAGGTGCTGTCGCGCCTGAGGGCTCTGCTCGCACGTTCGCGCAGGGATGGCGTCGAGAGGGTCATCCAGCTCGGAGACCTGATCGAGGGGCGGGCGGACGACCGCGCTGCTTCCCGGGAGGATCTGGAAGAGGCGCTGGCAGTCTTTGGACGCCAGGCCCCTGCGGTGGAGCATGTGGTGGGGAACCACTGCTTGCGCGTGGGACGGCGGTTTCTGATCGAACGCTACGGGTTGGAGCGGGCCTATCTCAGCCTCAAGGTGGCCGGCTGGGAACTGATCCTGCTCGACACCTGCGATATCTCCATGGAGGGTCGGGAACCGGAGGAGGCGCAGTGGCTGCAGGCGCGGGCCTGGCTCGACGCCCACCGGGGCGAGGAGCGGGCGCGGGAATGGAACGGCGCAGTGGGGGAGGAACAGCTCGCTTGGCTGGCCGGCCGACTCGCACGCTCGCGGCGGGCCATCGTTCTGGGGCACCACCCCCTCTGCCCCGGGGCGGCCCGGGAGAAGATGCTGCTTTGGAACGGTGAGCAGGTGGCCCGGGTCCTGGCGGATGGGGGGGCGGCCCTCTATGTCGCCGGGCACGACCACCAGGGTGGCGAGACCCGGGTCCACGGGGTTCCCCACCTCACCCTGCCCGCCCTATGCAGCGGGGATCACGCCGCCTGGCTCGAGCTCGAAGAGGATGGAGCCCGACTGGTCGGGTTGGAGGGGCAGGAGCTCATCCATGACCTGAAGTAGTCCTGCCCCTCCGGCCTGCGCTAGTGGCTACAGGTCGTGCAGACCTTCCCCTCCGCCGCGGCCTCGACGCAGCAGGGATGGGTGCAGCTCCTGCCGGCCGCTTCGGCCTTGGCGCAGCACGGGGGGAGGTCCCCCCCTTCGGGGTGGTCGCCGCCAGCGGAGGGCTCGACGGCTTCCGAGGTATCCGAGGCCCGCTGGTAGGTCGCCTGGAAGGAGAGGACCGGATCGGCTGCGCCGACCATGGTGTGGGCCCAGGCGCGGGTGAGGCCCAGATCCCCAAACTCGAGCACCGAGCGCGTCGTGGCCGGCGTTCCCATCTGCATGTGGCTCTCGATGAAGACGAGCTTGCCTCCGGCGAATTGGCCCTCGGAGATGCTGAACTCCCCCATGTTGGAAGCATGCAGGTGGTGGTACAGGCCCGTCGTGGGGTCGTACTGCACATACCAATCCGCCTCGTAGTTTCCAGGCTGACCATGGATGTGACCGGCGAGGGCCTTGCCTCCGAACATCCACTCGATCGTCTCGTCGGCCTGGATCTCCATCTTCATGCCCATCATGTCGATCGAACCGGTGAGCTTCCAATCCCCGACCAGGGGAGCGAGGCGCGCCATCGCTTCATCCGGCTGGGCAACGGAATGGGAGGCCTGCGCCAAGTTCGGTTCGGGGGTTCGATCGACCCGCTTCATGCGGCCGACGACATGGTCGAAGGCCTTGCCTCCCTCGCCGAGTTCACGCTCGACGAAGCTGTAGCCCTCCGCAGTCATCGTCAAGGTGTTCCGGGCGGCGAAGAGCCGGCCCTCGGCGAAGCCGGCCTGCGAGGAGACGAGCGACCCTCCTTCGAAGGTCGAATGGGTTCCGATGCCGGTCATGCCGAGCGTGCCGATACTCCGAACGACGGGCTGGTTCCGCTCACGGTCCCAGGTGTAGAGGCTGCGGAACTCCAGATTGCCCATGGGGGTCTGAACCGTCTCGTCCAGTTGAATGAAGTGGCCGCCAAGGATGCGCCGACCGGTCGCCTTCGCGGTCCATTGCATCGGCTCTCCTTCGATGGACATGGCGGCGGTGCCGCTTCCCTCGAAGGAACCGACCAGGGGTTGGAAGCGGGACAACTCCGCGGGGGGAGTCGGCTCCTGGGGCGCGGCGTTGAGGGTGGCGGCCGTGAAGAGCAGGGAGGCGATGGGTAGGGCTTGCATGGAGTGGCTCCGGGTGGGGGAAAGGAGAGGCCGATCGTACCCGGTCTGGAGCTCGCGCCCCGATCCTTCGGCACAGAGGGCCCCCGGCGACCGATCATGGGGGGGCGAGCGGAATCAGCCCAGGCTGCCTCGAAGGGCGGGGAGGGCCTGTGGGGCGCAGGTCACCCGCGTTGGATCGCAGGCAGCGGCACGCTACCCTCACCTGGGTCCATGGCACGCCGCCCACCCCTCCCCTGCTCCGCACCGTCGAACCGGGCCCTCGGGGCCTGCGGAGCGGGCCTTCTGGCAGTGCTCGGCCTGCTGACCTGTGCTTGCGGCAAGCAGGTCTCCGCCGGGTCCAACGAGCAACGTCCGGCGAGCGTGCTCCTGGTCGCCATCGATGGTTTGCGCGTCGACCAGATGGGGGTCTACCGGGGCAGTGGCGGAGTGACCCCCTGCCTGGATGCGCTCGCGCGCCGGGGCCTGCGCTACACCGACGTCGAGACTCCGACACCCTGGACCTCGCCCGCCCTGGCCGGCCTGCTCACGGGGCGCTACCCCTCGGCCATCGGATGGACCGACCTCGAACACCCCCTGCCCTATGAGGCCACCCTGCTCGCGGAGCGACTCCGAGAACGGGGCTACACGACCGCCGCCGTGGTCAACAGTCGTCACGCCTGCGCACGCTTGGGTTTCGACCAGGGGTTTCAGACCTTCGATGAGGTCGGTGTCCCTCCCGAGGAGGCGACCGACGACGATGTCTTCCCCCCCTCGACCCAGGCCGTCACCGACACGGCCCTCTCACGGCTCGAGGAGGTCGGACCCAAGCCCTTCTTCCTGTTCGTTCACTACGCGGGGCCCCTGCCTCCCTGGCCGGTGGGGGAAGAGCGCATCGATGCGGACTACGACGGGCCGGTCCACGCCGGGCTCTCCCTGCGCGAGCTGTTGGCCTTGACTTCGCGCCTTCGGGCCGAGGATCGCCGTGCCCTCGCCGCCCTCCACGACGCCGCCGTGGCCGAGGTAGACCACGCGGTGGGACGCTTGCTCGCGGGGCTCGAGGCACGGGGACGGGGCGGGGAGACCTACGTCGCCGTCGTCGCCACCAGCGGCCTCGAGCTGGCTGACCACGGGGAGCTTGGGACGGCCAAACGCCTTTACGACGAGCTCGTATACGTGCCCTGGATCCTCACCGGGCCCGGCCTCGAGCCCGCAGTGCTCGAGGACGCGGCCAGCTTGATCGACGTGACCCCCACCCTGCTCGAACTACTCGGCGAAAAGCCCCTGCCCCGCGCGGACGGGGTGGCGGTCCTGCCTGAACTGGCACCCCCCGAACGCATCCTCGTCTCCGAGACCGACCGAGCCCGCTCCCTGCGGGCCGTCACCCTGGGCCGCTGGAAGTTGATCCACGATCGAGAGACCGGTCGCAGCGAACTCTACAACCTCTACGACGACCCCAAGGAGCAGGAAGACCTTGCCCGGAGCAGGCCGAACAAGGTGGCCGAACTCGAGGCTCGCCTGGCGGAGTGGGAGGCGAGTTGTGGCGCACACTGAATGGCTCTTGGTGCTCTGCCTCGGTGGCGCGGCGGCCTGCGGGGGAGGGCGGGCGCCCCGCGGCGAAGAGCACCCAAACGTCTTCCTGATCTACAGCGACGATCAGCGTTTCGATGGCTTTTCGGCGGGGGGAAACCGTTGGATCGAGACTCCGGCTCTCGACCGCATCGCCGATGAGGGCGCTCTCTTCGAGCGCTCCTATGTCGTCTGCTCGCGCTGCTGTCCCGGCCGGGCGACGATGCTCACCGGCGTGTATCCCACACGCCACGGAGTCTGGTCGAACCACCCCGAGGTCGACTTTCCCGGTGAGCGGCAAACCCTGGCCGATCTGTTTCACGCAGCGGGTTACCGGACCGCCTGGATCGGCAAGTGGCATCTGCCCAACCCCGGAGCTCGACCTGTTCGGGGTTTCGACCACTTCGTCTCCTACGAGGGGCCGGGCCATCACTTCGATCAAACCCTCGTGATCGACGGGATCCCGACACCCACCCACGGTTTCCAGGCGGATCGGCTCACCGACGAGGTCCTGCGCTTCCTGGACGAGGGGGACGAAAAACCCTTCTTCTTGGTGCTGGCCTTCAAGAACCCCCACGTGCCCCTGACTCCCGCGCCGCGACACGCGGGGTTGCTCGATGGAGTGACGCTGCCTGTACCGACCAGTGCCCAGGATGGCGACGAAAGCCTGCCGGCCTTCTACCGGGGCCTGCGCCAGGACAGCCGGCACGAGCTCGATCAATACCAGGAGACCGCCCGACGCTACTGGGAGCTGTGCCTGTCGATCGATGACAACGTGGGCCGAGTCCTCTCGCGGTTGGAGGCCGACGGAGAGCTCGACCGGACGGTGGTCGTCTTCACCACCGACAATGGCCAGCTCCTCGGTGAGCACGGCCTTTCCCAGAAAGGGCTCTCCTACGAACCGTCGATCCGCGTTCCCCTGGCGATTCGCTATCCCCCCCTCATCCGGCCTGGGACGCATTCGAGTGCCCTCACCCTCAACGTCGACCTCCTGCCCACCCTGTGCGAGCTGGCCGGCATCGAGGTGCCGGACGGCTTGGATGGTCGCTCCCTACTCCCCCTGATGGCGGGGACGGACGAAGGCGGTCCCTGGCGCGACGCCTTCCTCTATACCGCGCCGAGCTTTGGGGAGGGGGCGGTCGTGGAGCGGGCGCTGGTCGAGGAGGATCACAAGTACGTCCGCATTCGCATCGGAGAGCGGGTCGAAGAGCTGCTCTTCGACCTCTGCGCCGATCCGGACGAGAGGCGGAATCTCGCCGGGGATCGGGGGAACGCCCCGATCCTGGAGCGCATGCGGGCAGGGCTCGCGGCCGAGCGGGAAGGTCTGGGAGATTCCTGAGGGCGTTATCCTCGGGGTATGAAAACCCTGGCCCTCCTCCTCCTCCTCGCTCCCGCGGCCGTTGCCGCCGACGAGCCCCTGCGGCTCGAGGCCCACGACCGTATCGTCTTTCTCGGAGACAGCATCACCCACGCGGGCTTCTACGTGGAGCCGATCGAGACGATGCTCTGGAGCTTCTTTCCCGATCTGGAGCTCGAGTTCTTCAACGCGGGCGTGAGCGGTGACGTTGCCGCCCAGGCCGCCGAGCGGCTGGATGCCGAGGTCTTGGAGCAGGATCCGGACGTCGTCCTGGTACTGCTCGGCATGAACGATGCCGGCTACGTCGCCTTCGATCCTGCGCGTCTCGAACGCTACCGCGAGGGCATGAACGAAATCGTCACACGGCTGGTGCACGAGACCGAGGCCGAGGTCGTCCTGCTCTCGCCCACCTTCTACGATCCGGTCGCTGCCGCCAACCCGGCCCCGGACTACAACGCCACCCTGGTGCGCTACGGCGAGGTCTGCCGCGAACTCGCCCGCGAGAACGGCTGCCGCTTCATCGATCTGAACCGACCCATGCAGCGCGCCACCGACCTCATGCGTGCGCAGGATCCCAAGTTCAGCTTGACCCACGACGGCGTGCACCCCGATGCGGGTGGGGGGCTCGTGATTGCGGATGCCGTGCTCCAGGGCCTCCTGGTCGAGGTCGACCCTGAGGTCCTCGAACTCCGCCCGGGCACGCAGCCTGTTCGGCTGACGCGCTTTCCGGTCGCTCTTCTACCTGAATCCGTCGAGCCTCTGGCCAAAGCCATACGATTCCCCGAGCGGTGGTCGGCCTATGTGCTCGACCCTTCGGCCCTTCCGGAGGGGCAATGGCGTGTGACGATCGGCGGTGGAGAGCCGGTCGAGGTCGTTGGGGGGCACGAGGCCGAGGCGACCCCGATCGCGGTGGACGCGCTGGAAGAGAGGGCGCGGGAACTGCGCAGGCTGAACCAGAGGCGCCGCCAGGTGATCGCGACGGACATTCGTGACGCCGTCCAGCTCGTGAAATCCGAACCCAACTCACAGACCCGTTCGGAACGCTATGCACGCATGCATACCGAGACCCTGAAGTTGGCCTGGATCAAGGTGCGCGAGTTGGAGAAGCGCATCCGTGAGCTGCTCGAACCGGTTGACGTCGAGATCGTCGTAGAGCGCGCCGAGTGATTCTCTCCCGGCAAACGAGATGCGGCGCCGCCCCCCACAGGGAGGGGGACGGCGCCGCTCTTGCATCTGCCCGGAGAAGCCTTCTCCAGGCGCCGGAACGCTAGTTGGTGAAGGTAACCGTCAGCGCGTCGGAGAAGGTCGACGAGACGCCGGTGTGGCGGGCCCAGTACTGCCAGTTCCAGGTGTCCCCGGGCTGAATCGGGCCGCCACCCACCGCCGCGGGCAGGTTGCCGACGCCACCGCCGATGTTGCCGTTGATGATGTCGGTCACGATCTGGCCCGAGCCGTCGATCACTGCCGCATCGGAGATGTAGCGACCGATCGGGGAACCGTCCAGGCAGAGGTCACCCGTGGCACCCGGCGGGTTGGTGATGATGCCGTTGCTGGCGCCGACCAGGAGGTAGCCCACCTTGCCGGGACTGCCGCCCGAATAGGTCAGGTTGATCGAGCCGGCACCCAGCGAGCAGGTGTCGATGTCGATCTGGGGACCCAGAGCCGAGGGGCTGCAGTAGCGGGTGATGTTGGATGAGCAGTCCGGGCCGTAGCCGAGTTGGGCGATGTTGTTGCCCCACTGACCACTGGCGTTGGTCGCGTGCTCCTGAACCGTCCAGACCGTGTCGTCGACCGGGTCCGAGCTGGTCATGCTGTAGTCGCCCCAGCGCTGGGGCGAACTGCTGACGTTGTAGGGGCCGGCCCCGGGCTTGTAGGCGATCGGGAAGGCCATCTCACCCGCGGGGTCGGTCACCAGGCGACCGGTGTAGTAGGCACCGGCGTAGGTGTTGGCGTCACAGCCCGTGCAACCCAGCACCGCGTGACCCTGGGAGGTGACCGAGATCGAAGGGTTGAAGAAGAAGAGGCTTTGGTTCTGGTTGTCCCGAACCGTGCCGAGCTGGAGCTCGGTTCCCGCGACCGGGTCGACCTCGTAGAAGCGCGAGGAGGCGCGACCGTTGGTTGCGATGGCGTGGGTCGTCCAAACGCTGCCCACCCGGTAAACCGAGTTCATCAGACGTCCGTCAAGGGTGTCGAGGTTGCTGGAACCGAGGCACGGAGCACTGGGGGGGGCGCTCCAGGACTTGGAGAGGTTGACGAACTTCGAAGTCATGGTCGGGCTGGAGACCGGAGGCGAGACCGTGCGGATGCGCAGACGGCTCGAACCGTTGTAGCTGACCGTATAGCCGACGCCGGGGTCTTCCCAGTGAACGCAGGGTTGGATGGCGCCCTCCCAGGAGAGTCCGCGGAAAGCGTGCACCGTGCCCATGCTTTGACTGGCTGCGACCAGGGGGGCCTTCTCGATGCAGAAGAGGGTCATGGTCGGCGCGCCGCCCACCATGTAGGCCGCGGTCATGATCCAGCGCTGGTCCACTCCCAAGGTGGGGTAGTCCGGCCAGTCACCGGCATCGGAGCCCTGGCTCGGGTTGAAGGAGGTCTTGAACCAGCTCCCGGTCGGATCGCTCGTCGACGAGACCGCCAGCCAGATGTCATTGTTGAAGTCGGTGGCCAGGACGATGAAGCGCTGGCTATCGGGGTCGAAGACCACCCGAGGATCGCCCGTGCTCTGGCCGGTGCCGAAGAAGCTCTGGAGCGAGGAGTTGAAGACGCGCGTTCCGGTGGACTTCTCGTAGATCGAGAGGTTCATGTTGACCGCGGCGACGAAGTGGTTGATGCCCACGGCTCCGCAGATGTCCGGGGGGACGTAGCTCGCCCCGGGATCGCCCAGGCGCGGGCCCTTGATCTTCTGGATCAAGGTGGGCGCGGTGCCCTGACCGCTGTAGGTACCGCCACCCGCGAATCCGGCTCCGGTGCCTCCGGGGCCGTTGGTGGAGCCGTTACCGGCCGGGGGGCCCTGGATGATCTCCTGTGCACCGCCTTCGAAGTCGCCCGTGCCCTCTTCCCAGGTCAGGCCCATGTAGCCCGATCCGGTGAGCACGTCCTCATAGGTCAAATCCTCGAAGTCGATCAGGACGTGCTCGCCCGTCGTCTCGTCGACGAAGGAGAGGTCGTCCATCGCGAACCAGCCCGCTCCCATGACGGCGGGTCCGGCGAGAATCTCGATACGATCGACGTTCTGGAGGCCCATGTCGAACCAGACATAGTCCGTGCCGATGTCGGTCAGGACGTCGGTACGGGCCACCTCACGGCCATCCCGGTAGCCGATCACCTGCAGGCTCTTGGCAAAAGCGCCGCCGACGGGTCCCTGGCCCGCGAACCAAGCACCCTCCAGGTCCACCGGCCGGTTGAAGCCGATGCCCATGCGGGTGTCCCCCCACTTGTTGAAGACGTAGTGGCGTCCCGAGTGGGTGCGATAGGTGCGGCGCATGTCGGGCACGCGCCAGGTTCCCTGGCGACCGTTCCGCAGGCGCGGGTTGAGCTGTTCGGTGGGGTCGAGGTGGGCGTCGCGGCGCGCGACCTCTTCCATCGACTCGACGACCCCGTGTCCGTTGTAGGGGACGATCTCCGAGCGCATGACGGCAGGCTCGTCGATCAGGTTCTCCCCGGGATGCTGGGGCGGGGGGATGACGTTCTGGTCCTGTGGCACGGCCTGAGCCGCACCCGCCGCGAACAGCGCACAGGCGCCGATCAATTCGAGTTTCATGGGTTGTCGGGAGGAAAGGACCGCCTTGGCGGCCTGGGAATAGCGAGAGAAGCGGAACGGGAACCACTTCATCCTACCCGTCCACCAGGCCACAGGTTTCCGGACCGGGCATCCGGAAACATTGGCATTACATGTCGTCCAACTGCGCCTGGAAGACCCGGAAGGCCTGCTCCACCTCCTCGGGACTCTTGTGTCCCGAATGGATCCAGACGCGGTAGACGAAGGTCAGTGTCTCATCCTTGTGCAGGATGTAGCGCCCGTCCTCTTCGGTTCCGCCTTCGAAGGCATGTTTGCCGAAGGGGTTGGCGGCGACCAAGCCGTACTCACGGGCGTGCCACCAGGTCGGGTGTCTCGGATTGGTCGGGGCATCGAAGAGCACTACCCCGACCGCCTTGCCTTCGACCGTCCCCTGGTACTGCACCCAGTTGGCGCGTTTGCCCCAGACCTCCTTGCCCGTGATTCCTTCGGAGTTGCGCGCCTCGCCCGTGGCGAGGTCACCCGTCAGGCGCAGGGCCGGGTGTAGGCGCAGGGCGAAGAAACCCTCCTTGGTGTCTCCGAAGGTCACCTCCTCCACCAGGGCGCGGAGCTCGATCTTGACATCGATCCAGCGTTGATCCTCCTCACCCCCCAGGAGGGTCGTACGGCGCTCCCGGAGCAGAGGCTGCCCCTCGTGATCCTTCCAGAGATACTCGTGGCGCAGGCGCATGCGCTTGCCGCGCCGCAGGAGCTCCTTCAGGCGACCGGTGAACTCGATCACGCCTCCGTTCGCGGCGGCGGGGTGCCAAAAATCCGTCCCGTTCACGTCTCCGTGGGCAATCCACAGCGACGTGTGGTGGGGGTGATCGGTGCTCTCGCCGGCACGCTTCTCTTGAGGAAAGGCGCGCGTGATCGGGATCTCCTGGGGGCCCTGCACGGGGTAGAGGAAGGGCCGGGGCGCCGCGTCGTAGTGCAGGGTCGTGAAGAGCTCGTCGCCGAAGTGCACGGCGATGGCGTGCTCCTCTTCCTCGGGCCAGAGGGTCTTGTCGGTCGGTGAGCTGACCGCGTCGTAGCGTAGGGGCGCGGAGCAGGCGAACAGGAGGCAGAGCCCGGCGAGGGGCAGACGCAGCAGGGCGCGATTCATGAAGAGGAGGGTACCAGGTGCGTCTCGGCGGGAACGCTCTCGAGCAGGCCGCGCAGGGCCTGCCCCGTCCGCCGGGCACTGAAGCGGGCGGCGTTGGCCAGGGCGGCGCGGCTCGCCTGCTCGCGGGCCTCCGGGTTCTCGAGGAGTTCTTCCAGGGCTTCTTGGAACCCGACCCGATCGTCTGGATCGAAGAGTTTTGCACCCGCCCCCAGCACCTCGGGCAGGGCCGTCGCCCGGGCAGCCAGGACGGGAACGCCGCAGGCCTGGGCTTCGAGCGGAGGTAGGCCGAAGCCTTCGAGGCGTGACGGAAAGACGAAAGCGGCGGCGCCCCGATAGAGGCTGGGAAGCTCCTCATCCTCGAGGTCGGTCACCCAGCAGGCCTCGATGCCCAGCTCCGTAAGCTGCTGGTCCGCCCGCTCGCGGGCCTGTCCCACCGAGCCGGCGAGCACCAGCGGGTGCCTTCCCCGGAGTCGGGCGGGCAGCCCCGCGTAGGCGCGGAGCAGCAGGTCCCAGTTCTTGTGGCGACGCAGGGCTCCCAGGTAGAGCACATAGCCCGGCCGCAGCCCCCAGTTGGCCAGTCGCTGCTCGTCCTCGGGCCCGGGGTCGGGGCGGAACTCCCCCGGTGCGTACCAGGGCATGACCACGGGGGGCGGAGCGGAAAGGTAGTTCCCGATGCGGCGAGCGGCGTCCTGGGACGGGGCGGTCATTCGCCAGGCTCGCTGCTGTGCGCTCCGCATGGCCCGCAGGTAGCGCTGCCTGCGCCACCAGCGCTTCCAGGTGGGGCGGCCGTCGGGTAGCAAGGGGTTGACGTCGTGACAGGTAACGATCAACCAAGGAATGGGGACGCGCGGAAGCCGCAGGCGCGGTACCCAAAGGACCGGGCTCTGGGGAATGCCCTCTTCCCAGCGCTCGACCTCGAGGCCCGCCGTACGTGCGGCCTCCTCGATCAGACGGGTGACGCGGGCGTAGGAACTCCGGGGTTGGCGTAGGGCGGAGACGTCCAGGGCGAAGTCGGGCACGGGCATACCGTAAGGTTTGGGAGCCCGGGGAGCATGCCCCAATAGCCGGTGGATTGAACCCGGCCCCCCCGCGCCCCGGAGGGGCGGGGGGCCCTCACGGGTTTCCAGGGGCCGGGCCCAGGGACCAGGCAGTGGATCGGCTGGAAACCCTCCTGGGGAGCAGCTTCAGCGAATGGCCTTCAACTGCACGCCCCTGCGGGCCTCCTGCATCTGCTTTTGGAGGCTCTGGGAGTGTGCCTCTTGGTTGGCGGAGTTCAGTTGGATCACATTCTCCAAGTAGGCATCCTTCGAGACCTGCGTGCCGGCCCAGATTCCGTTTTCGGCCTGCGGGGGCACTGCAATCTGGATGCGGCCCCGGTGGAAGGCGTAGTGCTCACCGTGGCGGGCGATCACCGTGGCCAGCCCCGAGATCCCGTCTGCCTGGAACAGGCCGCGCGGGTCGGTCTTGCCGCGTACGAGCTTGCTGCTGCCGGACCCCACGACACGCACGTCGACCCCACCGAGGTAGGAGCCGTCCGCCGCGTTCAGCGCCTGCACGCGTACCTGCCCGCCGCGGACATCCTCGCTGACCTGCAGCTCGAGGTCGCTGACCAGGACGAGTCCGGAGGCGTGCAGCCCACCCGAACGAGCGATCACCAGGTAGGCGCCGGCTCGCTCCAGGTCCAACTCGACCTCGCTCTCGCGGGGGCGCAGGTCGATTCCCTCACCCAAGGTGACGTCCATCGTCAGTGTGGGCGCGATCCCCGCCAGGTTGACCGCCGTCACGCGGGAGAGATCCTTCTCTCGCAGGTAGAGGGTCATCAGGTCCACGCGATAGATCATCAGCTCGGCCTCTTCGACGTTACGGGACTCGAAGTGGAGCGAGACCTTTTCGCCCGGCCGGGCCGAGGTGATCTCGGTCATGCTGAGGCTGCGGCGATGGAAGTCCTCGATCGCCAGACGCGCATCGGGGAACTGTTCCGCGACCTCCTGGTAGTAACGCTCGGCGGTCTGGATGTCCTGACGGGCATGGGCGATCTGACCCAGGATGTAGAGAGACAGGTCCCGGTTCGGCGAGGGCTGCTTGTCCCCGCGTTCGTCGGGATACTCGGCCGCTACGATGCCCCGCAGGAGCTTGCGCGCCACGTCGTCCTGGCCCAGGTGCCACTCGGCGACTGCGCGCGTGTAGAGGAAGGCATCCTTGAAGCGCGGCGTGGGATAGAGGGGAGCGAACTCACCCGCGAGTCGAGCGGCGACCTCGGAGGCATCCATCTCCAGGACAGCGCTGACCAGTGCCAGTGCAGCATCGGGCGCCAGGGAAGAGTCCGAGTGTAGGGAGAGGAAGCGGCCCAGGAGCGCAACGCCGCGCTGGACCAGGGCCTTACGGTCGAGCCCGGCTCGCTTCAAGCTCGCATCCTCTTGCGTCCGCTGGGCCAGGGTCAGATAGCGGTCGGCCAGGGCGAGTCGCGCCTGCACCACCGTGGGCAGGTCGGGATAGGCCAGGGTCAACTCGTCCAGCACCTTCAAGGCGCCTGCAAGCTCACCGGCCCCTTCTAGGGTTCCGGCCACCTCCAAGTCCTTGGCGAAGGTCTCCGCGGCCGTGGCGCGGAAGATCGAGTAGGCCCGTTCGAACTCACCCAGATCCCGATAGGCCTCACCGATGGCGATCACTTGATCGAAGGGCACGGTGTATTCGCTGTCCTTTTCGTGCAAGACCTCGAAGAAGTGCACGGCGCGGGCCGGATCGCGTTGGTCGAGGGATGCGGTCAGCATGATGCGTGCCAAGGAGCGCAACTCGCGGCTACGCAGATTGCTTCCGTACTCTTCCTGCAGTCGTCCCAGGGTGGCATAGGCCCCCGCGATATCCCCGTCCGCGAAGAGGCGTCGGCCACGGGCAAAGAGTTCGTCGGGGGTGGGCCGATAGGCATCCGGTGAGGTCTCGCCTCGGTCGAGGACGGTGAGCGAATGCCCCTTGCCCACGGCCATGCGGTCCGGGCGATAGACGTCCCGCACGATCGGCGGGGGGCAGCGGTAGGCTCCCGGGTGGATCCCGAGCAGTGTGAAGCTGACGGTCGTGGACCGGCCACGCGTCCCCAGGGGCAGGATCAGGCGTCCATCCACGAGTTCGTGGGGGCCGAGGCCGCCCCGGATGCTCTCTTCGACCAGGCGTGCACCTGCGGGGAGGGGCACCTCGAGCACCAGGTACTCGCTCTCGCGGGGGATGGCCCGTTCCCTGCGGAAGTCGACCACCAGGTGGACCTGGGTGCGCCGGCCGAACTCCAGGTGCTCAACGGAGTTGACCCACTGCTCGCGGGGATCGCGCAGGAGGGAGAATCCAGTCGGCAGGGCCTTGCCCTTGTAGCGTGGCGTGTCGGCCAGGAAGGCAGCCGACTCCAGGATGATGAAGTCGCTGGTACGGGGGAGACCGTCGGTTTCGCGGGTGAAGCCGGACAGCACGGCGGAGATGTAGGGGCGTGCCTTGCCCTCGACGGCGAGGTGGATCCTTGCCTGCCGCCGGCCCTTCTCCAGGGGAACGATCAGGTATTGGCCGGCGCTTCCCGGCCCCAGGTCGATCTGGCGCAACTCCTCTCCATCGACCCTGATGCTGACCCGGCCCTCCCCCGTCTGGGGCTGGACGCGGGCTTGATAGAGGGCGACGGCGGCGATGGCCAGACCGCGGCCACGACGTTCGAACCAGGGGCGGCGAGCGAGCAGGAATTCGACAGCGGCCTCGAGCCGTTTCGAAGCGGGCAGGGCCTCTCCAAGGGCGATCGCCGCCAGGGCGGTCATATCCAAACTCGAGCGCGACCAGGGATCGTTCCCGGTCAGGGTGCAACGCGCTTGGCCGCTGGCGCGGTCCAGCTCGAGCTTGGCTTCGAGCAGGTTCGCCACCTCGGCGGCCATGGGCTTGCGATTCATGGCGACCAGTGCCAGAGCCGTGTGGGCCAGGCCCGCGCTCGAGAGGCGATTGCGCTCCCGGTGCAGGGCGTTGACCGCCGTGAAGTCTCCCCGTCCGATGGCGGCGAGGGCGTGGGCGAGAGATGCCCGCAGTTCGAGCTCTCCGGGTTCGCTCTCCGCATAGGCCTTGGCGAGGTAGTTGCCCAGGCTCTGCAGGGTCCCCTGGGGCACCGACAAGCCGACGGCTCGAAGACGTCCCAGCCCCAGGGCCACCCGTGCGCTGGCGCGTGCCTGGGACGGGCCCCGGCCAATCCAAGGCCAACCGCCATCGCTGTTTTGGGCGGCGACCAGGCCGGCCACCAGACCCTCGGCCCGGCGGCGCAGGTCTGCATAGCGCGGAGCGGTGGGGCCGGCTTGTCGCAGCGATTCGAGTAGGGCGGAGATGCCGTAGAGCAGGGAAGCCTGGGCCGGCTGGGAGGTGCCTCCCAGGCGCTGCATGGGATAGGGCACCGCGCCCAGGGCATCCTCGATCAGCATGCGATCCACGCTCGGCCCGACGTAGAGTTCCAGTCTTCCATCCTCGTAGCGACGCCCCGCGGGCAACCCCAGGGCGATCTGGCGATCGTCCCGCAGGCTTCCGCTCCAGGAATCGCGCAGCTCGATGCCGTAGGGGGCGACGGGGATCACCTCCCGTGTCGAGACGGTTTGGGAGCCGTCCTCCCACTCGGCTTCGGCCGACAGTTCCAGAACCAGTTCCCCTGCATCCAACTCCGGCAGGGGGGCGAAGCGTCGTTCGACCACGCCGCCCCCTTGTAGTTGGACCTGGGCACTCTCGATGCTGCTATCCGTGCTGCTAGCGGCGACCAGGGTCAGTTTGACTGTGCCCTTGCGTCCGCCGGGGTTGTGGATGCGCGCGGCGATGGCGGGGCTGTCGCCCTCGAAGAGCGCGTTGGGTACGTCGATCTCGACGAAGAAGTCGGCGCGGGTGACCAGGCTCGCTCGAGCTTCGCCGAGCAGAGTCTCGGCACTGACGCCCCGAGCCGTCAGGCTCCAGCGGGTGGACCGATGCGGCAGGGTGAAGCGCAGCTTGGCGCTACCGGTGTCGTCGGTGACCGCTGCTGGAGTCCAGAAAGCGGTTTGGGCCTGGAATGCCGCCGCGGAGGCCTCCTCTCCGGCCTGTCGCTTGTTCTTCTTGGCGACCTCCTTCTCACCGAGACCCAAGAAGAAGTCGTCCGCACCGTCGGTCTGGACCCTTCCCCTCATTCTTGCTCCAGGGGGGGGCGGAGCCCCGGGTGCCATCGCCCGCCGACCTCCGCCGCCCGACCCACCGCCCGCGTAACCAAGGCTCGCCAGCTTGTCCATCTCTATCTCTTCGATGGCAGCTTGGACCCGAAGGTCCTGAGCTTCTTCGAGCACGGCCGAGTTGATCTTCTTGGTCACTCCCCGATAGGAGAAGGTGGCGGAGGAGCTCGTCTTCAGGCCGGCGCTACGTCGGGCGCTGATCTCGAAGAAGGGTTGCAGGGGCGGGGCCAGGTCGGGGTAGAGATCGAAGAGGCTCGCATCGACGACCGCCAAGCTGAGCTCGGTGCGCACCGGCCGCCCGAGCTGGTCGTGGACGCTCAGTTCGACCTCGGCCTCCTCGCCCGGCTCGATCTTCTCCGGTGAGTGGATCTCGACCACGAGGTCGCGCTCGATATCGAAATCGCCCGAGGCCTGGTAGAACTCGTTGCCGCGCATCATCGCTGCCGCGATGCGGATGTTGGGAAAATGCTCGTGGCCGACCTGGAGGGAGAGTTCGTTGCGCCCCTCCTTCAGGGTCACGATGCGGTAGCCCAGGATCGTCTCGCCCTCGAATGTGATCAGTGCGAGACCGGGCCCGGCGCGATTCACGAGCTCGAAGGAGAGCTCCTCGCCCACCTTGGCCCGTGGGCTGCGGGTGAGCAGGCGCAAGCGCACGGAGTCCTCGTCCCCCGAAACGAGCAGCGCCTTGCGGCCGGTGACCGGATTGCCGAAGCGATCCGTCCCCGTGGCTTGCAGGATGTAGTCGCCGCCTCGGGTCGCCGCCAGGGCGAGCTGGGCGCGACCCTCCTCCTCGGAGGTGCGTACGGCGTGGGTCTCGACGACGACCTCGCGCAGGCGCCCTCCGGGGAGTGACTCCCGCCGCAGGAGCACGAGCTGGAGGTCCCGCGCCACGGGCCGCCCCATCGGGTCGGTGGTGGATAGGTCGACCGTGAAGCTGTCTCCGGCCAGGACGACCGGGCGCGGCGTTTCTACCGTCACGGCGAAGTCATGCAGGGCCAGCCAGACCTGGGTGCCGGCGGTGACGCCTTCTTCACGCAGGGTGGCGGCGACTTGCAGGGGGCCTTCCCACAGGAAGTCGCGCGTGCCGAAACGGATCTCGAAGTGCCCCTCGGAGTCGGTGCGCCCCTCGAGCACTCGGCCGTCGGGGAGCTGGTAGGAGAGGGGGCTGTCCGCGACCGGTTCGCCGTAGTAGTAGCTGGCGCTGAGCGTGATGCGGGCTTCCTCTCCGCGGTAGATGACCGGGGCCTCGGGCTCCAGGGAGAGCTCGACCTTGCGTAGCTCGTAGCGTTCGACCCGGAAGGTGCCCCCTGCGGAGGGCAGGCCTGGGCCCGACACCTGGACGAGGTATTGGCCCAGGGCCGCCTGTTCGGGCAGGGATAGTTCTCCGTTGACCGTGCCGAAGGCAGATAGATGCAGGCGCTGGCTGGCGAGTGGCCGCCCTTGGCTGTCGCGGATCTCGATATCGACCGGTTGACCCTCCTTGAAGCTGTAGGAGCCGTGGGTCACGGTCCGCAGGATGGCGCGCCAATGCACCGAATCACCGGGTCGGTAGGCCGGTCGATCGGTGTAGACGTATGCGCGCGGAGCGAGACCCTTTCCGATCGAGAGTCCCGAGAGCTGGAGTCCATCCGAGGCGTAACTGTCGTTTCGTACCGCCAAGACGCGGACATCGTCCGCCGATTCCAGCTCCTCCAGCCCCAGGCGGGCGATGCCGTCCTTGTCGGTGAGCAGTTCCTCGAGGGTCGGTTCTCCCCCGGAGTGGGGGACGGCGACGAGCACCCGCACGCCCTCGGCGGGGGTACCGGAGCGCATTTCTTCGGCGAAGACAAAGACCTCGCGCCGCGAGCTCTTGACGATCACATCGATGTCGCTGCGGATGACCAGGGTCGTCGCTCGCAATTCTCCCGCGCTGATCGCCACCGCCCAGACACCGGCGCCCTCCGTCTCCAGATCGACGTCGAACTCGATTGGGGCGTAGGGACGGTAGTCCGCGACAGCGATGGTACGCCGGCCGTCGGGATCGATCAGGTCCAGGTCCAGATCCTCGATGCGGCGGTGGGTCAGATGCTTGCGGAAGTAGGTTTCGAGGTCGAGGTCATAGCGGGCCAGTTCGACCTCCTCGACGTTGCGCACGCGCACCTTCACCCGCGCGGGCTCATCGGTGCGTACGCTGCGCTCGGTGAGGATCTCGAGGCTGGGTTCGGTCATCTGTTGCAAGCGCTCCCGAGCCAGGCCGGAGAGAGATCCGAAGGTGCAGGCGCGGTAGGAGCGGATCGCCTCTTCCAGTTCCCCGAGTTCGTTCTCCTGCAGGAGGCCTGTGCGGTAGAGAGCCTGGGATGCCTGCTCGGACTGGGGGTACTTGCGCGCAACCTGGGCCCACTGGTCGATGGCGGCCTGCCAGAGCTGGTGAACATCGGCCTTGGGGTCTCGTTTGAGAGTCGCCTCTGCCTCCTCGACCGAAAGCAGTCCCAGGAGGAAGGCGACTTGGGGTGCGCGTGGATCGAGGGGGTGAGCCTTCTGGAATTCGCTCCAGGCGCGTCGCGCGTCGTCGAACTCCTCGCGGCTGCGGTGCAACTCACCCAGGGCATAGCGCGCATCGACGATGCCCTGTTCCGCCGCCGCCCAGTCCGGTCCGTCGGGATAGCGGCGCGCGTAGGCTTCGAAGCGGTCGATGGCCTCGTCGTAGTGCTGGGCCTGGGTCAGGGCGACCCCTTGCATGTAGAGGGCGTGGGTCACGAGGCGTTTGTGGGTGGCCAGGACCTCGGTGTCGTCGGTGTCGGGGGCCTCGAGCTTGGTGAGCGCTTCGAAGGCGCGGGCGGCAAGTTCGAGCTCTCCGAGTCTCTGGTGGAGTTCGGCGGAGGCAAAAGCCGCTTCGGCCGAGCGGGGGTGCCCGGGGAAGGCTTGGAGGAAGCGCTCGTAGGCGGCGATGGCCAGGCGCGCCTCCTCACCATCGCGCCCGTAGGTGGTCGGGATTTCATAGCGTGCCTGTCCCTCGAGTTCCCGCAGCTCCCGCGGGGCCTGGCCGGACTCGATGGCGCGGGCGATGTCCTCGGCCAGGTCTTCGAAATCGCGCCGGGCCTGGGCCGGCTGACCGGCGCGCAGCTCGTTTCGGCCCAGGTGCAGGCGTGCCTGGTAGACCCTCTCGCCGGGGATGAAGTCGGTCGGCAGGGGGTGTTGACGACTGGGATCGAACTCGTCCAGGTAGATCCGATAGCGCTGCTGCGCGGTCTTCCAGTTTTCGAGCTTCTCTTGGCAGACCGCCATGCGGTAGAGGGCCCGGTCCCGCACGGAGCGTGGTGCTTCCAGGTCGAGCACCTTGGCGTAGAGGGAGAAGGCGCGTTGGTAGTCGAGCTTGGAGCTGGGAGTGGGAGTCTTCGGCGGGAGCGAAGCCTCATCGGCGTATTGCATGTAGATCGCCGCCAACTCGCCTTGGCGCTCCGACGAGCGCAGGTAGGCGACCGCCTCCTCGTAGATCTGTTCCGCCTCTTCGTACTCGCCGCGTTGGCGGTGAATCTCGGCCCTGCGGAAACGAGCCTTGGCGACCAGGGGGGAGTCGGGGTGTTCCTGCTCCAATCGTCGCAGGCTTGCCAGGGCCTCCTCGGCCTGTCCGGCGCGGTCCTGGGCGGTTGCCGTCAGGAGCAGCCACAGGTCCCCATGGTCCGGATCCGAAGCGCCGAGGGCCTCGAGCTGTCCTAGGGCGTCGTCCCAACGCTCCTGCATCATCGCTTGGCGCAGCTTCGGGGGGACCTCCCCCAGATCCTCCGTTCGGCTCTCGGGGGAGGACCAGGAGGCCGCGGCGGTGAGGAACGCGAGGCACAGAAGCAGGAGATGGCGCATGGCTTTGGATTCGGAGAGCGAGAAGGGGCCGGTCCGAGAAGGGATACGGTGCTATGGCCTCGAACGGTGAGCGGAACATCCCTCTTGGGGGATCGAACCCTCTTTTTCATGTCGGTCATCTTGGAGAGGACCCTGATCCTGCTCCCCCCGGCCCCCCCGGGCGACCCCGGGAGGACCCCTTCTCAGGCCTCGAGGGCCCAGGAGTGGTGATCGAGGCGGGCGACGGAGGGATGCCCCGCTGCTTTGAGCTTGCGGGTTCCGGGGCGCCGTGCTGCGATGATTTCCAGACCGCTGGTCACGGAATCGGCCTCCCGTCGAACCACCCGTGACGGCTCGACCGCGAGTGCTCGTATGAGAACCTACCGACCTACCGACCTACCGACCTGAGGCCCTAGTCCGGCTCCTGCGTGTCGGCCTGGCCATGGTGCTACTGACCCTCCTTCCCCGAACGGCCGCTGCCCAGATCCATCTGACTCAGGTCATCAGTGGGCTGGATACGCCGGTCTTCGTCACCTCCTGGCCTGACAATCCCAATGCCTTGGTGGTCGTCGAGCGGGGGTCGCAGAAGATCAGCACCTTCACCCTTCCCCTCGGGGGCGGCATTCCGGTGCAGGCCCTGATGCTCGACCTTTCCGGGGTGGCCTATGACCCGCTCCCGAGCGATTTCATCGGAGTGACCGGCTTCGCCTTCCATCCTCAGTTCCTGGAGAATCGCCACAAGCGCTTCATCTACGTGCGCTACAACCTGAACACGCCGAACGCGCCGACGACGGTGATCGAGCGCTACCGCATTCCGCCGGGGACGGTGGCAGCGGATCCCACCTCGAAGACCTTGCTCTACTCCTATCCCACGATCGACACGGCCCACGGCGCGGGTCAGATCCATTTCGACACGGTGGTGAGCGATACGAGCACGCACCTGCTCTACTTCGCTCTCGGTGACGACAAGGTCCCCTCGTCCACCTGCGCCGAGCGGGAGGAGGCCCAGGACGACACCAAGGACGTGGGCAAGCTGTGGGTGATAAACGTGGACGATCCCGTTCCCCCGGTACCGACGATGATGGCCAAGGGGCTGCGCAACCCCTTCGGATTCAGCGTGGATCGGGGAGACTCCAGCGGCAATGGGAAGGGAGACATCTGGATCGGCAACACGGGGCCGGACTGCACGGGGGACATTTTCGTCTATCCCTATGGGGCATCCGGTGTGCGGAACTATGCGTGGCCTTGGCATGTGGGAGACTGTAGTCTAAAGGATGGGAAACCAGCTGCTTGGAGGGATACCGATTGTCCCGAGCCGGCCAATCCGCCCGCTTTCACCCTGCCAGATCGCGTCGTGTCGAAGTATCTGACATCCCAAGCCTGGGATGCCCATATCGGTGGCTATGTATATCGCTCTACCAAGGTCACCGAGCTGGCGAACCCGCCCCAGTACGTCTACTGCCTGTACGGCACGACGGGCGCACCCCAGGTCCGCTCGATCAATGCCGCCAGTCCAACCTCAGGGTCGACGGCGGATTGGTCGTCGCAACTAGGCGTGAACAACTGGGGGTCTGGAGAACTACACGGCATGGGGCAGGACTCTGATGGCGAACTCTACCTCATACGGGTTTCGGGAACGAGTACGACGAATGGAACGATCTACCGGATCGACGGCTAGGGAGTACAAGATGCTTAGGAGTGTACAGCGGAGCCTGGTAGGGTATTCCTTTCGCAGCTTGCAAGTTTGTTTGTGTTTTGCGCTTGGTGGAGTGGCAAGGGCCCAATGGACGGAGGCTCATCTCTTCGAGCCTCGATCAGATCTGGCAGCGGCCGGCTGGGGAGACGTGGCCTACATCGGTGGAGGCAAGATCTCCTATGTCCTCACGGACACAGTCGATATCTATAATGCAGCCACGGATTCCTGGTCCACGACGACCCTTTCACCCCCTCGCTATCAACTGGCAGCCGGTGCAATAGACGGTAAGATCGTGTTTGCCGGGGGGGCTGCAAGTACGGGCGGAGCCCCAAGCCAATGGGTGGACGTATTCGACGTGGCTACAGGAGCTTGGTCGCAGTCCATGCTTCCGTTTCCAGCGTACTTGATGGCTGTTGCGGCTGTCGACGGAAGGATTTTTTTCGGAGGTGGGTACACAGCAATGGGTGCGCTTTCCGTCGTGCAAATCTATGATACATCTACAGGGCAGTGGTCTGTACACGATCTAGGCTCCGGCCCACGGGTATGGATGGCAGCGGCCAGTGATGACCGATATGCCTTCTTTGCTGATGGGACTCTAGATTCGACAGAGCGTCGACTGGACATCTATGACTCGCAAACAGATACGTGGTCTGCCCGTCAGATGCCTCATGCTCATGGTGGCACCAGTGCGATTGTGGTTGACGGCAAGCTCTACATTGGCGGAGGAATACCAGGTGCCGAAATAGTGGATGTTCTGAATCTTGCCGATTGGTCGTGGAGTTCTCTTGCTCTGCCGCATTCCCGCTCCGATACGTTGGCTGGCGCAGCGGGACCTTTCGTCATCTTTGCGGGCGGAGCGTTCTATGACTACTCGCGCAATAAATGGTTCCTGCACGACACGGCAGATGTCTTGAATACCCTCACTGGCGAGTGGGTCACAATGAAGCTCTCTATTGAGGGACTGCGGCGTACCATCGTAAGCCTGCCCGAGCATGACACCGTCGTGATAGCCGGTGGGACCGAATGGCCGAGTACGATCGGCCCCCTCGACAACGTCGACATCTTCCGTCTGATCGACCCTCTGGGCACGACCTACTGTTCTCCCGCCAACCCCAACTCCACGGGCCAGCCCGGCTCTCTGCGGGCCCTGGGGGCGGAGATGGCCCGGGACAACTTCGTCACCTTGGAGGCGCGGGACCTGCCGGCTGATGAGTTCGGGTACTTCCTGGTCGGCAGCTCGATGGACTTCGTCGCCAATCCAGGAGGCAGCCAGGGGAACCTCTGTCTGGGTGGCTCCATCGGGCGCTACAACCAAAAGGTCCTCTCCAGCGGCCCCGAGGGCTCCTTTGCCATATCGGTCGACCTATGCTCCCTCCCGACCAGCCCACGCCACGACGTGCAACCGGGAGAGACCTGGTCCTTCCAGGCCTGGTACCGGGACAAGGCACCCCAAGCGACCTCCAACTTCACCGACGCGGTGAGCATCACCTTTCAATAGGCCACCTGGGGAAGTCAAAGATTCCAAAGGAAGTTTACTCCGGCTTGCATTCCGGCCGTGATCTCGGGTACTTGCTGCCAGGAGCGGCCACAGGAGTGTGATCCGAGACGCCAGGTCATCGAGTCGACCCGGTCGGCTTCGCCGTTGCTCTCCCACGCCATCGCCCGGAGTGATCCCCCAGGTACCTCCCCAGTTCCCCGGCTCGGCCATGGTCGTGCTCTCGGGGTAGATGGGGAGAGCTTGGTGACGGGAGAGGATGCTATGGCCCCAAACAGCGCGCGGAACACCCCTCGCGGGGGATAGACTCCCTCTTCGTATGCCGATCTTCTTTCACAGGATCCCGATCCTGATCGCCCTGCTCCTCCTGGGTTGCTCCTCCTCGCACCCGGAGGAGTCGCCGGGTAGGGTCGTCGTGGGGGCCCCGGATGATCCTCTGGTGCTGCCCTTCCTGAGCCTCTTGGCTCCAGGGGTGGCGATCGAGGAGGGCGATTGGGTGATCGGTGGACACCACTTCGGCCTCGAAGGCGCCCTTCTCGCGGCGAGGTTCGAAGCTCCCGGGGGCTACCCGGTCGCCCTGGCGGTCTCGGTCGATCCGGTCCGCCTGGAAGGGGTCGGGGAAAGGCTGGTTCCCACGGGGCGGCCCCGTCTGGAACTCACTCGCCTGGGGACTACCGTTCTCGATGCCCGCTTGACTCCGGCGGGGCGGCTCGTGCCGGAGAGCCTGGAAGCGACTCCGATCCAGGTTGGGAAGCTGCCGGGCCGGCACCGGGGCGTCACCTTCCTGCGTGAACCCGAGGTCGAGGAAGCCTGGGTTCAGGCCTACATCGAGCGCCTCCTCGCCCGTCTCGAACGCCAGGGAGGCACAGCCAGGCTCGGACGTCCCCTACGTCTGGTCGCCCTGGCCCAGCTCGGACCCCATGAGCCCCTGGCCCGCTACGACGCGCCCTCGGGAACCCTCTTCGTCGCCTTGACGGCCGAGGGCGGGGATGGGGGGGATGCGCTCGTCGCGGCGCTCGAGGGGAAAGACCCTCCGCCACTCCCCAGTGCGGATCAGTCTCCGGCGAGGGGGCGGCGGCTCTTTCAGGAGCCCTGGGGCACGGATGCCGCCTGGGTCGAGGCCTACGTCCCCGCCCGCGAGGGCCCCGGTGGCGTGGGTCTCTGGCGTCATGACGACCTCACCCTGGGCGGGGATGCAGCCCTCTTGTTCGCCATTCG
>JALWOP010000476.1 GCA_027083445.1 Planctomycetota bacterium | reverse complement strand
GGGACCGGGCGCCTGCGGAGCTCCCGGCCCCGGGGTCTGGGGTGTCGCCGCCCCAGGCTTGCCCGGGCCGGGCGCCAGGGGGCTGCTTCCCCAGGGAGTCGATGCCGCGCGCCAGGGCCCGGGCACTCCGGGCTCGCCCCCACCCGGGCTCGCCGGCCCCCCCGGCCCCGACGGCGGATCACTGCTCTGGAAGGGAGGGGGCGGCGGCTGAACCCCGGGCGGCTTGGCTCCGGAGCATTCGTTGGAGCCGTCGACCGGGATGGGTCCCGTACGGAACCCGTCACACTTGGGCTCGTCGTCAGGCCCCGCCAGGGGAAAACCAAAGTAGCCACTGGGCCGGGCGGGAGCCGCCGCCGGTGTAGCCCGCAGGAGGGAGTAGACCGGCAGGACGAGCGCTAGGAAGGCAAGGGGCAGGAGCGTCTTGCGATGCATCGATTCTGATCCGATGGGGTCGTGGGTGAGGCGGTACCTCCCAGCGGCGCTGGTCCCAGAGGCGCTGGGCGGGGTCTCAAGGGCCCCGGCCAGGGCGCAGGAAGGTCCACTTGCCCCGGAGACCGCAGTGAGCCGACCCCGGTGTCACCCAATCGCGCGCTTTTTCCTGCTCCAACCCGCCAACCTCCACCGGACCGGGAAGGGGGAGGCTCGAGGCCAGGGGCTCGTGTCACAAGGGGGGCTCCAGGCCTCGAGCTGCGTCCAGCCCACCTGGCCGTAGCACTGCTCGCCGAACCCGAGGGGGTGACCTCGGCCGTGCTGCAACGCCTGGAGGCCGAGCCGCGCGCCTTGGCGGCCGAACTGATCGGCCTCCTCGAGGAACTGCCCCGGGCAACCGGGGGACAGCTCAGCATGTCGCGCGATGCGGCCCGGGTCCTCGAAGCCGCATCGACCGCGGTAAAGAACCCCTTCTCCAGGTCGTACTCGAAGTGGGCGGCTACCTCGCCCCCCACTTCGAGTTGCCAGAGAGCCCGAAGATGAAGCAGCCGGCATCCTTCGGTCTGAAGGCCAGATACTCCGTGCCGGGGCAGGCCGCCTACCGTGGCTACTCCAGCCAGTGCGTGGGAATCTCCTCCAGTCCCTCGCTCTTGGCCCGACTGGCGAGCTGGTGGAGACGATCCATGCCCAGCCTCTCTACCTCTCTCATCCAGTGCCTGCGGTTGGAGCCGATATCCTGCAGCATCCCTTCCTCGGCCTGGGGGACCAGGGAAAGAGCGATCCTGTCGCACACTCCCTCCTCTAGGTCATGGGTCAGTGTTTCCCACTCTTCTCGCACGCAGGCATGGACTATCTCGTGGATTGCATGAACTTCCCACGCGGACAACGGCAGGTTCTCCAGCGACGGATCAAAGTAGAGAATCGCTCCGTCGGGACTCCTCTTGCAGGCAGCTCTGGCCCGGAGGCCCTTCGGTTTCTCCTGCACCGAGACATGGAGATGTCCAGCGGGCTTTCCCATGATTCGCTCCACCTCGGCGCACCGCTCCTGGACGATGTAGGCCATGTAGTCCTCGAAGGTCGCTTGTTTCGACCGACAACCACAGATCAGAGCGACGAGGAGGAGCAAGTACCTCATTGACCCGGGCTCCAGATCGTGGTGTGGTCGGTCACGGCAGAGCAACCGTTTCGGTGTCGATTCTCACTCGGTGTCCATGCTGAGGTAAACCCGCCGTCGAGCCGGCGTGCGACCCCGGACAACGGACCAGTGGCGCTATGCCGGCCACGGCACAGGAAGGTCCACTTGCCCCGGAGACCGCAGTGAGCCGACCCCGGTGTCACCCAATCGCGCGCTTTTTCCTGCTCCAACCCGCCAACCTCCACAGGATCGGGAACCGGAAGGCTCGAGGCCAGGGCTAGGGTGCAGACTTAGGCCATTTCGGCAGCGCTACTGCCATATTGGCCCAAAGAGCCCTCACCCTACCCCACCCACGCCCCCCAAGGGGTCGCTCCGGCCTGGCACGGGCCTTGCTCGGGGCAGGCTGGAGGTTCCACGACGAATATGACTCTTCCCTATACCCAACGATCCGGGGAGGTCCTGCAGGCCGCCCAGCAAAACGCCCAGGCCTCGGGACACCCCGAGCTGCGTCCGGCTCACCTGGCCGTAGCGCTGCTCGCCGAACCCGAGGGGGTGACCTCGGCCGTGCTGCAACGCCTGGAGGCCGAGCCGCGCGCCTTGGCGGCCGAACTGATCGGCCTCCTCGAAAAACTGCCCCGGGCAACCGGGGGGCAGCTCAGCATGTCGCGCGATGCGGCCCGGGTCCTCGAAGCCGCATCGACCGCGGCGAAGAACATGGACGACGAGTTCGTCTCGACCGAGCACCTGCTCCTCGGCCTGGCCAAGGCGGGGGATGCCGAGGTCGCCGGCCTCTTGGCCGCCCGTAAGCTCACCCCCGAGCGCATCGAGGCCGCCCTGCTCGAGGTTCGCGGGGGCCGCAAGGTCACCACCGAGAACCCCGAAGCGACCTTCGAGGCCCTCTCCAAGTACGCCCGCGATCTGACCGAGGAGGCCCGCAGCGGCAAGCTCGACCCGGTCATCGGCCGGGACGACGAGATCCGCCGCACGATCCAAGTCCTCTCCCGCAGGCGCAAGAACAACCCGGTGCTCATCGGAGACCCCGGTGTCGGCAAGACCGCCATCGTCGAGGGCATCGCCAGCCGAGTCGTCGCCGGTGACGTCCCCGACAGCCTCAAGGGCAAACGCGTCATGGCGCTCGATCTGGGCGCCCTGCTCGCCGGTGCGAAGTACCGCGGCGAGTTCGAAGAGCGCTTGAAAGCGGTTCTCGAGGAGGTCACCCAGGCCGAGGGCGATGTCGTGCTCTTCATCGACGAGCTGCACACCCTGGTCGGTGCAGGCGGAGCAGAGGGAGCGGTCGATGCGGCCAACCTCCTGAAGCCGGCCCTGGCCCGCGGCGATCTGCGCTGCATCGGTGCGACCACCGTCGATGAGTACCGCAAGTACATCGAGAAGGATGCCGCTCTGGAACGGCGATTCATGCCCGTCCCCGTCGACGAGCCGTCGGTCGAAGACACCGTCGCCATCCTGCGCGGACTGAAAGAGCGCTACGAAGTTCATCACGGCGTGCACATCGAGGACGCCGCCCTGGTCGCTGCTGCACGCCTCTCCGACCGACACATCAACGAGCGCTTCCTGCCCGACAAGGCCATCGACCTGGTCGATGAGGCCGCCGCGCAACTGCGTACCGCCATCGACTCCATGCCCCCCGAACTCGACAAGCTCGAACGTCGCATCCGGCGCCTGGAGGTCGAGCGCGCGGCCCTCGAGAAGGAGAACAAGGACAAAGACAACGCGCGCATCGCCGAGATCGGCCGTGAATTGGCCGATCTGGGGGAGAAAGCCACCGCATTGCGTAGCCGCTGGCGGACCGAGAAGGACCTGATCACCGCCATCCGCGCGGGTAAGACCCTGATCGAGACCCTGAAAGCCGAAGCCGACAAGGCGGAGCGCGAGGGGAACTACGAGCGCGCCGGCGAGCTGCGTTACGGCGAGCTGCCCGAAGCCCAGCGCGACCTCGAAGCCAACACCCAGCGCCTGGCTGAGGTGCAGAAAGACGGCGCTCTCCTGCCGGAGGCCGTCGACGCCGAGGGCATCGCCAAGGTCGTGGCACGCTGGACCGGAGTGCCGGCCGAGAAACTGCTCGAGACGGAGCGGGACAAGCTGCTCCACATGGAGGAGCGCATCGGAACGCGCGTCATCGGCCAGGAACATGCCATCCGTGCCGTGGCCGAGGCGGTCCGCCGCTCGCGAGCCGGACTGCAGGATCCCACGCGCCCGATGGGCTCGTTCCTGTTCCTGGGTCCGACCGGTGTGGGCAAGACCGAAGTCGCCCGCGCCGTGGCCGAGTTCCTCTTTGACGACGAGCACGCTTTGGTGCGCGTCGATATGAGCGAGTTCCAGGAGAAGCACTCGGTCGCCCGACTGATCGGTGCCCCTCCGGGCTACGTGGGCTATGACGAGGGTGGTCGCCTGACCGAAGCCGTACGCAGGAAACCCCACAGCGTGATCCTGCTCGACGAGGTCGAGAAAGCCCACAGCGACGTCTTCGACGTCCTGCTGCAACTGCTCGATGACGGTCGCTTGACCGACGGACAGGGGCACACCGTCGACTTCTCGCAGACCTTGGTCTTGATGACCAGCAACCTGCGCGACGAGAGCCAGGTCAGGGAGTTCTTCCGGCCGGAGTTCCTCAACCGACTGGATGAGATCCTCGTCTTCCAGTCCCTGACTCGGGAGCAACTGCGGCGCATCGTCGACGTCCAGGTCGCACGCATCGCGAAGCAACTCACCGAGCAGGAGATCGGCCTGGAGCTGACCGACGCGGCCAAGGATCGCCTGGCCGAAGAGGGTTGGGATCCCGCCTACGGTGCCCGCCCCCTCAAGCGTGCCCTCCAGAAGGGTGTCCAGAACCGCATTGCCGATGCGGTGCTGGCCGGAATCGTCCACGCGGGCCAGACGGCGGTCGTCGACTGGACCGAGGAGACGGGCTACACGGTCAGCGCACGTGTGACGGAGGCACAGGAGGTAGGGGTGGGTTGACCCCTGCCGGTAGCGGTCGGCTACCCTCATGGGGTGGCTGACCGCTACCGAACACTCGCCGCCGAGCACGCCTACGAGCCGCCGCCGATCAAGAACTCACGCTTTCTAGCCTTCGTTGCGCCGGCAGAAAGCGAGGAGGAGGCACGGGCATTCATCGAGCGCGTGCGCTCCAGGCATGATGATGCGCGTCACGTCTGCTGGGCTTGGAGGCTCGGTCCAGATGGAAAGCGGACGCGCTCCAGCGACGACGGAGAGCCGAGCGGCTCCGCGGGACGACCCATCCTGGCCCAGCTCGAGGGACACGCAGTCACGGCCGTGGTCGCTGCAGTCGTACGCTACTTCGGAGGCATCAAACTGGGTGTCGGCGGGTTGATGCGCGCCTATGGGGGAGCCACCGGCCAGTGCCTGGATCGCGCGCCCCTGCGCGAGGTGGTCGTGACCGAGCCCCTGGTGATCGAGCATCCCTACGATTGTTCAGGGGCCGTGCAGGCAGTCCTCGCCGCCGAAGGCCTCAGTCCCTCCAGCCGCGAGTATGGAGATGCCGTTCGGCTCGAACTCTCCGTGCCGCGCCCGGATCTGGAGCGACTGCGCCGGGCTCTGATCGATCGCAGCGGAGGCCGAGTCATCCTCGCCTCCCCGGAGCTGGAGCAGTAGCTTGAAAACCATACATCTACGAGCGCTTTGGGGCCTTTTCCTCCTGGCCGCCACGGCCCTGGGCCAGGAACTCCCCACCGTCCGACTCAAGGGTCTCTTCGACCCCAGTCTCTGGATTCATTTCGACGAGAGCGACGGCCTGCCGAGCAACCGCGTCCTGAGGGTCTACGACAACCCGTGGAGCACGGCAAGTCACATCTGGGTCGCGACCGAGAAGGGCATCGCCTGGTACGACGGCTATCGTTGGCACCCGGCGCAATCGGAACAGGGAATGCTCGGGGAGGAGATCAGCGACCTCGCCGTCGACTCCGACGGGACCGTCCTCGCCCTCCGGCATTACCGCGGATGGATCGGCGCGGCGGGAAAACCCTTCAAGCCTTTGGAGGAGGTCGACGTGGCAGGCGGGGAGCGTATCCGGGCCTGTGCCCCGATCCCCGGCGGAGGTATCGCCTACCTGGTCGAGATACCGGGATCCAGACGCGCGGAGCTTCGACGCCTGGGAGATCCCAAGGACGCTCCCGTACGACTCGATACGCAAAGCTTCCGACCCAGCGTCCTCAGGCCGGACGCCTCAGGCGAGACCCTCTGGATCGCCTGCCGGTCGGGCCTGCGTCGGATGGAGGGCTGGGGGCGCTGGAAGCTCATGGCCGAGGCCCCGGGCGTGACCGTCTCGGCCATCACCGCCCTGAACGGCAGGAGCGGAGGCCTGGCCTATGTCCAGTCTCCCTGGCAACAACGCGGCCTGTGGGAGTGGACTGCCTCTGGTGAGTTCCGCCACCTGGCCCAGATGGACTTCGACGGAATCAACGGGCTCTCCATGCGTCCCGATGGAGAAGCCATTCTGGCCCTACAGACCGGTCAGATCCGACTGCGCCTCGATGGGCACTGGGGAGTCTTGGATCCCTTGCCGCCCCAGATGCGCAATGCCAACGACCTGTGCTATCGCAGGGACGGAGGATTGTGGGTCGCGACGAGCCAGGGGCTCTATCTGTGGCGGCGCGAGCATCCCTACTGGAAGACCCTCGAGCACGGTACGGACAACCGCTCCAGCTTGGTGCTGGAGTACCTGCACGCCACGGACGGCACCCTCTGGGTCGGAAAGTCTCGGGGCCTCGAAGGTCTCCGTCCCGACGGTTCGACCCTACGCTTCACCGAGGTCGACCACACCGAACTGCGCTCCATTACGGCGCTAGGGGAGGATAGGGAGGGGAACATCTGGTTCGCCAGCGGAAGCGGATGCCTGAAGGGGGCCATGGTCTGGAACGGCAAGACCTTTCGCCACGAGGGAGCCGCTCAGGGACTCGATCTGGTCTCCATCCACCGCATTCGTAAGGACCGCTCCGGCGACCTGTGGTTCCTGGGACTCAGCGACGACCCCAACGACGTCACCGTGCCCCAACCCGGCATCTACCATCAACGAGCGGATGGAACCTACGAGGTCTGGGACACCGACCGAGGTCTGCCTTCCGGGCGTGTCTACGATTTCATAGAGGCGCCGAACGGCGACCTTTGGTTTGCAACCTACGCGGGAATCGCACGCTTCCGCGATGGAACCATGCGGGTCTGGACTCAGGAGCAGGGACTGCGATCAGGTCGGGTCTTCACCCTGGCTCTCGACGATGATGGAACGCTCTGGTTCGGACACCAGACGTCCGGTAGGGGCCTGGGCCGGATCGATCCGGATGACAGCGTCCATTACCAGATTCGCGACCCTTCCCTGGCCCAAGCCAAGGTGAACATCGTCCGCTGCACCCCGGGACATGACGGCCTCTGGGTGGGAACGGACCGTGGCCTCTTTCTCTATGACAGCGGCACGTGGACTCGCTTCAGCAGTGAATCTGGGCTCAAGAACGACAAGATCCAAGCCCTACTCGTGGAGCCGACCGAAGTGTGCGTGGGCACCTACGGCGGTGGAACGCACCTCTTGCGCTTGCCCGAACCGGCGCAGCCGCCGCCGGTGGTCGACCTCTTGCAGCCGGCCCTCGACGGCCGCAGAGCACTGCTGCGCTGGCACGTCCACACCTGGTGGGGTGATCCCCTGGCGGCACACGTCCTGACGCGTTTCCGGCTCGATCAGAACCCGTGGTCCCCCTGGTCCACCGACCGAGAGGCCCTGCTTCCGGACCTGAGTTACGGCGATCATCGCTTCGAGGTCCAGGCCAAGGACTACTTCGGCGATCACAAGCCCCAGGGATCCACGGTTGCGGTGCTCGTCCCCCTGCCCTTTCACCTGCAACCCCTGGTGCTGATCCCCCTGGCGACCGTCCTGTTGCTCTCGACGGGCCTCACCACGCTGTTGCTCCACCGTCGCCACCGAGGACGGCGCCGGGTAGCCGAGAGCGAGGAGCGTTTTCGCCAGTTGGCCGAAAGCATCAATGAGGTTTTTTGGCTAACAGCCTGGCCGAGCGGACGCATCCTCTACATCAGTCCCGCCTACACGGACGTCACCGGAGCTCCTACCCAGGAAATCTATGCGCAAGCGAACTCCTGGGAACGCTACGTTCACCCGGACGACCAGGAGAAGGCCGTGGCCGGCTTCTTCAAAGAGGCCGCCGAGGGCCGTTACGACGTCGAGTTCCGTATCCTGCCAAGGGACGGAGGAACGCGCTGGGTGCGTGCGAGAGCCTTCCCGATCCGCAACGCCCGCGGTGAGGTCTATCGCATCGCCGGGATCGCCGAAGACATTACGATCACGCGCCTGGCGACCCAGGCCCTCGCCCGTAGCGAGGCTCGCTACAGAGAGCTACTCGAAACCATCCCTGATGCCCTCGTCCTCCTGCGTGACGAACGCGTCATCTTTGCCAACTCCGCCGCCATCACGCTCTTCCACTGCGGCGACTCTTCGCGGCTGCACGGAGCGACGATCCGAGAGCTACTCGATGACGTCGGTACACGGCGCCTCGAAGACTATCTACGCCAACCCGACGAAGGTTCCGCCCTCAGGCACATCGAAGCCCAAGCCGTCCAGAGCAGCGGGCAGCACGTCGACGTGGAGATCTCTTGCAGCCGAGTCGAACTCGAAGGGGACTTCGTCGTCCAGATCATGCTGCGGGACATCAGTGAACGCGTACGTGCCCAGGCACGACAGACGCGCCTGGTGCGCGAGCTCGACCACCGCGTCAAGAACAGCCTCGCCGGTGTGCTGGCCCTCGCGCAGCAGACCCTACGCAGGGCGGGAAGCCTGGAGGACTTCGAGCGCGCCTTCCACGGGCGTCTGCAAGCCATGGCCCGCACCCACGAACTCTTGGCGGCCTCCCACTGGGAAGCGGTCCCCATGGTGGATCTGATACGCATGGTGGTCGCTCCCTACACCACCAGCTCCAAGCAACTCGAACTCGACGGGCCCTACCTAGAGGTCGGGGCCTCGGCCGTGGCTCCCTTGGGCATGGCCCTGCATGAGCTGGCCACGAACGCCGCGAAGTACGGGGCCCTACGCGGAGACGAGGGAGTCGTACGAGTCTCCTGGAACGACCCGGGCGACGAATCCCTTCACCTGTGCTGGCAGGAGCGAACGAGCCTCTCGGCGACACCCATCCGGGAGGGCCTGGGGACCTCGATCGTGCGTGGAGTGATCGAGTACGAGCTCGACGGGAATGCATGCTCAACCCTCCAGCCCAGCGGCATTCGCTGGGATCTCTCGATCCCCTACTCGCGGCTCCAACGGGCTCGGGGTTCGATCCCGGCCTGATTGAAGGCTCGCACTCCAGGCCTCTTGCGGGTAGAACAGAGCCCAGTTCCATGTCGGTGACCGCCTTCCCCCCCACCGCGCCCCTGATCGTGCTGGGTGCGCCCCTATCCGGAACGGATCGGGTCGCCGCCCTCTTGCGACAGGCGGGACTCTTTCTTGGGAACGACCGCAACCGTTTCGAGGAGTCCCACTTTTTCCTCGACCAGAGTCGCTGGGTGCTGCGCTGTGCTCACGCGGAATGGGATGTACCCGAACCCCTCTCCTGGGTCTTCGAGGACGAGGAGACCACCCAGGCCCTGACCGAAGCTTTGCGTGCGCGGGTCGAGGCCAAGGGCATCCGCGGTTTCCTCGGCTGGAAGACCCACCTGCGTGTGCGTAGCCTGACCGGCTTCACCGATCCCTGGGGCTGGGCCGACACCCTGGCATGCTTCACCCTGCCCCTCTGGTTGCGCGTCTTTCCGAGCGCACGGGTCGTACACGTCGTACGCAACGGGGTGGATGTCGCCCTCGATCTGGCCGGGCGCGAGGCGGAACGCCGCGCCCAGCTTCGCAGCCGCGCACGCTCCTCCCGCTGCCTGGACCCCCTGCGCGCCTTCGAGGTGTGGAGCGCTTACGTCGCCGCCGCCAATGCGGCCACCGGCCAGATCGCACGCGAGCGCTGCCTGCACTTACACTGTGAGGATCTGGCCCACCGACCCGAGGAACTCCTCTTGGAACTGACGGAGTTCGCGCGCATCGAACTCGAGCCCGAGCAGCGCGAGGAGGCACTCGCAGGCCTCGACCCGCTACCGGTAGATGCCTTCCTGGAGAGTCCCGAGGGACGTGCTCTGCACCGTCGCTGCAAGGAGCACAGCCTGATGAAGGCCTACTCCAAGGCCGCTTCCTGACGCCGAAGCTCGCGGCGGATCGGCTCTCGAAACGGGACTCCCCTCTCGCACGCAACTCGTACGCGCCCCCGGAGAGCAGGCACCTAGACTGAAGTTCGACGGGATGTCCCAGCCCAAGTCCGCACAGCCTCGATGGTTGCGAGCGACATGGTGGTCGCGGTTCTGACTACACCGCGATCTGCTTGAGC
>JALWOP010000475.1 GCA_027083445.1 Planctomycetota bacterium | reverse complement strand
GGCAGGGAGCCCGCGCGGAGGAGCAGGGGGCCGCCTCGGTCGCCGCTGCACGGCGCGACGAACGGCTTCGAGCCGACTCCGACCCCGCTTTGGGGGACCTCACGCGTTCCTCCCAAGAGATCCTGGAGACCCTGGCGAGGCTGCGTGACGTCAATGATCCCGTGGCTCTGCAGGCGGGGGAGACCCTGCTCTCCCTCGGTGATGCGGGGCGTGTCGCGGCCCGTGTCGCCCTGGGCTCCGATCACGCACCGACCATGCTCACCGGTGTACGAGTGCTCCTGCGCTCCGGTGTACCCGAGGATGCGGAGGTGGTCGTCCAACGCCTGCAGCGACGCATGCCCAATCGGGCGGCGGGGCCGGCCCTGTCGGAGTTGATCGACCTCGACCCGGTGCGGGCCACGCCCAAGCTACTCTGCCAACTGTTGGATCATCCCCAGCAACCGGTGCGGGCCGTTGCATCGCGGCGTCTCGCCGAGCTCGATACGGACGACCTCGTCCCCTATCTGGGCCTGGCCCTGCACTCCCAGCGCGGGGACACCCGGCTGCGCGCGATCAATCTCCTCGCCCTACGGGAGTCCCCCGAGGTGCGGGATCAACTCCTGACTTGCCTTGCCGACCCCCAGGCCAAGGTCGCCGCGCGGGTGATCGAAGCCCTGGCCCGTTTCGATGACCCGGCGCTGGATGACATCCTCTTGGCCCGGGCCTTCGGGGATCGTTGGCTCCTGCGGCCTTCGGCCTACGCTCTCCTGGCCCTGATCGCGCGCGAGGATCGTCTCCTCGAACCGAAGCTCGGCGAGGGCCATGTCGAGGCGCTGCTGACCGGTCTCGACTCCCACGAACCCTTCATCGCGGGAACCTGCGCGGCGGCCCTGGCGGGGATCGGCTTCCGCTCGGATCGTCCCGAGGTCTCCGAATGGCTCGACTCCGAAGTGGCGGGGAAGCTGGTAGCGGTCGTGGCGGGTCTGGAGTTTTTCAACGACTATCCCGCCCTGCGGGAACCGGCCCTGCGTCGGTTGAAGATGATCACCGGCCAGAGTTTCGGTACCGATGGGCCGGCCTGGGCGGAGTGGTGGCTCAGCGCCAAGGATTCCTTCGTCGCTTCCCGGGCCGTGCTCCCCGCGAAGGAGGGTGACGAGCGTCGCCTGCAGGTGGCTTTCAGGGACCGCAGCAGTGGCGAGGCCTTCGTCTTGGTCGGACCCGACCTCGCCCGGCGTCCCCCGGCCGACCGGGGTGAGGTTTTCTACCTCGACGCCGCTTCCGCGCGGGATCTGCTCGATTTCCTCTCGGCCCAGGGGCTACTTGGAATCGAACGCCTTCCCGGAACCCGCGGGGGGCTGCCCGACAAGGGACGCCTCCTCGATGTGCGCATCGGCGAGCGGAGCAAGAACTTCATCGTCGGGCCGAGCCAGCACCTGGCCTGGTTCGATCAGTCCGTCGGTCGCGCCCAGGCCCTCGCCGAGCGCTGTCATTGGCAGCGTTTTCCCGATCCGAAGATCCATGGCAGCCGCCTCGAACTGTTCCTGGCGGAGGGACCCTGGTGGTTTGGGGATCACGATGCGGCAGCGCGCAACGCGCGCCTGAAGCAGCTCATTTTCGCCCGCGCGCACGACATTCCGACCCGCGAGCGCGACCCCGAGGTGGCCGCCCTGGAGGAGATCGAACAGGATGGGGGAGGCCTCGGCCAGGGGGATTTCCATCCCCTGCTCGAGCTCTTGAAGGAGGAGCCCTGGCTCGGTGGTCGGGCCGAGAAGCTGGCCCGCCTGGCGCGGGTAGCCGCCGGCTTGAAGCCCGGAGCCGACACCTCCGAGCCCGAGCTGGCCGCCCGTCTGTGGGAGTTGATCGATACCCTCCACGACCGCTTCTCGGCTGAGGCCATGCCCCTTTTGGCCGGGCTGATCGCCGACGCGGGACCGCCGGTCGCCCGGGTCGCGGCGACCGACTCCCGTCCGATCCTGCGTGCCGTTTCGGCCCATGCCCTCTCTCTCTCCGCGAGCGAAGAGGACCTTGCCGCCCTGCGAACTCTACTCGAGGACAGGGTCATCGATGTCAAGGTGGCGGCGATCGATGCGATCGGCAGCGCGAAGCTGGCTTCGCTGCGGGAGATCGTCCTCGAACGGGCCCGCGCGGGTGAGGTCGAGGAGCGCGCTGCCGCCCTGCGGGCCGTGGGACGGCTCGGGGGTGAGGGGGTGCGTGACGTCCTGACCACGGCCTTGACCGAGGACGACGTGCGCCTGCGCCTTGCGGCGGCCCGGGGCATCGCGGCTCTCCACGACCCCGACACGGTCCCCCTGCTCGTCTCTCTGCTGCGCCAGAGGACGACCCCGGGCATGGTTCGAGTCGTGCGTGAGGCCCTCCTCGACCAGGGTGAGGCGGCCCACGACGAGCTCTTCGCGGCCATGCGTTCTCCGTCCAGGGAGCTGCGCCGCGAGGCCTCCCTCCTGCTCGCCCGTCAGGGGGTCGCCGCTGCGGCACCGGTCATGATGGAGTTGCTTTCGGGCGACCAGACCGACGGAGAGGTCGCCCGTGAGCTGGCGATCTTGACCTGCATCGATATGCGCGGCGAGATCGACCCGGCCGAGTCCTGGTTCCAGTGGCTCGATACCGTCCGGCGCGGGGACAGTTTGGCCTGGTTGCGAGCCGCGGCCGAGGCGCGTTCCATTCCGGCGCCCTCCGCGGAGGCGTTCGAAGAGAAGGGGAACCGGGACGTGATCGGCTTTTTGATCCAGATGATGCGCGTCCCCGAGGACTACGTCGCGGAGCGCGCCCGCCGGGAGCTCTCGCACTATGTCGGGCGCGAGTTGAAGGAGCTGCCGCCCCACGGCACCCTGCGAGACCGTTGGCTCTCCACGTTGCTGGAGAGCCTCGAGGGTGAGCACTGAGAAGAGAGTCATCCGGGGGGAGAGCGAACCGTGGACCGACTAGGCGCGATTCGCCGGCGCCTGGCCGGGCTGGCTGGGGCTGCGCGGAAGTGGGGCGCGGGGCGCGGAAGCCGCCTCGCTCTCCTCGCTGCTCTGCTCTCGGGGACCCTCTTGGGCGCCTGGGCCCTCTGGCCCAGGGCGCGGGCCTTTGCGATCGAGATCCGCGATGAGCGCGGCATGGAACTGGTCGAGGGGTATGCTCCCTGGATCGAGGCCGCCGCGCGGGAGTCGGGTGTCGACCCCTACCTGATCGCGGCGGTGATGTTCATGGAGTCCCGGGGTCGGGGAGGGCAGACCTCCCACGCGGGGGCGGTCGGTCTGATGCAGCTCACCGCTCCGGCGATCGCGGATGCCGCCCGGCGGCTCGGATTGGAGGGGGCCGCACCCTCTCTCGAGAGCGTGCGGGACGACGATCGCCTCAACATTCGCCTGGGGGCGGCTCACCTGGCCTGGCTGCTCGAACACCGAGGAGACTGGAGCCTCGAAGCGGTCCTGGTCTCCTACAACGCCGGCCGGGCTCGGCTGCAGGGATGGATCGAGCGTGAGGGGAGCTACCAGAGCTGGCGCCGACGGGAGTGGCAGCGACACCAGGCCGGGGAGCGGACCACGGGGACCCTGGAGTATGCGACCGGGGTACTGGCCAAGATGAAAGCCTTCGCGGAGCGGGGTGTCGTGCGGCCCGTGGAGGGGGTGGAATCCCTGCGCTGAGCCTGCCGGGTCAGGCTTTGGCGGGGAGGACGGGGGCAGTAGGATCCGCGGCAAGATGCACGCGCTTCTTCTCTCCCTCGCGCTAGTGACCGACCCCTCCCCCGCGACGCAGACCCTGGCGGATCTCCTGCGGGAGAGGCTCGGCGAGGGCTCCTTCCTGCGGGAGGTCAGCTTCCTCTTGGAGAACTGGCAGTGGGTCGGGTTGCTCACCCTCGTGGCGCTCGGGGTCGTGCTCGAGCGCTTCGTCTCCGCGGTTCTGCGCCGTCTGGCTCGCAAGGCGGCGGGGCAGGAGAAGGTCAAGGTCAATGAGCGCCGTCTGACCGGCTTCGTGCGGCCCGTGGGGGTCATGGTGACCTGGTATGTCTTCGTGGGCCTTCTGCCCATCCTGGACATCAAGAACCCCCTGGTCGAGTCTGCCTTGAGCTTTGCGGGTTCGGTGATCCTCTCCCTGGCGGGGATCGTGGCGGCCTGGCGCAGCGTCGACCTGGTGTGCGACTTCCTACGCGGGCGCGCGGAACGCACCCAGAACAAGTTCGACGACATGCTCGTGCCGCTGCTCCGGCGCACGCTCAAGATCTTCGTCGTCCTGGCCGGGATCGCCTACATCGCCTCCCAGGGGACCGAGGATCTGTGGAAGCTGATCGCCGGCATCGGTCTCGGCGGTGCGGTTCTGGCCTTTGCCTTCAAGGACTCGCTCGAGAACGTCTTCGGGACCTTCACCGTCCTCTTGGACAAGCCCTTCGAGCTCGGGGACTGGATCACCGTCGACGATGTCGACGGGACGGTGGAGCGCGTGGGCTTTCGTTCCACGCGTGTGCGCACCTTTTACAACTCGGTGATCACCGTCCCCAACCGGCACTTCATCAGCGCCAAGGTCGACAACTGGGGGGCGCGGCGTTACCGGCGCATCAAGGCTACCTTGGGCCTCTCCTATGCGACTCCGCCCTCGAAGGTCGAGGCCTTCTGTGAGGCCGTGCGCGAGCTGATCCGCCGGCATCCCTACACGCGCAAGGACTACTACCACGTCTACTTCGTCGGCTTTGGGGAGTCGGCCCTCGAGATCCTGCTCTACGCCTTTGTCCAGACCCCCGATTGGGCCATGGAGCTGCGTGAGAAGCACCGTTTGATGGCGGACATCCTGCGCGTAGCCGAGCGCCTGGGGGTCGAGTTCGCCTTCCCCACGCGCACGGTGCACCTGATCCAGGGCCAGGCCGAGGAGCACCCCGATCCCCCCACCAGTGACCAGGATGGGGCGAAGCTCGGCCGCGAGATCGGGGCGTCCGTGGCGGAGGAGAGCCTGGCACCCTATGGCGGTTCCAAGCCCGGCAAGGTCAAGTTCATCCAGGGGGGCAGCCCCATCGCTGCGCCGGGGGGGGACGACGCGGGGTAGGGGCCCAGCGATCTTCCCAGATGGGGAAGATCGAGTCGGTGGGTAGTGTTTGCGCGGGAGACGACTACCCTCGGCGCGCGCCTGACGTATAGACCAGCGCCCCGCCGTGGAAGAACCGATGACTGACCAACCCTCGACCGCTCCCTTTTCCGTTCAAGCCGAGGAAGAGATCGTCCAGGCCTCGGCCTGGGTCAAGGACCTGCACCGGGCCCTGGAGGAGGTCCTCGTGGGACAGCGCGAGCTGGCGCAGGACCTGACGATCGCCCTCCTGACGGGGGGCCACGTGCTGCTCGAAGGGGTGCCCGGGCTGGCCAAGTCCCTGGCCGCTTCGCTCCTGGCCCAGGCGGTACACGCGACCTTCAACCGCCTTCAATTCACCCCCGATCTGTTGCCCTCCGACCTGGTCGGGACCGAGATCTACAACGCGCGAGAGGGGACCTTCACCGTCCGCAAGGGGCCGATCTTCGCCAACTTCGTCCTGGCGGACGAGATCAACCGGGCTCCGGCCAAGGTGCAGTCCGCCCTGCTCGAGGGGATGCAGGAGCGGCAGGTCTCGATCGGCGGCGAGACCTTCGAGCTGCCCCGTCCCTTCATGGTGCTCGCGACCCAAAACCCCATCGAGCAGGAGGGTACCTACCCCCTGCCCGAGGCCCAGCTCGACCGCTTCGCTCTCAAGGTGATCGTCGACTACCCGGCCCCCGAAGAGGAGCTGGCCATCGCAGGTCGCATGTCGCGCACCGGTCCCAAGACCTCCATCGAGCCCGTGATCGATCTCGACACGATCGAATACTCGCGCCGTATGGTCGACCGGATCGTCGTCGACCCGCGCCTGGCCCAGTACGCCCTCGATCTGGTGCGTGCGACCCGCCAGCCGGAGGCGGCCGGCCTGCAGGAACTCGCGGGCTACATCCAGTACGGTGCCTCGCCTCGGGCCACGATCTGGCTGACTCTCGCCGCCCGCGGTCATGCCTTCTTGCATCACCGCGGCTATGTGACCCCTACCGATATCAAGGCCATCGCGCCCCAGGTCCTGCGCCATCGCATCCTACCCACCTACGAAGCCGAAGCGGCAGGTCTCGACTCCGACCAACTCGTCGCCCGCGTCCTGGAGACCATTCCCGTTCCCTGAGGTTCCCCTCACTCGACGTGTCCGTAGCCTCGAAGAACGACAGCGTCCAGGGCGAGCTCCTCGCCCGCGTGCGGCAGATCCACTTCCGCACCCACAAGCTGGTCAACACCGCCCTGGCGGGGAGCTACCGCTCCACCTTCCGCGGGCAGGGGATCGAGTTCGAGGAGGTGCGCCCCTACATCCCTGGCGACGACGTGCGGGCCATCGACTGGAACGTCACCGCGCGCACGGGGGAACCCTTCGTCAAGACCTTTCGCGAGGAGCGTGAGCTCAGTGTTCACGTCCTGGTCGACAGCGGCCCGCCGATGGATTTCGGTACCCGGCGCTGGACCAAGCGCGAAGCCGCCGCCCAGTTCGCGGGCCTCCTGACCCTGGTGGCCCTCCGGCATCAGGATCGCATCGGCGTGACCCTCTTCGGCGAGACCATCGGGACGCACCTGCCCGCGAGCAAGGGACGGGGGCACGCGATGCGCATGATCCGCGAGGTCCTCTCCGCTCCTCCGGCTCGGGAGGGCAGTGACCTGGAGGGCGCCCTGGCCTTTGCCGGCCGTGTCCTGCGGCGGCGTTCACTCGTCTTTCTCGTCTCGGATTTCCTCTGCACGAGCGCAGAGGACGACGGCTGGGTCGAAGAGCTCGCCCGCCTCGGCAATCGCCACGACCTGATCGCCGTACGCACGATCGATCCCTTCGAGGAGCATCTGCCCGATGTGGGGCTCCTGCGCCTCGACGGTATCAGCCGTGGGGGGAGGGGGGAGGTCGACACGCGCAGCCGGGCCGTGCGCGATGCTTGGGAGCAGGCAGCCAACGAGCGTCGTGCGCGCATTCATCACGCTCTGGCTCGCGCCCGGGTCGACCGCTTCGACCTGCGCATCGACACCGATCTGGCCGCGCCCCTGGTGGAGTTCTTCCGGCGGCGCGCCCTGGCCCGGGGGGCGCGTTCATGATCGGCGCCCTCGTCTTGGCCCTGGTCCAGACCCAGGAGCCCCACTGGGAAGTGACGCCGCGCGAGGCTCAGCTCGGCCTGCCGATCGAGCTCGTGCTCACCCTGCCCGAGGCGGGGAAGGCGGGGGGTGAGCCGCCCGAGCTCGAGCTGGACTACGGTTGGGCGATTCTCGATGGGCCGCGCCGGGAGAGGCGGGGGGAGCGCTGGAGCTGGCACTGGACCCTGGCGGCGTTGGAGGCGGGGGAGCGTACCCTTCCCGCGCTCACGCTCGAGGGGGGAGACGAGCCGCTCACCGTCCCCGAGACCACCCTCACCGTGCAGGGGGTGCTGGCCGCGGACGAGGACGCCCCGCGCCCCCTGCCCGCCTTTCGCACTGTCGAAGAACGCACCTCCCCTGTCCGCCCGACCCACATCCTGGGGTTCCTGGCGGGGATGGGGCTGCTTGCCGCGGCCCTGTTCGTCCTGCGCCGTCGTCGCCGCCGGAAAGCCGCCCCCCTCCCCTCGAGTCCCCTCGAACGGTTGGCCGACCTCGACCGCGAGCAGGCCCGCTCGCTCGCGATCGAGCTGACCTCGATCCTGCGCTCGGCAACCGAGGAGAGCTTGGGTCTGGAGCCGCGGCCGGCGTCGACCGATGAGGAGTGGCTGGCGGCGCTCGAGCATGAGGGCCGGCTCGATCCAGGCCGGCGCCGGGAGCTGGGCGAGCTCCTCGAGCTCTGCCACCGCATCAAGTTCGCCGGGTGGCGCCCCACACGTTTCGCGATCGACGAGCTGGTCGGCAGGACCGAGGCGCTCCTGCGCCGGCTTGTCCAGGAGGTCGAAGCGGACCAGCCCCGCGAGGAGGCACTGGCATGCTGATCGCTGAAGCGACCCGCACGGCAGCCGAGGTGCGTCTGCCCCTGTGGGGTGACCTGGCCCTGGCGGACCCGATCTTCCTGCTAATCCTGCCGGTCGCTCTGCTCCTGGTCCTGCGCGGGGTGCGTGCCCGCAGGCGGGTCGCTGCTGCCGTTCCCGTTCTACCCCAGGGGCTGCCGCGCAGCGCAGCCCAGCGTCTGTCCTGGCTGCCCGTGGCTCTCGAGATGGCGGCTCTGGTGCTCACCGTGCTGGCCCTGGCTCGGCCCCTGCGGGGCAATGTGACCCTCTCGACCAAGGGCGAGGGGGTCGACATCGCTCTCTTGCTCGATCGCTCCAGCTCGATGGAGGCCCGTGAACGCGAGGGAGCACCCCAGCGCTTCGAGCTCGCCAAGCGGGTGATCGGCGACTTCGCGCGCCGGCGCATGACCGACCAAGAGGGGGCGGCGGACAACGTGGCCCTATTCACCTTCGCCGGTTTCACCGACCTGGTCTGTCCCTTCACCCTGGATGCCGATGCTCTGCTCGGGATCCTGGCGGACATCCAGGTTGCCCCGCGTCAGCTCGACGGGACCGGGATCGGCATCGCCATCACCAAGGCGGTCGAGGTTTTCCGCGATCTGGATGCCCCGAGCAAGGTGGCCATCCTCTTGACCGATGGCGAGGAGACGATGAACGTCATCCCCCCCCTCGATGCGGGAAAGCTGGCGGCTGAAGAGGGGGTCAAGGTCTACACGATCTTTGCGGGCCCTCGGGTGGCCTACCGGCGCACCCTGGTCGGCTATCAACCGGTCGAGGTCGACACGAGCGACCTGGAGAGCATCGCGGAGATGACCGACGCCAAGTTCTTCCACGCCGAGACCGTGGAACAGCTCGAGGCGGTCTACAGCGAGATCGAGTCCTTGGAGCGACGCGAGCGGGATGACCAACGTTTCGCCGAATACTTCGACCTCTATCCGCGCCTGCTCATTCCAGCCGTGCTCCTCTACCTGCTCGCCTGGCTCTCCTTCTGCACCTGGTCTCGGAGGTTGCCGTGAGCGCGCTCCTCGGCTTCGACTGGCAGCGACCGAACCTCGCGGGCTGGATGCTCAGCGGTGTGGCCCTCGCGCTCTTGGGGCTGGTCTCCCTGGCAGCGCGCCGTCGGGCCCGTGCGCGGCTGGCCGAACCCCGTCAATTGCGGCGGCTCTTTCCCCTCTTCTCGGTCAACCGGGCTCGGCTGCGGCTCTTTTTGGCATCCAGCGGAGCGCTCCTGGTCGGCCTCGCCCTGGTCGGGCCCGTGCGCGGGTACACCTGGCGCGAAGTGCAGCGCAAGGGGCTCGATCTCGTGATCTGCCTCGACACGAGTCGCTCCATGCTGGTCCCGGACATGGGTGGAGGACAGACCCGACTCGAGCGCGCCAAGCAGGAGGTCTCCCTCCTGCTCGATCGGCTCGGTGGGGATCGGGTGGCCCTGGTGGGCTTCTCGGGGGATGCCAGGGATGTGGCGCCCCTGACCCGGGACCACAAGGCGCTGCGCTGGTTCCTCGCAGGGCTCTCGCCACGCGACAACCGGGTCGGAGGGACCGACCTGGGAGCAGCTCTCCAGCATGCCCTGGAACTCTTTGACGGCCGCAGCGGGAACCACGAGGCGGTCGTGCTCCTGACCGATGGCGAGGATCTGGAGCAAAAGGGGCTCGAGGTCGCACGCCGAGCGAGCGAGCAGGGCATCCGTATCTACGTCGTCGGCATGGGGACCGAGGACGGGGGCAAGATCCCCGACGGGGGGCGGTCCTTCGTGCGCGATGAGAAGGGGCAGGAGGTCGTCTCGCGGCTCGATTCCAAGACCTTGGAAGCGATCGCGGAAGAGACCCGCGGTGCCTATGTCGCGGGGACGACCCCCCTGGCCCTGGAGAAGCTCTTTGCGCGCTACATCTCACGCATGGAGGGCCGCACCTACGATCAGGGGAGGGAGAAGATCCCCCACGACCGCTACCAGTGGCCCCTGGTCTTGGCCCTCCTATGCATGTTGGCGGAAGCCGCGCTAACCGAGAGCCGCCCTCGTCGCCGCAGGGAGGAGCGTGGATGAGAACGTTCCAACGGCCTGATCGCCGCGTGATGCGACCTGTCTGGATCCTGCTCTGCGGGCTGGGTTCATTCCCCAGCGGAACCCTCCTCGCCCAGGACGGCGCCGGCCCGGCTGCGGAGCATGAAGCTGCGCAGATTGGGGTCGATCCTCCCTCGCCCCAGACCGGTGGGCCGGCCGCACCGGCAGCTGCACCCTCCGAAGCTCCTACCTCGCAAGAGCCCGAGAGCGCACCCGAGCCCTGGGAGGGAACCTTCGCCGAAGGCATGGCCGAGGTCGTGCGGCTCGCCGCATCGGACGATGTCGCTCTGGCCCTGCCCCTGACCGAACGGCTTCTCGCCCCGGACGGCTACCAGCGCCTCTGTGCCCGCCTGGAGGAGCGTGGGGGCCTCATGGCGCGGCTGGTCGATGGACTCGACGGCCCCTTGACCTGGCTCGGCTTCGAACGCTTGCCGGCTCGGGATCGAGCCGAGGTGCGTTTCGCCCGGGGGTTGCTCTTTGCGCGTCAAGGGGCGGTGATCGATGCCCGCCGGGAGTTCGAACGAGCCCGGGCGGATGCGGGTGTGGGTGAATTGCGGCGGAGTTCGATCTACGCCCTGGGCACCTTGGCGCTGCTCCGCGGCGAGGAGTTCCGCAGCCACATCCCAGAGATCGCGGGGGCGAATGGGGCTCCCGGCACCCCTCCCGGGGGAGGTGGAGCACCTGGGAGTGGAGCGGGAGGATCGGCAGAGGGAGAGGACCCCGTCCAGCTCGCCCGTCAGAGCTATTTGGAGGCCCGGGGGCACTTTGTCGAGGCCATTGCGCTCGGTGGGCGGGAAGAGAACCTGCGCGCCAATGTGGAGCTGTGCGTGCGCCGCCTGCGAGAGTTGGACGAGCTCGAACGCCAGAGGCAAGAGCAACAACAGCAGCAGGACCAGCAGCAGCAGGACCAGCAGCAGCAGGACCAGCAGCAGCAGGATCAGCAGCAGCAGGATCAGCAGCAACAGCAGGGGCAGGACCAGCAGCAGGGGCAGGACCAGCAGGATCAGCAGTCCGGCCAGGGAAAGGACGAGCAGGACCCTGGTCAGGATCAAGAATCAAAACCGGACCAGGAGGGCGAGGAGGGTGAGGACCAGGAATCTTCCGAGCCCCCCCTGCCTGACGAGGCGGCCCAGTCACCCGACGGTGCCTCCGAGCAGGAAGGGTCCGCCCAAGAGGGCGACGAGCAAGAGACGGAACAGGTGCTGACCGAGGAACAGATGAAACAGTTGCTCGAGGTGCTTCGGCGCCACCAGGAAGCGGGCGATGAACTCCAGCAGAAGCTGCGCGGTATGCGCAGGCGCCGGACGGGGAGGGACTGGTGATGTTGCGCCTCTTCGTGCTCCTTTTCCTCGTCTCCGCGGTCTTGGCTCAAGAGCCCGAGGTGAACGTCGAGTTGGCTACACCCCTGGTGCGCCTGGGCGGAACCGTACGGCTCAACGTCACCGTGGAGAACACCCGCGACGCTCACATCCAGACTCCCCTTCCCAGTGTGGATGGCCTGCGGCTTGGTGTTCCACGGGGTCCGAACATAAACCAGTCCTTCACCATCATCCAAGGCCGCGCGCAGCACCACACCACGGTCGAATGGACGATCGACGTGCGGCCGATGCGGGCCGGGGATTTCGAAATCCCGCCCCTGTCGCTCATCGTCAACGGCAAGACGATCCAGGCACCGGACAAGCCCATGACCCTGCGGGTGATCGAGGACACCGAAGGTGCTGAACAGGGATTCCTCGAAATCGAAGTCCCCGAGAAGGTCTATGAAGGCCAGCCGTTCACGGTGCGGGCACGTTTCGGCTTCGACCAGGATCTACCCGTTGACCGTCACGGCCTCTACCTACCCTGGTGGAAGGCGCTGCGCGGCGTAATCGAGCTCGAATCCTCCGCGCTCGACCGTGGCCGTGATCGTATCGTTGTCAATGACCGCGAAGAGACGGATATCGAGCCCCTCGATCGTTTCGAACGCGGCGGTTCGGTCATGCGGGCCTTTGAGTTCAAGCACCGCTACCTGGCTTCGCGGCCCGGAAAGCTCGAGCTCGATGCAAGCACCTACCAGTTCGGCGTCACCGTTGAACGCGGAATAGGATTTCGACCGGATCGTGTGCGTTATCGCTATGCACAGAGCAAGCCCCATACGATCGAAGTTCTGCCCATTCCGGAAGAGGGACGACCCTTCGAATGGAGCGGAGCGGTGGGGATGATCGAGGCCAGCCGTCGCGTCGATCGCCGCGACTTGCGCGAGGGGGATACCGTCAGCTTGACGGTTTCCTGGACGGGAGACGCGAACTTGGCCTTCTTCGACCCTCCCGACCTCAAACGCCTGGACTCCTTCTCGGGTTTTCGCGTCGTGGGTACGACCGACCAGTCCTTCGCGGACGAGCGCCGGGTGCGCTATGACCTGGTCGCAGCGGATCCCGATCTGCAAGAAATCCCCGCCGTTCCCCTGTGGACCTTCAATCCGGAGAGTGAGCGCTTCGAGCGGATCGAGACGCGTCCGGTACCCATTCGGGTAGCACCGGTGGAGGACACCATCGTCGGCTTCGAGGAGCAGGCCGAGATCGACGCGGTCGATATCGCCGACATTCACACCCAGGTGGCGACTGGGCGTGTGCTGCGTCCGGTGGGAACGCGGTGGCTGTTCTCCATGGCGCTGGGCGTACCCCTTTTGTGGTGGATCGTGCGCACGTTGGTGCGACGCCGCGGTGATCCGGACGCGCCCCAGGCTCGCCGCCGCCGTACAGCCCGGCGCTGCCTGGCACGCGAGCTCCAGGCGGCCCGAAGTGCGAGTGAGCAGGAGGCCGCCCTGGCATGCTTCCTCGGCAGACGCAGTGGGGAGAGCGACACGGCCTGGCTGGGGCGCGACATCGAAACCTGGCTCGCGGAACAGGGCCAGCCCACCACGGGACCTGCCGCTGCGTGGATCGAGCTGGCGCGCGACCTCGATCAACGCGCTTGGGCCGGAGATGACCAGCCGCTCGAACGGGAGCGAATCCTGGCCGTGGCCGACCAACTCTTGCGTGGAGGTGTGTTGTGATCGCCTGGCTCATGTTGCTGCCCCTTTGGTGGGGTGCTTCCCTGTCCTCCGATGCAGCGGTGGAGGCCTATCGCGCCAAGGACTATGCGACCGCAGCGGCACTCTGGGAGGCTGAGCTGGCCGGGGCCGAGTCCGCCCCCGAGCGGGCGAGGCTCTGTTACAACCTGGGCAACAGCGCCTACCGACGCGAGCGTTTCTTGGAGGCGGTGGGCTGGTACACGGCAGCCCTGCGACTCACGCCACGGGACGGGGATGCCTGGAGGAACCTCGAGCTGGCGCGCAGCGCGGCCGGCCTGGAGCCCGCCGATCGCGGCGACCTGGAGGCGACGAGCCTGCGCCTGCTCTCAGCCTTGACTTTCGCCGAAGCGCAGTGGCTGCTCATGGCCGGGCTCGGGATTCTCGGGCTCCTGCTCCTCTTCGAGGCCCTACGTGGGGGGCGCGTCGCCCGTCGCCTGGCCTGGGGCGGTGTGGTTCTGGTCCTGCTCTCGGCGGCCCCCTGGCTCTGGCATCTCTCCCACGCGGGCGAGCGACCGCTGCTCGTCATTCAGAAGGGGGGCACCCAGGGGCGTTCGGAGCCACGCTCGGACGCCACGGCTCTGGCTCGCCTCGACAGTGGACAGGTCGTGCTGTGGCGGGACGAGCTTCCAGGTTGGGTCGGTGTGCGTGCCGACGGCAAGGATCTTTGGGTGCGCTCTTCGGCGGTCTTCGAGCTCGATCGCAGGGCAGAGCCTGGCGGAACAGTGGACCCCTCCTCCGGGGAGGACTGATACCCTGCAGGGGTGCATCGATCGATCTGGTTGGCTCTGCTCCTCTTGCCCGCGCTCTGCGCCTGCGGAGAGCGAACCGAGAAGTCCGCGACGGGCGGGCACTCGGAGGTGAGGGGGCGTGGTGTGTTGCTCATCGCCATCGATGCCCTGCGCTACGACCACACCAGCTTCTCGAACTACGATCGGGTAACGACCCCCAAGCTCGAGGCCCTCTTCCAGCGCCAGGGGGTGATCTTCACCGACGCTTGGTCGCCCGCACCCCGGCTCCTGCCGGCCCACATCGCGCTGCTCACCGGTTGCGATCCCAGCGTGGCACGCGAACCCGAGATCGAGCTCTCTGATGGGACTCGGCAAGCGCCTCTGATCGACTGGCGTGTACCCGCTACGGTTCCCACCTTGGCGGAGGAGTTCCTCGGCCAGGGCTGGCACACCGCGGCCTTCGTCGACGATCCCGCACTGCAGGACCGCCGCGGAGTCGACCGGGGTTTTCGGGACTTCCAGGCGGTAGGACCCTGGACCGACAACGCCCAGTTCCTGAGAGGGGTCGGCCAACGCTTCTTCGATTGGCTCGATGCGCTGGACGAGGATGAGAACTGGTTCGCCTATGTGCACTTCAACGACTTGGAGTCGATGTGGAGTGTCCGCTGGAACCGACACGCACCCGAATTGATGGAAAGCTTCGAGCCCCGCCCGGAGCTCGACTATGTCCCTCCGGTCGCGGCGCGCAGGCCGGCCTTCTTCGCCCTGCCTCTGACTCGCGTGCGCGCGGGGGCTCAAGCTCTGGGTGAGTATGAGGCGGACTACGACACGGCCCTGCAGTGGCTCGATACCAACCTACGGCGGCTGATCACCATGCTCGGCGACCGCGACCGGCTCGGTGACACCACGATCGTGATCACAGGCACCTACGGCCTCTCCTTCGGGGAGTCGGGCCTAGTGCTCGACTCGGGAACGCTCTCGCCCGTCGATCTACACGTGCCTCTCCTGCTGCGTCCTGCACGTCGCTTGGGTCTGGCCGGTGGCCAACGCATCGACCAGCTCGTCTCGCTGACCGACGTGGCACCTACGCTCCTGGCCCTGCACGGGATCAAGCCGCCCCGGGGTATGCATGGGATCAACCTGGTTCCCCTCCTGCGTGGAACGGCACCCCTCGAACGGGATCGGCTCTACGCGGGCTATGGGCTGGTGGACGGCTTCTCGGTCATCACCGAAGAGCAGCAGTACACCTTCTGGAATCCACGCTCCCAAGGTGGAGGTTCGGCGCTGGCCCTCTCCTGGTACGGCGACTCCGGTCAAGAGGGTGGCTCACGTTTCCTCTTCGATCGCAGGAAGCCCGCTCGAGAGTGGCTCGCGAGTGAGCTCGAGGGTGACACCCAAGGGGCAGCGGAGCTGCAGGCCGATGGCGAACGGTGGAGCGCGCTCATGGAGAGCGTTCGCCAGGTGCTGCATCCCACATCCTGGAACCGCGAGGCCCGAGGAACGGCCGTCATCGATGACCTGCGCAGGCGCGGGCTCATTGGGGACGGCCTCTGAGTACGAGCCTCGGGGGATCTCTCCGCCCCTCCAGGCAGCGATCCGGCCGGGGACTTCGGCTGCGCGGCACTTCTGCCGATGAATGGGCATCCCCCTAGACAGGATCGCCCCATGCCCGCGCCTCACACCATCGGCCTGGTCGCTCCCGGCTGGACTCCCGATCTCGGACCCGCAGCAACCCTCGGTGAAGCCCTCTCGCGCACCCTGCTGGCGGCAGGTCTGGAGCCCCAGGTGTTCGCCGGAGAACAGGACGCTCGCCGCCGCCCGTACAGCGTTCGCGATGAGCGCGTGGGGGGTGTTCACGTGCGCCGAGTCAACCTGCCTTGCCACGGACCCCTGGCCGTGCGGGACTTGGAGAGCGACCCGCGGATCGAGGCTCTCGTTCGCACCTGGATCCCCGATCGCAGTATCGACCTCTTGCACGTCATGGACGGGGGTCCCTTCGGGCTCGGAGCCATGCAGGCGGGCGAACGCGCGGGACGGCCGACGGTCGTCAACCTGTTCGACCTGGCGATTCTCTGTCCGCGGCGGCATATGCAGGACAGCGAGGGCCGGGTCTGTTCCGCGCCACATGCCCAGCGCTGCTCCACCTGCCTCGCCGCGACCTACCTGCGCGTCTCTCCGACCGACGACGACTGCGCGCGGCGCACGAGTCGAGCCCTCGCTTGCCTGCGTGGGGCGAGTGCCGTCTTGCTCCCCAGCGAGGAGGCGATCGAGCACCTGGTTCGCGCCGGTCTGCGGCGCTCCGACCTGATCCTGTGTCCCCCGGGTGTCGAAACTCAGACCCTGGCCCTGGAGACGAGCTTGGCGCGCCGCGGGCTCTCCGGTGGCCGTCGGATCGGCGTCCTGGGTACAGTGCGTCCCAGCTCGGGCGTCCTCGAGTTGGCTCACGCGCTCTGTCTGGCCGACCGCCCCGGCCTGACCCTAGAGGTCCACGGTGCGCTGGCGGACTTCCACGGCGATGCGACCTATGTGAATGCCCTGCGGCGCATGGCGGAACTCGACCCCCGGGTGCGTCTCCACGGCCCGTATCCCCGGCACGAACTGCCGCGCGTCTTGGCGACCCTCGACGCCGTGGCCGCTCCCGACCGTTGGGACGTCACCACGGCGCTGGCGGTGCGTGAGGCGCGCGCCGCAGGCCTCACGGTCCTGGCCTCTTCTCGGGGTGTCCACTGCGAACTGGCAGACGATCCGGGCGTCGTTCTCGTGGATGGAACAGGGCTCGACGCCTGGGTGGCGGCCCTGCGTGGTCTCGACCTCGTCTCGACCCGGCCGGCTCCCCTGCGCTCGCTCCTGTCGATGGCGGAACAGGTGCTGGCCGTCTATCGGCGGGCTGCCAAGTGCGGGCCGGTGCCTGCCACACCGAAGCGTTCCAACTCCCAACCCAGTGGGCCGCGCACCAGCGACGCCCCCCGGCCCCCTTCGAGCTGAAGTGCCTCCGCACCCTCGGCCGGAAGTTCCAGGGCCAGGACGAGCAGCTCGGCGATGCGCTCCGGTGCGGCTGCCCACAGGCTTTCTCCCCCCGAGGCAGCTCGGTCGAGAACCTCTCCAGGTTCGGTCTCGGGGGCCAAGCGAGGGGTGTCGGCGCTCTCCAGTTCCGCCTCTACCGAGGTAGGAAGGGGCTCGCTCCAGAGCCAAAGACGGACAGGCATGGCCCGAGCATAGGCGCACTTCCGGTCAGACGGTAGGCGGGAGAGCTTGAACGCGGGCGGCTGGGGAGTAATCTGCCTACGCCCCTTCCCCGGAGCCCATGTTCAAGATCACCTTTCAAGACAGTGCGGAGACCTTTGAGGTACCCGCGGGGACGAGTTTCCTCGAGTTCTGCCAGGCCCATGATGTTCCCCAGGCCTTCGGTTGCACCGCCGGCAATTGCGGGGTCTGTTGTTGCCGTCTCATCGAGGGTGCGGAGAACGTCAACGAGATGACCGACCAGGAGCGTGAGACGATCGAGCTGCAGGGCGGCGGTGAGGACGTACGTCTGGCCTGCCAACTCATCATCCAGGGAGACATCGTCGTCCAGGCGGTGGACCTGTAGTCCCTCGATGAGCGGGGAAGAGGTGGGGGACCGGGACGCGTTGCTCTCCACCCTGGCCCACGACCTCTCCAGCCCGATCAACAAGATGGCCGCCTTTGCGCGCCTCCTCGAGGAGGAGCTCGGGGCCCTGCCCGACCTACCCGCGGGCGTCGTAGAGGACCTGCGCTATCTCATGGTTGCTGCCGAGGAGGCGCAGGGACGCTTGGATTCCCTGCGGCGCTGGCTCGGGGCTGCACGCATAGGTGCGCGGAGGGAGCTCGAGCTGGGCGCGCTCGTCAAGGAGGTCCTGGACGAGCTTGCCGAGGAGGTGCAGCGGGCGGAGGCGACACTCTCGGTCCGGGCCCTGCCGCGGGTCTGCGCGGATGCCGACGCCTTGCGTGCACCCCTGCGCGAACTCCTTCGGAACGCTCTGCGCCATTCGGGGCCGCAGCCTCGTATCGAGGTCATTCCCTGTGGCAGGGGGCTGGCGATCTGTGATCGGGGGCCGGGGATACCTGCACGGGCCCATACCAAGGTTCTCCAGCCCTGCGTGACTCTCGACCGGGATCGCGCTCATCGGGGGCATGGCTTCGGCCTCGCGATCGCAAGGCGGATCGCCGAGGCCCACGGCGGAAGCCTGCGCCTGGAGCCGCGCAACCAGGGTGGTCTGCGGGTCTGCCTGGAGCTACCCGAAAAGGCGTGCGCCGCTGAGCCGGTCTAGGGGAGGAGTTCCAGCACCTCTTCGGGGGGGCGACCGATGCGGGCGCTCTCGCCGCGGATGAGGATCGGGCGTTGCATCAGGATCGGATGGGTGGCCATGGCCTTCAGGATTGCCTGGTCGTCCGACTCGTCATCGAGCCCCGCTTCGGAGAAGGCCTTTTCCTTCTCGCGCGTCCACTCGCGGATTGGGCGTCCTAGGAGACGTGCGAGCTCGGTCAGCTCCTCCACGTCGAGGGGAGATTCGAGGTAGCGCCGCTCGGTGAAGGCCACCGCGCGTTCCTCGAGCAGGGCTTTGACTTGGCGGCTCTTGGAGCAGCGGGGATTGTGGAGCAGGAGCAGCTCCCCGTCGGACTCGGTCAGGCTCATGGCGCATGGTGTACCCGACACAGCGCCTCTCGTCGAGCAACCTTGGACTCGGGAGGTCTTCTCCCGATACTGCACCCATGGTTCAGCCCGACACGGACGTGCTCGTCATCGGCGCAGGCATCCAGGGACTGGGGGTGACCCAGGCCGCGGCCGCTGCCGGGCACCGGACGGTCTGCCTGGAGCGCAGCCACATTGCCGCAGGGACCTCTTCCCGCTCCAGCAAGCTCATCCATGGGGGGCTGCGCTACCTCGAGACCTTCGAGCTGCGCCTCGTGCGTGAGTCCCTGCGAGAGCGAACCATCCTGCTTGCGATTGCGCCCCACCTCGTCAAGCTGGTCCCCTTTTTCGTGCCGGTCTATCGGGGAATGCAGCGCGGACCCTGGAAGATTCGCGCGGGGCTTTCGCTCTATGCTCTGCTCGGCGGACTCGGGAGGGATGCTCGCTTCCAGACCGTTCCGAGGGCAGCTTGGGAAACCCTGGATGGACTGAATACCGAAGGCCTACGGCAGGTCTTTCGCTACCACGACGGACAGACCGATGATGCCGCCCTCTGTCGGGCGGTAGCGGCGTCCGCTGCCGAACTGGGTGCGGTGATCCTCACCGGAGCGCAGGTGGTGGGCGCGTCGCGGGAAGGCCGCGGCTGGCGAGTACGCTATCGGACGGACGAGGAGGTGCGTGAGCTGGCGGCGCGGGTCGTCGTCAACGCAGCGGGACCCTGGGCCAACCGCCTCCTCGACCGGGTCACGCCTCCGCCGCCGCGGCGATCGATCGACCTGGTCGGCGGAACTCACATCGAGCTCCCCGGACGCCTCGATCAGGGGATCTACTACACCGAGGCGCCCCAGGACCAGCGGGCGGTCTTCGTCATGCCTTGGAAGGGGCATGTCCTGGTGGGCACCACCGAGAGACCTTTCGAGGGGGATCCTGCGACGATCGAGGCGACGCCCGAGGAGATCGAGTATCTACGCGAGGTGGTCCGGGGAACCTTCCCTGCTCTCGACCATGAGCCCCTGGCTGCATGGGCCGGTCTGCGCGTCTTGCCCCGGGCCGAAGGGGCCGCCTTCCACCGCTCACGGGAGGTGATGCTGGTCGTCGACTCGCGCTCCCGGCCCTCCTTCCTGACGGTCTATGGTGGCAAGTTGACCGGCTATCGAGCCACTGCCGCCCGCGTCCTGGAGCGCCTGAGGCCAAGCCTCCCCAAGGCCGAGGCCAAGGCCGATACGCGAACCTTGCGTCTACCCGAGGAGTGACCGAGCGGCAGACGCTACGCTCCCTTGCCATGAGCGATACGATCGAGCCCGGCAGGGGCGAGTTTCCTCCGTTGATCGTGCAGGACTTCACCCGGCGTTTCGGTGAGGCGATCGCCGCTCGGGATCTCAGCCTGACCGTTGGGCCCGGTGAGATCCTCGGCTTGGTCGGTCCCAATGGGGCGGGGAAAACGACCACTCTGCGATCGATCGCCGGGATTCTGCCACTACAGGAAGGACGCATCGTCGTCGCCGGCAGGGACATCGAGGCCCAAGAGGCCCAGGCCAAGGCCGCTCTGGCCTGGGTGCCCGACGATCCGCGGCCCTTCGATGTGCTTACGGTCTGGGAGCACCTCGAGTTCACTGCGGTCCTCTACGGGATCGAGGACTGGCAGGCCAAGGGCCTGGTCTTGCTGGAGCGTTTCGAGCTCACCCGGAAGAAGGAGGCTCTGGGTGGGGAACTCTCGCGAGGGATGCGCCAGAAGCTGGCCTTCTGCTGTGCCTGGCTCTCCGAGCCCGAGCTCTTGTTGCTCGATGAACCCCTCTCGGGCCTGGACCCCCGGGGCATTCGCGCGGCGCGCAAGTCGATTCGCGAGCTGGCGGACTCAGGGGTTGGGATCGTCCTCTCTTCGCACCTACTCGAGTTGATCGAGGCCCTGGCGGACCGCCTGCTGATCTTGAACGAGGGCAGGACGGTCTTCATGGGGACGCTCGAGGAGGCCCGGGAGGAGTTGGCGGCGGAGCGCAACGATTCCTTGGAGGAGATCTTTCTGCACGCCACCGGGGACGACGTGCAATGAGCGCGCGTTCGCCGCTCCTGGTCCTCTTGCGCCTGCGCTGGAGGGGGAGGGTCCGACGCTTCCTGCGGATGGTACGCACCCCAAGGGGACTCTTGACCGTCCTCGCGGCTCTGGCCGGGATCGGGCTCTGGTTGGCCGGTGCCCTGGCCCGGGCGCGGATCATGTCTCACCAGGCCTTCTCCGAATCCGACAGCTTGGCGATGGCGCGAGCCGCCCTGGTGATCTTCGCCGTGGTGATCGTTTCGGGTGCTCTCAGCTATCGCGGACTCTACATCCCCGAGGAGGAGGTGGAACGTCTGCTCTCCGCGCCGGTCACCCGGCGAGAGCTCATCCGCTATCGACTGCTTCCGAGCCTATTCGCGGCTTCTCTCTTTGCCCTGATCTTCTCGATCGAGCTCGGTGCGCGCATGCCGGTTCCGCTCTTCGGATTCCTGGGGGCTTTCTTGGCGGTGATGACCCTGCCCATTCTGGGTCAGGCGGTCGCGATCGGGGTGGGGGATGCCGAGAGTCGTCTCGGCCGGTTGGTGGGGAGGCTGCCCGGCTGGGCGCCTCGGTTCGGGGCACTGGTCGCCATTCTCTTGCTCCTCGTTGCCCTTTTCGGAGGGGACGGCCCGGTCGACCGCCCGGTTCTCCCGCGCGGAACCGGTCCCATGGGCTTTTTCCTCGGCCTGGCCCACGCCCCGATCTTCACCTGGGCCGGGTTGCCGGCTCTCCCCTGGGCCAGGGCCATGGCTGCCCCGGGGAGTGGAGAGTTTGCCCTCTGGTTTGGGTTCGCCCTGGCGTTGAGCGTGCTCCTGTTCGAAGTCACGACCCGCCTGCCGTGCGATTTCCGAGAGCTTTCCCTTGCGACCTCCGCCCAGGTGGCCGCGCGCCGGCGCCGCATGGGAGCCGGACGGAACCTGGTCGCGGGGATGGGCGGCCTGGGTGGGAAGGCGGCCAAGGGGCTGCGTGCTCCATGGCTCCTCGGCTCCGGCCCTTTCGGTGCGCTGGCTTGGATCCAGTTGACCTGCCTGTGGCGTACCGCCAAGGGCACGCTGCTCTTGGGATTGGTGACCGTCGGCGTGGCCCTGCTCTTCACCTTGACCACCCTGTCCGAGCCCGTGGAGGGGGCGCTCTTCCTGGCGCTGTGGGGGGTGATCTACATCACTTCGGGGCTGCGTTTCGATTTCCGGGGCAACCTGGAGCGCATCGAGATCATGCGCACCTGGCCCGTTTCTTCGCGCAGGATCTTCTTGGCTACGATCCTGCCGGAGATCGGTATCGTCACCCTCCTGGTCACGTTCGCGGAACTCGGGCGTCTGGCCTACCTGGGTGAATGGTCGCTCACGCTCGGGCTCATCATAGCCGGCATACCCTGGGCCGTAGCCCTCTGGGTGATCGTGGACAATGTCGTTTTCCTCTGGTTCCCCGTGCGCTACCAGCGCGGCCAGTCGGCGGCCACTCAGCACACCGGGCGACTGCTCCTGGTGACTCTGGTACGCCTCGCCATCCTGCTCGTGTCGGGGCTCATCATCGGCATGGGGGCCGCCGGCGCCTTCGCTTTGGCCAAGGGCTTCGATGTCGGAGAGGTTCTTGCCCTGACGATCGCAGTCGGCGTGGCGTTCGCGCTCTCCCTCTTCAGTCTGTGGGCAGGAGTGGTCGCGGGTGGGTGGTCCCTCGAGCGGTTCGACCCGGCGGCTCCCGGGCTACGCGGTTCCAGCTCCTAACCGGAGGGACTGGAGAAAAGGGCTCGCTCGAGGTAGGGCCAGAGACGGTCGCGGGTCGCGGCGTTGTGGAAAGCGCAGAAGGAAACGGGGGTCCGTGCATCCAGGGGATGGTCGAGGGCTTTGCCCGTGAGGTCGGTGACCAGCGCACCGGCCTCTTCGGCGCAAAGCACCGCTCCTGCAATGTCGTAGGGCTTGCAGGTCTGTGTGGGCTCCCCGCGGGCAGCCAGCCAAGCACGCGGTTCGACGACCATGCGGTAGGTTCCAAGGGCAATCAGGGCGAGCTGTCCGCCTGAACTGATGTACTGATCGTCGAAGCAGGTGCTCGTATCGATGCCCTCCTGTTCCAACTGTTCGAAGAAGCGCGCGCCGAGCTTGGCGACTGCGGGCCGGATGCGCGGGTGAAAGGCAAAGAAGGGGAAGTAACCGTTGTCGCAGCGTGCATCGGCATCGACGCAGAGCTCGCGTTCCTCACCCGCGAGGGTCAGGCGACAGCCCCCGCCGCGCTCGGCGCTGAGGGTGCGCCACCGCGCTCCTCTGGAGTCGGGGATTTCGGCCACGATCCCCAGTTCGACTTCGCTCTGGCGCGGCACCTCCGGCCCCGGGGGGGCCAGGGCGATCACGGTCCAGGCGCTGCGCAGGTCGAGCATGAGGTTGCGTGTCCCATCGACCGGATCGATGACGATGCGCGGGCCGCCGTGGTCGAAACCCGCACATTCGCCCCCGGGACCCCGGTGACGCCAGCCACGATCTTCGCTGAAGAGCGAGAGGGGGGCCTGGGAGGAGACCTCTCCCAGCCACAGGTCCAGGACGGCTTCGGTGGCCTGGTCGAGTCCGAAGGTGGCGTCTCCGGCCCCCTGGCCGACCTGACGCGCCACGCCATCGAGGTTGCCCCCGGCGAGGGCCTGATCCATGGCCTTGCGGGCAGTCCGGCGCAGGCGCTCGGCCAGTTCTGTCAGGCGAGAACGCCAAAACGAGGATTGCTGCTTGGGGTTCATGCTCCCCGCAGCCTACACGGCGCGCAATCCGCCTGCTGTTGTCCTAGACTACCGCGCCACTCCATCCCCGAACCAACCTCCATGAGCAACGAAGTCAGAAACGTCACCATCATCGGATCCGGTCCCGCCGGGTATACGGCCGCCATCTATGCCGCCCGCGCCAATCTGCAGCCGCTCCTCTTCCAGGGTATGCAGCCGGGAGGGCAGCTCACGATCACGACCGACGTGGAGAACTTCCCCGGCTATCCGGAGGGGGTCATGGGGCCCGAGATGATGGAGCAGTTCCAGGCCCAGGCCGAGCGTTTCGGTACGGAGATCAAGTTCGAGGAGATCGAGTCGGTCGACCTCTCGACGCGGCCCTTCAAGCTCAAGAGCGCCTTCGGTGAGCACCAGAGTCAGGCCCTGATCATCGCCACGGGAGCCTCCGCCCGTCTCCTGGGCCTGGAAGCCGAGACCCGCCTGATGGGGCGTGGAGTATCGGCCTGCGCCACCTGTGACGGCGCCTTCTATCCCGACAAGGAGGTGCTTGTCGTGGGAGGTGGCGACACCGCCATGGAGGAGGCTCAGTTCCTGACCCGTTTCGCCAAGAAGGTGACCATCGTTCACCGGCGCGAAGGTTTCCGGGCTTCACGCATCATGTTGGAGCGTGCCCAGGCCAATCCAAAGATCGACTGGGCTCTGAATCGTACCGTGACGGATATTCTGGAAGGTCCGGACGGCAAGGTGAATCGAGTCATCTTGCAGGACACTCAGGGTGGCGGTACTGAGGAGGTGGCCTGTGACGGCATCTTCATCGCCATCGGACACTCCCCGAACTCAGCGATTTTCAAGGGCCAGATCGACATGGACGAGAATGGCTATGTGCTCGTCGAGAAGGGCTCTACGCGCACCAACGTTCCGGGTGTTTTCGCCTGTGGGGATGTCATGGATCCCACCTACCGCCAAGCGATCACCGCAGCAGGAACGGGATGCATGGCCGCGATCGATTGCGAGCGTTGGCTCGAACTCCAGGAAGCTGCCGAGACCTCCTCTGCCGGTTAGCGGCGCGGTTGCCGCACCGATAGACAAGCGGGCGGCGGCCATATGGCCGCCGCCCGCTCGCATGTCTGTCCGTCTGCGATTGGGTTTCAGAACGCGAAGGACCACTGGACGAGGAACGCATCCTCGTCACTGGTTCCGCCTCCCGCGAGATCGATATCCGTCGTCTGGTATTGGAACTTGAGGGCGGTCCACTGCCCCACGTCCCAGCGCGTGCCCAGGGCGATGGTGTCGCGGTCGTCAAGGCTGGAGAAGTAGGTGTCGGCGTCGTCCAGGCTGACCGAGTCGAAACGCACATAGGGCGTCCATTCTCCCATGGGGTGGGCGACCTGGATGTAAAAGCCATCCGAGTCGGTACTACCTTGTGTCGTGCCGTCATGGTTGATGGCCATGTACTCCGCCATCACTTGCCAGTCGCTTCCAAAGTAGGTCGCGAAAGCGCTGTAGATGATTTCGTCCAAGTCCTCATGGACCGAGCCCGCGCTTGCATCGGCATTGGCGGGAATGCTGTCGGTGTAGATGCCACCGCCTACACGCAGGCCATCCACGGAGGCGGGGCTGTAGCCGACCTGGACATTGACCGCCTTGGACTTGTTCGCGTCGACGACGATCTGCGGCGGGTCGGGCGTCGGACCGCGGCCGTTGCCGATCTCGAGGGTGTAATCGAGTACCGAATCGCCGATGGGGCGCTGCCCCTTGACGAGCAAGCCGATCAGGTGCACGGGGAGCAGTCCGCCTTCATCTTCGAAGTTGAGGACGGCAGGACGCCCGATGCTGGTCTGCAGCCACTCTCCGTGGTGGTAGCGCTCGTTCCAGGCGCCGATAGTCGTGTGAAAGCGTCCAGCTTGAACGTTGAATTGGTCGTTGACCTGGTACTTGGCGATGACCCGCTCCACATCGAGAACGTACTCGCCCTCTTCCGTCGGCTCGAAGACCGTTTCGTTCAGAAAGGAGAAGCCGTCACCTAGGTTCGAAGTGATGAAGAGATCCAGGCCTCCCAGGGCAAAAGGGTTGCTGGTCGTCCCATCCACGTCATTGCTGCTGGCCTGCACATGTCCGAAGCCGGAGATGTCGAGCAGGGGTCCATTGGAAACATCGCCTCCATCATCACCGGTGGCGAGTTGAACCTGCAGATCGAGGAGTTCGTTCTCCACCGCGGTCAAGCGGTCATCGTCCTGATAGCCGGCCGGCTGGGGCTGAACCGTTCCGAGACCGTCCTCTCTCCCGGAGGCCATGGCCATCGAGTGCTTCGATGCGACCAGGGCATAACCCTTGTCACCGGCGCCCTTGCCGTCGACCGTGAGCACCTTGACCTTGGCGTCCTTGGCGACTTCCGCAGCGGGCAGGATGGCAATGGCACCCTTCTTGGCCTGCACGATGCGCAGGATGATCGCGTTGGAAGGCAACTCCTTGGGACGGGCCGCGATCTTGTTGCGATAGACCATCTCGACCCAGTGCTTGGCCAATTCGCGGTCGGACATCGAGTAGACCTTGTCCAGTAGGAAGGCGTACTCCGGCGACTTCGAAGAGGGCATCGCGAGATAGATGTCGCCCAGGGACTTGTCGCTCCAAGACTGCTGCTCGGCCTTGAAAATGTGCCGCAGGGTGGTCATGGAGACGTCCTTCGCCGGGTTGGAAGGATGGACGACTACCACGTATTCCTGGGCCGTAGCCACTGAAGCGAGAGCGAGCGCCAGGGCGCCCGCGACGAGGCGAGAGAATCGCAGCCGCATGGTTGTGTTCCTATGGGGGAGGGGAAGGACAATCAGACAATCAGGAGATGCCATCGGCTCCCAGGAGTGGAGTCCTGCCCGCCGACTTCGGTGGCCTGTCGGCTCCCGGCGTCTTTCCCACGATTGGGACTCGATCCTCTCTCCTAAGGGTCGGGGCGCGCACGGCCGAAAGAGGAGTCTGTCTCCCACTCTTCGGGCCCTGCTATGACCCAGATCCACACCGACAGCGTCCACTGGACACGCTCCATTCGAATTCGCATTTGCTTGCTCGCCGGCGCTTGTCTCTTCGCGGCCGTAGGCATCGTCGCGGCGGATGCGGCGCGCATCGGACGCAAGCGCGGGATCGACTCCGCAGCCAAGACCCTGGTCGAACTGGGGCAGCAGGAGGCGTCTCGGATCCGTGCTCTCCTGAGTGCCGACCTGCAGAGCACGCGAACCCTGGCTCAGATTCTGGGGGCGGTCAAGGATCCCGAACTCGGTGCCTCGATCACACGCGAAGCCGCCACGGGGCTTCTTTCCAGCGTCCTGCTCGAGAGCCCCTCGCTCCAGGCGGTCTTCACCGCCTGGGAGGCGAACGCCTTCGATGAGCTCGACGAGGTCTATGCCGGTATGGATGGGTACGATGAGAGTGGTCGTTTTGCTCCGCTCCTTTCCCGGGGCGCGGAGAGCGAGATCCACACCACTCCGCTCTCCCAGGCTCTCTCCCCCGATGGGCTCTACCCCCATGCCGTGGATAGCTGGTACGAAGTTCCCAAGAGCGAGGGACGTTCCGGCGTGTCCGTGTTCCTACAGAACGGTCGCCCCCTGGCGTTGATCAGCTCTCCGATCCGTTTCAACGGCACTTTCTACGGAGTGACCGGGGCCTTTGTCGATCTGAGCGATCTGCAGACCATGGTCTCCGAGGCTTCGGTCTACGACGGTGAGGGACGCATCGAAATCGCTACCGGCTCCGGACAGTGCTTGGCTGACAGCCGTGGGCAGGAGAACATCGGTCGCAAGGTACGAGGCGATCTTCCCCCTGCCGCCTCGACCGAGGCTCAGCTCCGGCATCGAGAAGATGAGTACCTAGCTTGGGTACCGGTCCAGCTCGATGGAGTCTCCGCGCCACTTTTCGTGCGCGTCTCGCTTGGCGAATCCACCGTACTTGCGGCGGCAAATGCACTCATTCTGCGGCAGGTCTGGATCGGCTTGGGATGTGCACTGGTCGGGAGCTTCTTGCTCTGGGTCTTCGCCGGCCGCATCTCGCGTCCGATCGCCCATGTGGCCGAACTTCTGCGGGACACGGCTGAAGGCACCGGGGACCTGACGCGACGCATCGATGTCCGTTCGCATGACGAGCTGGGGGCCTTGGCCCATTGGTTCAACGTCTTCGTCGAGAAGTTGCACGACACGATCGTCAAGGTGCGGGCTTCTTCGGAGCACATCGAAAACGCCTCTCAGCAGATCAAGTCCAGCTCTCACGCCCTGGCCCAGAACTCGAGCGAGCAGGCGACAGCCTTGTGTCAGATCACGGACAAGGTGCAGGAGGTCCGCTCCTCGTCGGATTCCAATACCAAGGCGGCCTCCGAAGCCAATTCCATCTCGCGCGAGGCAGCCGAGTTCGCCGACGAAGGGGCACGGCAGATGGCAGCACTCGGACAGGCGATGCAAGAGATCAGCGCCGCCGGAGAGGACGTGGCCCGGGTCATCCAGGCCATCGATTCGATCGCCTTCCAGACCAACCTCCTGGCACTCAATGCCGCGGTGGAAGCCGCCCGTGCCGGCGAGGCGGGCAGCGGCTTCGCGGTTGTCGCAGGAGAGGTGCGCAACCTGGCCCAACGGAGTGCCAAGGCGGCCAAGGAGTCCGAAGAGCTCATCGCCCGTTCCCACGAATGCGCCCGACAGGGGGAAGAGGTGCTCGGCCGGACCGCGGAGGTCTTTGAGCGCATCATCTTCCAAGCCAAGGAACTGGATGAGTATCTGAGCTCGATCGCCGCCTCCTCGGTCCAGCAGGCCGAAGGTGTGGCCGACGTGCGGAGCGAGACCCGGCGGGTCGAAGACATGGTTCAGGCCAATACGGCAGCCGCGGAGCAACTGGCAGCCAACGCCGAGGGAACCTCGCAGCAGGTGGAACGCCTGATGGACCTGGTCCTCAGCTTCAAGTTGAAGGCCTGATCCTGGGCACTAGACTCGGGGCATGAGAGTCGCCCTCGTCGTCCAGGGGTTGCCGCCCTTCGCCGCTTCCGGTGTGGAGGCCCACAGTGCCGCGCTGGCTCGGGCGCTCGTCGCGGAGGGAGCGGTGGTCGAGGCCCTGTCCCTACGCCGGCTGCCCGGCCTGGCCCCCCTGGCCCAGCGCCGGGAGGAACGCGAAGGCTGGGCGGTCACCTGGATCAACGTCGATCCCGCGGCTCCCCCCAGCGAGGTCGAGCGGGCGGACGCCTTCACGGCCTTCCTCGAACGCGAAAGGCCCGATGTGGTCCATTTCGAGGCCGTCAGGGATCTGGGGCTGGAGGCGGTGCTCGCCCTGGACGGCCTGTGCCTGCCCGCCGTCTATAGCGCCCACGATTGGTTCGCGGTGAGCGACCAGACTCTCCTGCTCGACCCGAGCGGCTCCCCCTTCGAGCCGGGCGGGCGTGACCGCGAAGCAGCGATGGCGGTCGACCTGCAGCGGCTCCACGAGGCGGGCCTGGACCCCCAGGCAGAGTTCGCTCTCTCCGAGGAAGGATTCGAACACCCCGCGGCGGAGACCCACTCCCCGCCCCAGGCTTGGCGCCGCCGGCTCGAACGCAAGAAGGCGGCCTTCTCGCTTTTTTCAGCGCGCTTCGCGGCTAGTAAGTCAACCGCTCGCCGACTCTCCGCCACCCTGGGCAGAGCTGTCGACTGGCGCGCTCCGGGTATCGACGCGCAGTCGTTCGAGGGCGCACGCTTCCGCCGCCGGGGTGGGAGTGTGCGTCTGGGCTACATCGGCCCCCTGGGCCGTGCTTCCGGCGTGCACCTCTTGCTCGAAGCCCTGGGGGAGCTGGAGGTGGAGGGCGTGGAGACCGTCATCCACGGAGATACGGACGAGCGCGAGCACCTGCGGACCCTGCGGAGGCGGGCGCGGGAACTCGGCGTGACCTGGGGTGGCCCCTACCGCGTCGAGGATCTTCCCGCCCTGCTGGAGAGTATCGATGTGCGTGTGATACCCGCGCTTTGGGACGGGGGCGGGCTCTTCGAGGCCTTGGAGGCGCGCGCTGCACGACGACCCGTCCTGGCGGCTCGGCACGCCACCCTCGAAGAGGTCGTGCGCGACGATGTCGACGGGCTCTTCTTTGAGCCGGGCGACGCGCATGGACTGGGGGAGGCGGTGCAGCGTTTCACGCGTGAGGAATTCCTGCTCGACCGCTTTGAACTGGAGTTGCGCCCTCCCCGGACCGTTCAGAGCGAGGCTCGCGAGTGGCTCGAGACCTACCGAGAGCTCGTCCAGGCGGCTGAGAGCCGGCGGGCGGTCCCGGACTGTCCGGGTTACCTGCAGCCCTTCGTCGAGCGCTACGAGCACTTCTCGCGGCTCTCGACCCGCGATCTGTTGGGGCAGGTCTTGGCGGGTCTGGAGGTTTTGGGTGAACAGATGGGACTGCGGGCGACTCCCCGCGAGCTCTTGATCATGGCTGCGGGCCGAGGTTCGGGTCTCCGGGATGCGGCAGCGGCGGATCGTCGCCTGATCGAGCGCCTGCAACGCAAAATCGAGCGAGCCGACGCAGCGCGAAGCGAACTGGTCCAGCGTACCGAGGCCCATGCAAGCCGCCTCGAGGAGCTGCGGGGGCGCCTCGAGGAGCGCGAAGAAGCCCTGGTGACCCTGGAAAAGGAAGTCAGCGAGGCGCGTCGGGCGCGGGACGAGCTCGCCGGTCAACGTGAGGTCGATGCCCAGGAGCGCTCTCGCCTCGAAGAGCAGCTCGAGCAGCGCTTGGCGGCTGCCCGGGAACTCTCCGGGGAGCTGGAGCGGGAGCGTGCAGCCTACTCCCAACTACGAGAGGAGCGCGACCACCTGCAGGCGACCCTCGAAGCCGGCGCGCGGGAGCTACGGTACCTGCGCGAGCGGTTCAGTGGGGGGGATGATGACGGCGCCCTGGCGGATCACGAGGCGATCGAGCTGCATTTCGAGAGCCTCGAGAAGGAGCTGCGGGGCCTACGTGAACACGAATCTTGGCTGCGAAGGGAGCTGGGAGGGCTGCTCGAGGTGGTGGCTGAAAAGGGCGGCCACTCCGGGTCCCTCCCCCTCTCGCCGGCGGGTGTCGAAGCGAGCCGTGAGGGAATCGAGCGCCTGGCCAAGGAGCTCGAGTGGCGACGCAAGGAGATGTCCGCGGCCCGTGAGGCATCGAGTTCCCTCTTTGCACGGCTGGCGGGTGGATCCCTGATCCAGCGTGTCCGCAGCTGGCAGGCGGGAGGGGAAGCATGAGCGTGCGTGCCAGTGTGATCGTCCCCAGTCCGGGAGCGACAGCGCCTCTAGAGGGGCTGTGGGCCGCTCTAGAGCCGACTCTCAGTCTGGCCGATGAGCTCATCCTGGTCGACGCTTCCGGGCGTGGCGTACTGGCCGAGTGGGCGGAGGCGGCCTGCCCCCGTGCCCGAGTCCTCTCCCCAACGGAGAGCCTCGACCCGGCGGCGGCCTACGCGGAGGGGGCAGACCAGGCCCAGGGGGATTTCCTGGTCGGCCTGGCACCCGCCGTCCGGGTCGAACCTGGTTTCCTGGACGCGCTCCTGGCGGTCTTCGAGGAGGAGGGAGTCGGCCTGGCCACTCCGCGCCTCGAGTGCGACGGCGCCGTCGTGAGCTCGGTAGCGGTCGAGTTCGAAGACGGCCGCCTGCATGTCGTATCCCGTGACCTGGGGCCGGACCCCGCTTTGGTGCGTCCCGTGCCTTTCGCCTCGGAGCACGCCTTCGCCCTGCGGCGCGAAACCTTCGCCGGTTTCGACAGGGTGATCGCACCTCTCGGTTGGTGGGACGTCGACCTGGGGCTCTCGGTTTGGCGCGGGGGCCGGCGGGTAGTCGAGGTTCCCTCGGCCAGGGCTCGGCTCGATGAGGAAGATGCCCCCGGGCAGTTGCCGCCCGCGGTCGTCCATGCCAGCAGCGAGAAGAACCGCCTCTTGACCCTCTGGAAGCACCTCGATCACAAGGCCGATGCCCACGATCACGTCGCTTCCCTGTGGCGCGATGCTCTCGACGCGGCTCTCGGCGGTCGCCGCGAGGAGCTGATCTGGATCGCCCTCGCGCTCCAGGAGCTACCCCAACTGGGACGCTCGAGGGCGAAACTGGAGCCGGCGCGGCTCGGCCTACGCCAGGTGCTGCGCGTCTCCGACCCCGCCCGCTGAGCGGCGGGGTCGGAACCCTCGGCCGTGGAGTCGGCGTGGAGTGCCGGCGCTCAGCCGCCGATCGTCAGCAGGAACTCCGCATTGACGCGGGTCTTGCGCATCTTCTGGATGAGCATCTCCATCGCCTCGACCGGATCGAGTTCGTTCAGCACCTTGCGCAGCATCCAGACGCGCTCGACCTCCTCGGGTGTGAAGAGCAACTCCTCTTTGCGGGTCCCCGAACGGTTGATGTCGATGGCCGGGAAGATACGTCGGTCCGAGATGCGCCGATCGAGGACGATCTCCATGTTGCCCGTGCCCTTGAACTCCTCGAAGATGACCTCGTCCATCTTGGAGCCGGTCTCGACCAGGGCCGTGCCCAGGATGGTCAAGGAGCCTCCATCCTCGATGTTGCGCGCCGCTCCGAAGAAACGCTTGGGGAACTGCAGGGCCGTCGCTTCCAGGCCCCCCGAGAGCAACTTGCCATTGCTTGGGGCCTCGCTGTTGCTGGCGCGGGCCAGGCGGGTGATCGAGTCGAGCAGGATGACGACGTCCTCGCCCGCTTCGACCATGCTCTTGGCCTTCTCGATGACCCGCTCGGCAACCTGCAGGTGTCGCGCAGCCGGTTCATCGAATGTCGAGCTGATCACCTCGACGTGTTCGCCATGCACGCTGCGCTGGAAGTCGGTCACCTCTTCGGGGCGTTCGTCGACCAGCAGGATGATCAGGTGTGCGTCCGGTGCATTGTGGACGATGGACTGGGCCAACATCTGCAAGAGGACGGTCTTGCCCGTGCGCGGGGGAGCGACGATCAGGCCGCGCTGTCCTCGACCGATAGGTGTGATCAGGTCGACGATGCGCATTTCGAGGGGGTTTTCCTCGGTGCCTTCGAGGATGATGCGCTGATCGGGATAGAGGGGGACGAGCTCCTTGAATCCCGGGCGTCCGAACGCCTCCTCGGGGGGGTGGCAGTCGATGGATTCGACCTCCTGGAGGCAGAAGTACTCCTCACCCTCGGCAACCGGGCGTAGGGTTCCTCGAACGGTCATGCCCTGCTGGAGTCCGTAGCGTTCGATCAGGGAGGTGGGGACGTAGACGTCCTCCTGCGCCGGCATGTAGTCGGTCCATCTCGTGCGCAGAAAGTGGTGTCCCTTGCCGTGTAGGTCGAGGATCCCTTCGACGACGACGGGGATGTGCGAACGCAGGCGATGGGAGGTGATCTCCCAGATCGCGTCGCGGCGATTGCGGCCGACGAAGTCGGGGACCTTTTCCTTGGCGGCGAGCTCGTGCATCTCCGCCAGGTGCATAGCCAGGAGCTCGGAGTGCAGGACGGGCTTGGGCTTGGTCTTGCGCCGACTCTTGGGCAGCGATGCCACGAGGTCCTCCAGCGCCTCCTCGTCCATATCGGCGGGTAGCTGGCTGTAGTCGATGTACAGGCTGCCGGCCTTGTTCGCTCTTGCGTGGGGTCGGGCGTGAGGAGAGTTGCCCTTGGGTTTGAAGGGGCGCTTGCCCCGCTTCTTGGTCTGGGCCATATCGGCAATGGGGGGTCTGGATGTAGCTGCGTCGGTCCGCGATCTCAGAGACCGACCTGGGTCAGCACTCGATCCACGGCGGCGTCGAGCTCCTCGAGGCTTCCGGAGTTGTCCACTACGAAGTCAGCGCGGGCGCGCTTCTCTTCGAGGGGGAGCTGGGTCGCTTCGCGGCGCTCGACCTCGCCCGGCTCCCAACCCCGATGCTCGATCGCGCGTCGCTCGCGCTCCACTCTTGGAGCGTCGACGAACACCAGGTGGTGGCAACGCGCGACGAGCCCGTGCTGGGCTTCGTTTTCGAGCAGCAAGGGGATGTCGAGGACGACACGCGGGACCCCCTGCTGCTCCGCCTCGGCGAGGACGGCCAGGATCCTCTCACGAACGCGCGGGTGGATCCAGTCCTCGAGCAGAGCTCTCGCCTGGGGATCCTCGAAGACACGGCGGGCCAGGGCGGCCCTCAGGGCCGGGTCGGGGAGCTGGGAGAGTCCGGCTCCGATGCGTTCGAGCAGGGCAGGCGGGATCTCGCGCAGGGCCTCCCGCGCGAGTCGATCGGCGTCGATGACCCACCCCTCCTGGCCGGCCAGGCGCCGGGCGACACGGCTCTTGCCGCTGGCAATGCCCCCCAGGACGCCCAGCACCCGGGGGGAGGGGGTCTCGGG
>JALWOP010000474.1 GCA_027083445.1 Planctomycetota bacterium | reverse complement strand
GGCCCAGACCATGCCCCCCGCATCCACCGACATCTCCCTGGTGGTCGAATGCAGCCGTCAACGCCTCACCCTTCTCCAGGCAGGGCGCCCCATCGCCTCCTGGCCCGTCTCCACGTCACGCTTCGGCCTGGGGAGTCGAGCAGGAAGCAACTGCACCCCCCTCGGGAAACACCGCATCGCAGAGAAGATCGGCGAGGATGCGCCCCTGGGGACGATTTTCCGCAGCCGCCAGGACACGGGACAGCTAGCCGAGATCCATCGCGACCAAACCGATGTCGAAGAGGACCTCGTCCTGACCCGCATTCTGTGGCTCGAGGGACTCGAGCCCGGGCGCAACCAAGGCCCCGGGGTCGATTCGAAGCAGCGCTACATCTATATCCACGGCACCAATGAGGAGGGACTGATCGGACAACCCGCTTCCCACGGGTGTGTGCGCATGCGCAATGAGGACGTGGCCGAACTCTTCTCTCGGGTCCCCGTCGGAACGCCGGTCACGATCCTGCCCTGAGCCAGCGGGCGATTTCCTCAGCGGCCAGATCGATCCCCCGTGCGTTCCAGTGGATGTCTTCACGCCCGACGAAGAGTTCCCGCGGTTCGTGCGCTGCAAAGAGCTCGAAGAGATTGAGTACCGGGGCCGTATCTGGAGCCTCCTCGACAAGGGCTTGCGACTGGGCGCGCGGGTCATAGGCGGGATACTGCTCGGGATCGACTCGGATCCCGAAGGTCGGATCGAGGTCTACTGCTGAGGGCACGATCACAATCGAGAGTGGGACGCCGCGTTTCTTCATGTCGGCTCCCCAGCGCGCAAGCACTGCCCGCATGAGAGCCCGTTTCCCCTTGGCTGAAGGGCTCTCCGGATCGACAGCCAGGTCCGCATCATAGTAGTCCCGCAGGAGGTCCCGGACAACTGGATCGCCCCCGACGTAGTCCTGCCATTCCTGCTCGCCGGCGGCCAGATAGAGCGGGATGAAACCGGCCCGGTCCGACGCAGGGCGATCTTCCGTATCGTGGTCCAAGAGGCTGCGCACCAAACGCAGGAGCACGGGAGATCGCGCACGCCGCCGGGCGCGCGCAAAAAAATCCTTCAGGTCTTCTCCGAAACGCCAGCGTGCAGGTCGCAGCTCACCGGCATCGTCGAACCGGAAGAGCTTGTTGCGTACCAGATCCCCGTGATCATTGGTCGCACAGAGCACCAGTAGGATACGCGCCGGCCGCAGGACCTCCCACTCACGCTCCAGGCGCAGAAGCTCTTGGTCGGGTCCATAACCGGAGGCGGCCAATCCGATGACGGCGTATTCACCACCCAGGTGAACCTCCAACCGGGCCGGCAAGCTGTCCTCATAGGCGACGTTCTCCGCCATGACGAAGGAGTCTCCCACGACGATCAAGCGCGCTCGCCCGTCCAGATCGGCAAGGGAGACGCCGCGGTACCCCTCCGGACCGATCACGATCCGGTTCCGCCCCCCCCCGGCCCAGGCTGGCATCGGCTGGATGCGACGCGCGCCGGGGATGGTGGTGTGCAGACAGACCGGATCTAGCTGATAGATCAGTCCCCGGAATGGATACCACCGTCGCAGTCCCCACTCGATGGCGAAGAGACCGATCCCAAGAGAGAGCAAGGCCAATCCTAGGCGCTTCAATGGTCCTCCAAGGCCTCCTGCGGCGCCAGCCTGTGCAGTGCCCGCTCGATGGCAACTGTGCGGGCATCGATCTCGGCATCTTCATCGAGGTAGTCGGCGAGTAGCGCGCGCACCTCTTGCTTGCATCCGGCGCGTTCTGCGACATCGGCGGCGAACCCCGGCAGCCAAGCAGAGTTGAACGAATCCCGTTCGGCGGCGCGGCGCAACCAGGTGAGCGCTAATGAAGGGTCCAGCAGCTCGGGGTGGGCGCCGAACTCCCGGCGGCAGCTCTCGCAGCCCCCTGCGGTCATGCCCGAGCCGGCGTGGAGGTGGGCCAGACTGACCGCGGTTTCGAGTGGGCGAGCGCCCCGTTCCCACGCCTCGAGGTACTCTGCCCGCGCTTCCGACAGGCGACACTGTCCGTCGAGCACGCGGCCCAGGCTGAAGTGCAACCTGCCGTCCGAGGGGTAGCGGCTTACCAGCTTCCGGAACAGGGCCTCCGCATCCGCGAACTCACCTAGAGCATCAAGGATCGCGGCTTCGCGTGAAATCAGACTGGAAGGGGGATCCGGGGCAGCCCGCTCGAGCGCCTTTTGGATGGCTTCGAATGCGGCTGCCGGCTGCTTGGCTTCGAGGCGGCAGGCCGCCAGCTCGGAGTAGTCGCGCCAACCTCCCTGCGTACCGTCCAAGACGCGCTCGAGAGCGCGCATGCCCTTGGCGGGATTGCCGGCCAGTCGGTACTGCCGCGCAAGCTCCCGAGAGAATCGCAGGCATCCGGGGAGCGAGCGCCAAGCGACCTCGAGATCGGCGATGCGCTCCTGCCTGTGCTCCCCGCCGCGCTCCAAGAGGGCCGCCATCCCCCCCGGTAAGACCCATTCGCCTTCTGCGCTCCGTCGTGCCCGGCTGTAGGCCCGGTAGGCCTCTTCCGTATCTCCAGCTCGCTCAGCCCGAAGTCCTGCACTGAGCGCATCGACCGCGTCATCTCCGGTCTCTTTGGGCAGATCTCCACCTCCGAGTGCCTGGTAGAGCAGCGCGCGTGGCTGCCCCGGGGCGAGCCTTGCATACTCATCTGCCAGTCTCTGGAACGTATCTCGGCGCTCCCCGAGCCAGGCCACGTCCACCTGGCGGCCGAGGCGGAGCAGGTCGTCACGATTCGAGCGGTTCCCGGCAAGCCAACCCAAGGTCGCCACGGCGACGATCGCGAGCCCCGCAAGCGAGGTCGCCAAGACGGTTCGCGGCCGATAGCGCACCCAATCTTCCGCCATCTCGAGTGGGCCGCGCCCACGCGCTTTCGGTCGCCGGCCGGAAAGAAAGGCCTCCAGGTCTTCCGCCAGGAGCCGAGCGGTGGGGGTGCGCCGGCTCCGTTTCCAAGCCAGGGCCCGTTCGACGATTCGCGCCAAGCTCGGTGGGACCGAGGGGTTCGCTTGCCGGATGGGCCTGTGCGGCCGGCGCCGGATCGAGCGCAGGATCTCGAGCGGATCGCTGCCCTCGTGGGGTGGATGGAGGCAGAGGAGTTCATAGAGCACCGCCCCGAGGCCATAGACATCGGTCCGCTCGTCGGCTTGGAGGCCTCGCGCCTGTTCGGGTGCCATGTAGTGCGGGGTCCCCAAGAGATCCCCACTTGCCGTGAGTGTGCCGCTGTCTTCGCTGACAGCCAGGCCGAAATCCACGAGGACGGGGCGACCGTCCTCACCGAAGACGACATTGGAGGGCTTGAGGTCGCGGTGCAGCAAGCCCCGCTCGTGCGCGTGGGCGACCGCAAGTGAGAGCTCAAGGGCTATGCGGGCCGCTCGCTGAAAGGGATCCCCCTCTCCCGGCAGTTCCAGTTGATCGAGGGGGGGCAGACCTGTCCGGGAGACCCGACTCATCCGGCTCCTGGCGCGCTCCAGACGCACCGCGAGGGAAAGCCCAGGCAGGTAGTCCATCACGATGTAGGGCCGCTCGCCATCCATGGCTACCTCGTGGACGCCGACGATCCCCGGATGGTCGAGTGCGCTCAGGAGCTGCCCTTCACGGCGGAAGCGTTGGCGTGCTCGGCGGCTGCCGATCGAGCGCAGAGCGATCAGCTTCAGAGCGTAGACCCCAGAGTCTTGCGCGTGCCGCACGCGCAAGACCCGGCCGGCTCCCCCCCGACCCAGCTCCGCTTCCACGATCCACGGCCCGATGCGGTCCGGACGCCCGATTCCACTCCCCGACCCGGGGAAGAGTTCCTCGGCGGCAAGGGCATTGCGCAGGGCCTCTTCCAAACCGGTGATCGTGGGATTCTCCGCGAGGAAAGCCTCCACGGAGAGGGGTTCCCCTGAGTCCCGGCGCTCGATGTAGTGCGCCACGAGCTCTTCGATGGTCCGTGACCGACTCATCGCTTCTCCTCGCCCATGAGGCTCCCCAAGCGGGCGATGGCCCGGCTGTAGAGCTTGCGCACGGCCACCTCGCTCTTGCCCAGCAATTCCGCAGCCTCCTTGCTGCTCAGGCCATCGACTCGGCGCAGAATGACGACGCGCTCCTGATCGGGCGGCAGGAGGCGCAGGGCCCGTTCGAGGCGCTCGAAGCGCTCGCCGTCGCGATAGGTCGGCTGCCCCTCGGAAAGATCGGCGACGTCACCCGTCTCGAGGCGCTGATCGCCCGCACGTTTGGCCGCCCCATAGTAGGCCGCACGATCCCGGATCTTGTTGACGATCATGCAGTGCAGGTAGTGCCGCAGGCTGCCCTTGCCCCGAGGCTCGAAACGCGGCAGGACTCTCAGCGCCTGGATGGCTACGCTTTGGAGCACGTCCTCGGACTCCAAGTGTGAGCGCAGGGCCGGCCCGAGGTGAGCCCGCACCGCGAAGAGCAGGTCGTCGTGGTAGCGCCGATAGAGCTCCTCCCATGCGCCGTCATCCCCTTCGCGAATGCGAGCGAGGAGCTCGACGGTCACACCCTCGTAGGGAACATCCTCCAGACGGCGGTGCGGATCCATGATCGACACCCCGATCCTACCCTCAGCGCTCGCGATCGAGCGCCTTGCCTAGTCCATGTGTGCCACGACGCGCTCATCGCCCATCTGGAGCGAGAGAGAGAAGCGGCGGGCGACCTTGCCGAAGAGGTTCTCGTAGATGCGGATGAAACCCTTGACCGTCACTCGGCGCGTGAAATCGACCAGGGTCCAGTAGCGGGGTCCTCGCAGGCCCTGGGCGTGGGCATAGAGCTTGGCCTGCTCGCTGACCATGTACTCGCTGTAGAGCATGTACATCACCAGGTAGACCTTGCTGAAGATGTGCCAGCGGATGGCGCGCTTGGCCACCGGCATGAGCCAGGGATAGCGCACGACGATCGGGAACCACTTGTGCAGATTCTCAACCTCGCGCTTGTGTTCGAACTCGATCGTGGTGGTGCGGTTGAACTTGACCGGGAAGTCGTCATAGGCCGCCACGGCGTAACCCATGTCCCTGGCCATCTCGCCGACGTCGAACATCGGATAGGGCTGCATGATCGAGACCAGGGGGTGATCGACCTTGCACTTGATGTTCAGCGCCACCGTCTCCCACTCATCCTCCATGCTGGCCCCGGGACCACCGAGCATGTTCAGCGAACCCAAGCGGATCCCGTACTTGGAGATCCATCCAGCGGCGTCCTCGAGTTGCTTGAGGGTCGTGTTCTTGCGGAAGACGGCGTTGCGGATGTAGTCGTTGGCTGACTCGAAGGCGATTCGAGCGTAGACGCAGCCGGCTTCCTTGAGCATCTTGATGTGCCGTTCCTTGGTCATGTTGGCCATCAGGATGCAGTCGAAGGGGAGCCCGATCTCCTTGGGGTACTTCTCGCAGAACTCCTCCAGCCACTTCCCCGAGAGGTTGAAGATGTCGTCCAGGAAGTGAACGAACTTCAGGTTGTACTTCTCCCGCACCGCTTTGATCTCGGCGATGACGTGATCCACGGAGCGTTTGCGAACGTACTTGGCATTGGTCGAACTGTAGACCTTCTTCTTGAGGGCGTGGTGAAAGCAGAAGGAGCAGTTCATCGGGCAGCCACGCTGGGTCACGAAGACCTTGCGGTCGCTGTCGCGGTAGATCGCACCCGCCTCGTAGATGATCTCACGGTCGGGGAATCCCAGCGCATCCAGGTCCTGGATGGGTGGGCGCTGCCCGTTCTTGATGATCTCACCCGTCTCGTGATGACGGAACCACAGGTTCTGGATGTCGTAGTAGTCCTCGCCCGCGGCGATGCGGTTCAGCAACTCGGGGATCGCCTCCTCGCCTTCACCCCGGCAAATCGCGTTGAGGTTGGGATCCTCCTCGAGTTCCTCAGGCGAGTAGGTGCAGTGTGCACCCCCCTGAATGGCGAAGACGTTGGGAAGGATCTCGCGCACCTTGCGGTTGATGTCCCGGAAGTAGAGGTGCATCCCGGTGGTGACCGAATAGGCGACCACATCCGGGTTGTAGTCCTTGATCTTTTGGATCCAGTCCTTGTCCGGCAGGAAGAGGCACCGGGCCTGGTGGCCGGCGTCCTTGATCGCCCTCGAGAGCCACATGATCCCCAACATCTCCTGGGGCAGGTAATCCTCGATCACCAGGACCTTCAGGGAGCGGACCGGGGGGGCTTGGGTATCGGACATGCTGGGAGACCTCATGTGCCTGCGTCACTCCGGACCAGCCGGATCTGGGCGGTGCCCAGGGGAGAATCGGCCAGGGGGTGGACGAACCCCAGTATATCTCGCTTACGTAAGCGTGCGGCTTGGGTTCTCGATTTGAGCCCCCGCCAGACGGCCGAGGACCGCCTCGACCTGGCTGAAGGTCCCCTCCCGGGTGAACTGGGGACAGCGCTCCAGGCCGGCTGCCACGAAGCGCCGGCCCAACTCCTCGTCCCCTAGAAGCTTCGCGAGAGCTTCTCGCAGGCTCCCAGGGTCGCGCGGGTCGACCAGGAGGCCGTTGACCCCATCCTCGATCACCTCGGGGTTGCCGCAGACACCAGAAGCGATGATCGGCGTTCCCAGATTCATCACCTCGAGCAGCGTGTGGGAGAGCCCTTCGTACTCGGAGTTGAGCACGAAAACATCCGCGGCTCGGATGTAGGTCGGGATCTCGGCGTGGGGAACATTGCCGAGAAAACGTGCCCGCCCTGCCAGGCCCAACTCCGCGGCCAGCGCCTTCCACGGCTCCAGCATGTCCCCATCCCCAGCGACGAGCAATTGCACATCCTCGGGCAGATCGACCAGGGCGCGCAGGATGTTGTCGACCCGCTTCCAATTCATCAGGCGGCAGATCGTGAGCACGTAGCGCTGCGTGGGATCCAGCCCGAGAGCTTCACGGGCCTCTTCGCGGGTAGCCGCCACGTCTTCGGCCCGAGGTCCGTGATAGCCATTGAAGATCCGCTGCACCTTCTCCGCCGCAACTCCGTGATGCTGAATCAGGATCTGCCGCAGGAACTCGGAACAGGCGATGATGTGGCTACACCCTCCCCACCAGCGTCGTTGTAGGAAGCGCGTCAGGCGCACGCGCCAGCCGTAGTCCTTGCCCTGGAAGGTGACGATGTCGTCCCCGCCGCACCAGCCCTTGCGGTGCGCGATCTCCCAGGCACCGTCGACCATGATGCGAATGGCTACCGGACGGCGCCTCAAGCGGGCGGCCAGGACGTGCAGCAGGGCGAGGTGCTCGTTGACGTAAACCACGTCGTACTTGCCCGCTTCTAGGAACACACGCAGGAAAGCACGCAGGTAGCGCAGGGGGAGCGAACCCGAAGAGATCGTCTCCACCTCGAAGGGATAGCCCTCGGGAGAAGGGTCTGAACAGAAGGCGATCACCTTGACCTGGTGGCCTCGCTCGGTCAGGAAGCGGCCAATCGAGGGTACATAGACGGCGGGACCCCCCAGGTCCGGGGGAAACACGGGCGAGGTGACGAGTACGCGCATCGGCTCGGCGGAAGTCTACCCGGCGAGGGGTAGTGCTGCGCCGTCCGGCAGAGACTCCAAGATGTGGTCCACACGCTGATCGAAGCCGTGCCGAGCACGGACCGCCTGGCAGCCGGCGGTGGCTATCGCTCGTGCTTTCTCGGGATGAGCCAGGTAGTAGCGCACCTTTGCCCGCAATTCGGCGGGGGTGCTCCAAGCCTCGACCTCCACTCCCACGCGCAACTCGGCCTCGAGGGCCTCGGAGCGCTGGGCGATCAGGAACCCGCCGCATGCCAGGACATCAAAGACACGCATGGTCACGATGTCGCTCTGGTACCAACGCCCGATATCCACGTGGATCGCGCCGGCGTTGTAGATCATCGTCAGTTCCTTGCCATGGCGTGCCGGCCCCCGGTAGCCGGGGAGGTCCGCAAAACCCTTGTCGCCGTAGATCGCGATGCCCTCTTCAGCCAGGGAGGCAAGGATGGCCCGTCGCCGCTCCGAGGAGGCCTGTTCCGCCAGGAGCCGAACCGGCTCCTCGTCGTCGGCCGGTTGGGAAGCGAGAAACTCCTCGAAGCGCTCTGCGAAGAGCGTCGGCAGGATCCAGCCCCCCGCGCGGGACTGGATTCCGAGCAGCTCGTTGCACTGGGCTTGGAAATCCGGCAGAGCGCCTTCCCCGGCAAAGCGCGCGTAGCGCTGATCGAGTCGCTTGCGCAATGCCGCCGCTGCCTGGACCTGGCTCGCGCCGACGAAGGTCACCGGTGCGCCATAGCGGGCGCGCTGCTCGGCGTCGAGTTCGAGCGGACGACGTCGCTGGAGAGGAGCCGCCAGGGGGAGGTACTCCACATGGACGAAACCCGCTGCGCGATACTTCTCCAGGTTGGATTGCCGATAGGTGAACAGGTGCAGGTGGGACGTCGGAACCCGGGCCGGCTGCGGATCGTCCGTGCTGGGATCGATCTCCCAGACGAGGAGCGGCAAGCCGTGGCGATGGGTGAACTCCGCCAGACCCTGGACGTAGTTGATGCGCGCCAGGAAACGGGGCTGAGCCCGCTTGATGGCGTAGTCGAGCTCTTCGCCGGACCAGTTCTTCACCTCGAGAGGCAGAACGCTGAACCCTCGGCGGCGCAGGGCCAACGCCAGATCATCCACGTATAGCTTGCCCGTGCACAACCCGACGCGCGGTGCAAGGGGCTTGTCGTCGAGCAGCAGGCTCTCCAGGCGATAGATCGAACCGAGCACGGGGTGCTCGACACGGGGCAGATCACTCCCCGAGAGGTCGAGGATATCGACCCCCAGGTAGAGGCGCAGGCGCCCCGCCCTGATGGCCCGCGACCAATCGTGCCGGGAGAGCGCCTGGCGCAACATCCATGGATCCCGGTCCCAGGCGTGGACGCGCAGACGTGGGTGCTCGCGTAGGGCCCGATCCAAGCCATCGCCCACCCCCACCCCGAGGAAGCACACCTCATCCCCGGGCAGGTTCGCCGCATGGGCGGCAGGATCCGGTTCGAGTGCGGTCCAGTCCCGGTGGAAGCGATAGTAGGGGCGCTCCCCCTCGAAGCGCAGGTGTCCGCTCCCCACGGGCCAGAGCAATCGCTCGGCTAGGGGACGGGAACGCTCGGCCAGGGCGCACAGATTGCGCTGGAATACCTCAGGAAGCTCCTTCACCCCCCACTCATCGACAGCGGAGCACAATCCCAAAAGCCCGCTCCCAGCCATTCCCAGCTCAGACCCACGAAGCGAACTCCTGGGCGGGTCCTGCTGCCAGGTGCTGCTGCTAGGTGCCGACCGTGGCGTCCTCCAGAGCGGGCCCGCGGGTGACTTCCCATCCGAGAAGCTCGATTTCGGGGCTGAGGTACTCATCCCGCACGGGCTCCTCTCGCACGAGGTCGGTCGAGAGGTACTTCTTGTTGCTGTCGGGAAAGACCGTCGCCACGACCGCCCCATCACCCTGCTCCAGAGCCACGCGTACCGCGCCGAGGAGGTTGGCTCCAGAGCTGATGCCCACCCCCAGGCCCAGCTCTCCCGCCAGGCGCTGGGCCATCAGAATCGCATCCCCATCCCAGACGTCGACCACGCCGTCGAGGAATCCCAGGTCGACGATGTCGGGAATGAACTCGTCGCTGATGCCCTGGATGCGGTGCTTGCCGACGCGATGTCCCGTGCTCAAGGTCGGTGAGTTGGCCGGCTCGAGGGGGTGGATTTCGACTTTCCCGAACCGCTCGCGCAGAAAACGCCCCACGCCCATCACCGTGCCACCCGTGCCCACTCCGGCGACGAAGGCGGTTGGCCGCAGACCCAGCTCTTCGAGCTGCGCGACGAGCTCCGGCCCGGTCGTACGCTCGTGCGCTTCCACGTTTGCCGCACTCTCGAACTGCCGCGGCAGGAAAACATCCTCCCGCTCGCGCGCGCACTCCTCAGCCTGAGCGATGCTGCCCAGGAATCCGCCCGCTTCAGCCGAGACGGGAACGACCGTCGCACCCAGGCTCTGGATCACCAAGGCACGCTCGCGGCTCATCCAGTCCGGCATGTGAATGCGGACCGGATGGCCCAGGGCCCGTCCTATCGCCGCCACGGCGATCCCCGTGTTCCCACTGGTCGCCTCGACGAGCAGGTCGCCGGGCTTCAGAGAACCCTCTTCGTATCCCCGCTCCAAGATACGCAGCACCATGCGATCCTTGATGCTTCCGGTGAGATTGAAGATCTCATTCTTGGTGTGGATCGTGAATTCCTTGCCACGAACACGGAGGTGGATCGAGAAGAGGGGCGTGTCACCCACCATGTGGTGGAGGGACTGGAGGCTGGCGCGCATTTGGCGGAGGGAGTGAGATGCAGGAAGACGGAGAGAAGCGAGTCGGAGGCAGAGAGGATGTCGAGATTCAGACCGAGATGTTGTCCCGTTGGCATCCGCGCTCTTCCTCGATGGCCTTGAGGCGCTCGAGGGTCACATCCTCGGTGGGATAACGACCCGTGAAGCAGGCGTTGCAGAACTCTTCGATCCTCTCGTTGCCTTCGCGGGCCGCTGCGTTCATCTCCTCACGGTCGAGGTAGAGGACATAGTCCGCCCCGAGCGACTCGGCGATCTCCTCGGGGGTCCTGTCCGTGGCGATGAACTCCTTCTTGCTCGCCATATCGATGCCGTAGGGGCAGGGCGCGATCAGGGGCGGGCTGGTGATCCCCAGATAGACCTTGTTCGCTCCTGCCCTTCGCGCCATCTCGACGATGCTACGCGAGGTATTCCCGCGCACGATCGAGTCGTCGATGAGAAGCACATCCTTGCCCTTGAACTCGAGCTCGATCGGGTTCAGCTTGCGCCGAATGGAGGACTTGCGCACCTTCTGGTTGGGCATGATGAAGGTACGCCCCACGTAGCGGTTCTTGACCAGGCCTTCCCGATAGGGCACGCCCAGTTGGTCCGCGACGCCCATGGCGGCATCCCGAGAGGAGTCCGGTACGGGAATGACGACGTCGGGACGGGGTGCACCGACATCTTTCCACTGAGCCCCCAAGCGGTGGCCGAAACGGCGGCGCGTCTTGTAGACGGAGATGTCGTCGAGGAAAGAGTCGGGTCGCGCGAAGTAGACCAGCTCGAAGATACAGGGGCGGTGCAGCTTCTCGCCGATCACCTTGCGGTGCACCCTCCTGCGAGTATCGATGAAGACCGCCTCACCGGGCCCGATGTCGTGGACCCGGGTATAGCCGTTCACATCGAGGACCACGCTCTCGGAGGCGCAGGCAAACCACTCACCTTCCTCGGTCGTCTTCTTACCCAGACAGATCGGCTTGATGCCGTAGGGGTCACGGAAGGCCACCATGCCCACATCGGTGATCGCCGCGCATACGGAGTAGGCCCCCTTGACCTCCTCGTAGACCCTCTTCACCGCAGCGAAGATGTCCTCGGGTTCCAGGACGGGTTTTTGCTGCAAAGCATCGGCCAACCCTTTCTGGAAGACCCAGAGGATGATCTCGAGATCGCAGGAGGAGTTGAGTCGCACTCCCCCCCGGCGGAAGCGCGTCTCGGTCAGCTCGTGAAAGTTGGTGACGTTGCCGTTGTGCACCATCGCCACACCGACCGGGAAGGTGTGATGGAAGGGCTGTGCGTCCTCTTCCTGGTTCCCGCCGACGGTGGGGTAGCGCACATGGCCCACCCCCAGATGACCGCGCAGGCGGGCCATGTTCTCCTCGTTGAAGACCTCGACCACCAGCCCAAAGCCCTTCTTGACGTTGAACTTCTTGGAGAAGGTGGTGATGCCGGCGGCATCCTGCCCCCGGTGCTGGACCGCGAGCAGGCCTTCGTAGATTTCGCTCGCCACATCGACCCCGTCAGGGCCGTAGATACCGATGAAGCCGCACATGAGGGGATGATTCGCGGGAGCCTGCGTGTCGGGGTGGTGAGTGCCGGTGGGTTGGGGGGAGCCGCTAGTGCAAGATAGACCCCTGCAGGGGTGGGGACAATGGGCCCCGATTGCCTAGTCGCCGGATCTACTCCCCCAGGGCGTGCCCCACGATCTCGGCCGTGTTCTTCGAGAGCCCGGGGGCCTCGCGAATCCGTTCGAGCTCCTGTCGCATGAGCCGACCCCGCTCGGCGTCGTAGCGCCGCCAGGGGTTGAAGGCCCCCACCAAGCGGGCGGCGAGCTGAGGATTGTCGCCATCGATCTCCAGTACCGCATCGGCCAGAATGCGGTAGCCATCCCCTGAGGCAGCGTGGAATCCGGCGAGGTTCAGGGACGAGAAGGTCCACAGGACACTGCGCGCCCGATTGGGATTGGCCAGGGTGAAGTCCGGGTGCTCCATCAGAGCACGCACGCGCTCCGGCGCCCCTGGCAGCGTGCAGCCCGCCTGCAGGTCGAACCACTTGTCGAGAACCAGGGGATCCTCGTGCCAGCGGGCGTGGAATGCCGCGAGAGCCTCCTCGCGTTCGGGCACATCCAGGTTCACCAGGCACGCCAGCGCGGCCTGCGCATCGCTCATATTGTCAGCCCGAGTGAACTGCTCGTAGGCGAGGGCCGTCATGTCCGGTTCTTCGAGGCATACCAGGAAGCTGAGGGCCAAGGCCCTGAGCCGCCGGCGATCGATCTCCGCCTTGGTCGCCTGGTACTCGCCCTGGGGAGCGCAGCTCTCATAGAGTTCCAGCCACTCCGCGCGCAGATTCTCCGCCAGAACCCGCATCAGGTGCCGGCGCACGGTGCGCAGCCCCTCGGGATCGACCGGCGTGCGGCGCTGAGCCAGGGCCCGCTCTCCGGGAAGTTCCAGGGTCAAGGCTCGGATCGACCCGTCGCTCCCCTCATCCAACAACGCACTGCGGAAAGCCGCCACCAGGCTCTCCGAGACCTGCATCGGGCCGCCCTCCTTGTGGGCATCCAGCAGGGCAAACAGTTCGCGGGTGAATAGCTCCTGCCCCGCGTCCCAGCGGTTGAAGGCATCCGTGTCGTGCGCAAACAGGAAGGTGTACTCCTCCTCGGTGCGAGGGGTCTCGAGGATCACCGGCGCTGAAAAACCACGCAAGATCGAAGGCACGGGTGCCTCCTCGATGCCCTCGAAAACGAAGGTCTGTTCCATCTCGCGTAGCTCGAGCACACGCTCGCGAGGAGCCTCCTCCTCACCCGCCAGCCGCAGGGGCAACTCACGACCTCCCCGGCCCAGAAGCGCTACGCGGACGGGAATGTGTAGGGGCTGATAGAGGGCGCTGTCCTGCCCTTCAGGGCAGGCCTGGCGCAGGGTGAGGCGGAAAGTCCCCGCCTGCGAGTCATGGGCCGTCTCCATGGCCAACCGGGGGGTCCCCGCTTGGGAGTACCAGCGCTCGAACTGATCCAGGTCCGCCCCGTTCGCGTCGGCCATGGCCGCGCGGAAGTCGTCGCAGGTCACCGCTTGGCCGTCGTGCCGCTCAAAGTAGAGGTCCATGCCCCGGCGGAACCCCTCGCGGCCCAGGAGGGTCTCGTACATGCGCACCACCTCGGCCCCCTTCTCATACACGGTCGCCGTGTAGAAGTTGTCCATGGCGACATAGGACTCGGGTCGGATGGGGTGGGCCATGGGCCCTGCGTCCTCGGGAAACTGGCGCGTGCGCAGTCGGCGGACGTCGAGGATGCGTTTGACCGGTGCCGAGGTCTGGTCGGCGGTGAAGGATTGATCGCGATAGACCGTCAGACCTTCCTTGAGCGTCAGTTGGAACCAGTCCCGGCAAGTCACACGGTTGCCGGTCCAGTTGTGGAAGTACTCGTGCCCGATGACACCTTCGATGTTCTCGTAGTCTTCGTCGGTGGCGGTCTCCGGGCGAGCCAAGACGTACTTGGAGTTGAAGACGTTGAGCCCCTTGTTCTCCATCGCGCCCATGTTGAAGTCGCCCACGGCGACGATCATGTACAGGTCGAGGTCGTACTCGAGGCCGAAGCGCTCCTCGTCCCACTTCATCGCCGTAGCAAGCGAGTGCAGGGCGTGCGCACACTTGTCAGCATTCTGAGGCTCGACCCACACTTCCAGGTCGACTGTGCGTCCCGAAGCGGTGGTGAAGGTGCCGCACTCGGAGACCAGGTTGCCCGCGACCAGGGCGAACAGGTAGCTGGGCTTGGGAAAGGGATCCTCCCAGCGCACCAGGCGCCGCCCGTCGGGAAGGCTCTCCTCGCCCACGCGGTTGCCGTTGGAGAGCATGACCGGCAGATCCGACACGATCTCGGTGGTGAAGCGCGTCATGACATCGGGCCGGTCGGGGAAGAAGGTGATACGGCGGAAGCCCTCCGCCTCACACTGGGTGCAGTAGTTTCCGCTTGACCGATAGAGACCCGAGAGGGCCTTGTTCCGCTCGGGGGCGATGCGCACCGCCAATTCCAGGACACAGTGATCCGGTAGTTCGCTCAGAGTGAGGTGCTCCTCGTCCAGCTCGTACTCGCCCTCCTTCAGGGCGCGGCCGTCCACCGAGATCTCGAGCAGCGTCAACTCCTCTCCGTCGAGGACGAGCGGGCCCGAGCCGGTCCGCTCCAAGGTCAGACGCGAGCGAACCAGGGTCGCCTCGGGATCGAGCTCGAAGCGCAGGTCGACCCGCTCCACCTTCCAGGGAAGGGGGCGATAGTCCGTGCGGAGAATGGGTGCGGTGGCAATCTGGGTCGGGCGCATGGGGATCTGGGTGCTGGAAAGGCGAACCAGGATACTCCCAGCAGGACCTCGGGGCGGAGGCCCTCGCTCTCCATCCCGCACTGGACCCCCTGCCGGCGAGAAAACGCTCCCCCTCGACAAGAAGCCCTCGAGAAGGTCCCCCAAGAGGGAGGGGCGGGCCCCTCCCGAGGGCCCGCCCCATGCGGCGCTGGCTAGTTGGCGGTGCTGGGGGCTCTCCCAAGCCCCGTTGCAGGTTCCTCCCGCCCCCCGGAGGGGGCGCTCACCGGTTCTCTCTCTCGCTTCCCAGCCGGGTCGCCACCCCTAGAAACGACGAGCGGCTCTAGATCGCGTGTGTTTCTCTGAAAAAAATGCGCGGTTGGAGGGCCTTCCCACGCACCTGCCCGCTTCCCGCCTCGACCCGGGCGGGGTTACGCTCCGGTAAACCCGGTCAAGCGGCCACGACGCAGCCAGATGACCCCGAGGGCGGCGACCAGCGTGATGCAGGCCATCGCGAAGAGGCTGCCACCATCACCTCCCACCTCGATCCCCAAGACCAGGAGGTGGGAGGCGATCGCCCCGACCATGAGGCCGGCGGCAGCCAGGGCCCCGAGGAGAGCCGTGCGCGGGACGAGAAGCGCGATACCGACGAGCAGTTCGATCCCCCCCAGGACGAGCCGCCCCCAAGGCTCCACGCCGAGTTTCTCGAAGAGAGCCACCGCCTCGGGAGCCGCGGTGAACTTGAAGAAGAGGGTCTGGAAGAGGATCGCCGCAGCGATCAGTTGCAGGAGCCAACTGACGCGGCAGCCGGTGCGGGAGAGAGTGGTCGAGTGGGGATGCTCTTGAGTCGATGTGGTCATGGTCTCCCAGGGCTCGGGTAGCGCAGGCGCCCCTACGCACACGGCTTGCCGGAGTGACCAAGAAGCTGCCGCTCGATCCAGGTACTGATCTCCTCGGCGCAGCGCTCCGGGTCACTCGCATCCACCCGTAGGGCATAGGCCTTGCCCTTCTCCGAATGCAAGTAGAGAGGGTCGTAGTAGTGCTCGAGCAGGATCGCCACCAGCTCCCGCTCGCGCCCCGCGTCGAACAAACCGACCAGATCCCGCGCCCCTCCCGCCATGCGCTCTTCGACCCGGGCCAACTGCTCGCGCAACCGTGGCCGAGCCTCTGGATCCGCCAGATAGTCGTCGAGCAGGACCTCGACGCGCCGCTCCTGATCGGCCTCGAGCAGGATGTTGGTCCCGCCCGCCATCGCCTGCCAGAGCCTGGCGGGAATGACCACGTCGCCCACCTTGCGGCTCTCGCCTTCGACCACCAGGGCCGGTGCCCGACTTCCGCGCAGCCGCGACGCGATCCGCGAGTCGAAGCGTTTCTGGCTGACGGGTTCGAGCCCGACCATCCCGAGCAGGGAACTGCGGTGCCCCGCGGCGTGCTCTAGATCGAGAATCCACTCCGGGCGCAGTCTCTGCATGGCGCGCAGGACCAGGGTCTTGCCCACACCCGTCAAACCACGCAGAACGAAGGTCGCCGGTGGTTCGAACCCCTCGAGTTCGGCACGCACATGGGCTCGGTAACCCTTGTAGCCGTTCTCCAGCCCTACGACCCCCTCTGCGCCTAGTGCCGCGAGCAAAGCGACGACCGAGCGTGACCTCAACCCACCACGCCAGCAGTACAGCACGGTCGGCGTGGTTGGGACCTTGCTCGCGCGTCCGGCCGCAAGGCCCGCCTCTAGGCCCTGGAAGCCATCGCGTACCAATGCGCGCATGCGCTCCAGGACGTGGCTCTCGCCGAATTCTTCACCGGGGAGGATCGCCCGCACGAGGGAAACGATCTTGCGTTCGACGACCTCCAGCCCCTCCTGGAAAGCCCGTTCGGGCGAGGCGCGGTGGTAGAGCCAGCCCACGATCGCCCGTTCAGCGTCATCGAACAGGGGCACGTTGAGCGCCCCCGGCAGGTGATCCTCCTCGAATTCGCTCGGTGAGCGCAGGTCGAAGATGCGCGCGTCCTTGCAGGCGAGAACCGTCTGGGCGTCGAGAAGAGGGACGAACGTCGCGTTGTCGCGGGGAGCGAGGGCCACACACCGAGTGTAGCGCCGGGGCAGCTACTTGCCCCTATCCTCGCGCCGCATCAGGAGACCGGCGAGGCGCCGCAGGCTCGTGATCAACTGAGCTGGATCCGCGGTCTGGAGCATGCGCAGCTCTTCCGGCCGGAGGATCCCCTCCGCCTCGAGCTCACGCGCCACCGCGAGTACACGCCGTTTGCGCCAGAGCTCCTGCCTCTGCACCCGCTCCTGGGGATCGAGTTGCTCCAGGTCGATTCGATCCCGCTCTTCACCGGCCCAGTAGGCCTCGAACAGCCGTCTCGCCCCAGGGGTAGCCTGTTCCGGACGCATGGCGGATGGCAAACCCTGCCGTTCTCGGATGCGTTCCCAAGCCAGGTTGAAGACGATCGGCGGCATCTCTTGCAAGGCCTTCCAGCGCTCCGGCGTGACCCCATCGGGCAATCCGTGCTCAGCAACCCAATGCCGGACGTGCCGCTTGTAGAAGTCGAGGTACTTGGCGCGGCGCTCAGCCTGACTCAAGCCGGCAAGGCGTTCGCGCTCCGCATCGGAAAGGTAGTTCTTGGCCTGCCTGCGGATGATTTCATCGAGACGCCGAAGCTGCCGCTGACGGAACTCGAGGAAGAATATCTCGCGATCTTCCGGCCTGGCCCGCAGGAGCCGTTCGCGATCCTCTGCGGGGAGCAGCGCCAGGATGCGTTGCCCCATCTTGCGTGCGTGCTCGGCGGCCATCTCGCGCAACACCTCGCGACGCTTGTCGGGATCGAGCTGATCGAGCTTGGCGCGTTCATCTTCATCGAGTGAACGGTAGAGGTGACGAGCGATTTCACCCAGACGTTTGGCCCGGCGCTGCATGCGGTCCCGCTCCTCGGGACTCAAGCGTTCGAGTTCCGCGAAACGCTCCCGCAGCCGGGCCCGCTCCTTTTCACTCAAAGCCTCCCAGCGCTGTCGGAGCTCCGGGGTCACGGCGGGCTGATCTTCCTGCCGGAATGCGAAGGCCCCGACACCGAAGACCAGCGCCAGAGCGGTAAGCGTGAACATGCCCGAGCGCAGTGCCATCAGCCACCCTCCTCCAGGAGTGTCGCGTCGACATCATCCATGTGCTCGATGATCTGGGCTTCGAGCGGATCGAGCGAGCGCACCTCTTCCCAATACTCCAGGGCCGGAAGCCAAGCGATGATCGCTTCGTCGGGATCGACGGGCCCTGACTCGTGACGCACGGGGTTCGAACCGACCTGCCGGCCGCCACCCGTCTGGCCCGGCCTCTCTCCAAGTGCTCCCCACAGGGCCCAACTCAGTCCGATCAACAGACCCGCGGCGAGAGCAGCCCGCCACGCGGGAGAGCGCGAGAGTCGCAGGAGCGGTCCCCCGCGCCGGGATCTCCGGGCGCGCTGCAAGCCGGCCAGTACCGAACCCGCCAGACCTGCGGGAACGGGCAGTTCACCCGCTCGATCGAGGAGAGCATCGAGCCGCGTTTCCATCGCATCTCGGGCAAGGCCGCGGCACACATCTCGCGCCAAGCCCGGCGGTGGCTCGACGTGGTCCAAGTCCAGGAGAGCATCCAGGCCGGCCTCTCTGCGGTCGCGTAGACGTGCCAGCAAGCGCTCGGCTAGCTGCGGCGGCAGGACGGGGTCGGGCAGGGAGGCCAGGAGCAGTTCGAGGGCCTCCTCCTGTTCGAGCAACTCGCGGCAGGCCTCGCAAGCCAGCAGATGTTCGTGCCAGCCGAGCACGCGCAGGCCCTCCCCGCTGCCATGCAGGGAAGCCTCGAGAGCCCCTCCAAGCATCTCGCGGAAGGAGTTGCAATCACGGGTCATGCCCATTCTTCCGCCTCCAGGAAAGGGGCCAACCGAATCCGCAGGGTCTCTCTGGCCCGGTGGATGAGTGACTTGATCGCCTTTTCACTCGATCCGAGCACCTGACCGATCTCCGCGTAGGGCATGTCGTGGTACTTGGCCAGGATCAGAGCGAGACGTTGCTGCTGGGGAAGGGCCGCGATCGCCGCGCGCACGGCGCTCACCGCGTCCTCCCGCTCGAGCCCCTGGGAAGGATCGGGAGAACGCTCGTCGCGGGGGTCGATGCGCAGGGTCTCCCCATCCCCCTCGCCCTCGTCGAGGGACTGGAGCGCCCGCCCGCCGCGACGCTGGGTCTCGTTGACCGCCAGATTGAAGGCGATGCGATAGAGCCAAGTGCTGAAACGGGCACTGGGAACGTAGCGGTCCCGGGCGCCGATCACCCTCAGGAAAACCTCCTGGACCAGGTCCTCGCGCACCGCAGCACGCCCCAGAAAGCGGGTCAATAGGGCATAGACCTGGCCTGCATAGGTCTCGACGAGCGCCTCGAAGGCACTCTCGTCACCAGCCTGCCAAGCACGCATCAGTGCGGCACCCTGGTCTTCGGCGGGGCTCCCCGGAAGCTTCATGCCACCCATCGAACCCCGCTCGCGCGCCTGGGTTTCGGCCCACGCGGTCCCAATTCGAACCCGTCCCCCATCACCTCCGTGTCAATTCAGCCACCGGATCGCGGAAGGGGGCCAGACGACGAGTCGTGGCCTACCGATGACCTGGTCGGCATCGATCGCTCCATACTCCCTGGAATCCATGCTGTTGGCGGAGTTGTCCCCGAGCACGAAGAGCTTGCCCGCCTCCAGGGGATAGCGCCCCCCGACCGCGTAGTGTCCCCGCGCGGTGTAGTGCAGATCGCGCCAGACGCGCAGCCGGCGCAGTTCGAGCCGGCAGGCCTCACCGCCCAACTTGATGCGCTCACCCAGGGAGGACTCCGCTGGATGGTTGAAGTCATAGGAAAAACCGAGCCGTGTCGCGCCGAAACGCGCACTGAGATGGTTGTCGATGTTCTCGAATGAGACGGGGATCCAGCTCTCCAGCTCCACCTCGATCTGCACCTCCGCCAGGGTCTCCATGCCCTCCTTGCTCGCTCGGAGTAGTTCCAGCCGGGAGTCTTGCTGGGTGAGGTCGACGCGCAGCCAAAAGGTATCCCCGCCCTCCTTGAGACCGATGCGGAAGAGGCCTCCCCTCTCCAGGAAACGCACCTCGCAGGCCACCGCTGCATCGGCTACGGTCTCCTGCCCTTCGACGATTCCCCCCGCCTGGTCGAGGTAGTTGTCGAGCAGCCGCGGGTGGTAGCGCAGGAGCCCCCCCGCCTGGCCGGGCTTCACCTGGCGCGCATCGAGCTCGAGCACATCCCCTTCCTTCCGCCAAGGGTCGCCCCGGGAGCTACCGTGCGCGAAGTAGCGCTCGATGTCCTGCTGCTCCTGATCGAAGAGCAGGATGCGGGGCCGGGGCAGATCGGCGGCGAGGTAGTGTCCGTCGATCTGCAGGTCGCCGTTGCTGTCGATGCGCACATCCTCGCCCGCCTCGCCTCCAAGGCCGGCCACACGCTTGATGACGTACTCGCCCCGGCGTTTGAAGACGACGAGCTCCATGCGCCTGGGCGGGGAGTGGTCATAGGTCACCAAGATCACTTCCCCGGGCCACAGAAAGGGCTCCATGGACGACGAGCTGACCTGGAAGAGATCCCCCACCAGAGTGCGCAGCCCGAGCACACCCAGGATGCAGATCGCCAGGGTCCACAGGATTCGTCGAACTCGTCGCCCGCTCACGGCTCTATTCCAGCGTCCACCGGAGGAGAAGGGTAGGGGGAGGAGCCGAGCCCTCCAGGACCCTGTGACCGCGTCACCTACGCCTAACCCAACCCGACCAGGTGGGTGGCGACGAGGATGTAGATGCTCACCCCGGAGATGTCGGAGAGACTGATCAGGAAGGGCCCGGCCACGACCGCTGGATCGATATTCAGCCGCCGGCATCCCATGGGGACCGCACAGCCCAGAATCGCGGCCCAGGCCACGGCGGCGAAGATCGCCAGGGAGACGGCCGCGCCGAGTGGCCAGTCACCTTCGATCCAGGAGGCGACGAAGAAGGTGGCCATTCCACAGATGAGGCCGATCAGGGTTCCGGTCATCACCTCTGAGCCGAGGACCGACAGCTCCCGTTCCGGCCCGACCTCTTGGGTCGCGAACGCCCGTACCAGGATGGTTGACGACTGCACCCCTACGTTTCCGGCCAGCCCGATGATCAGGGGCAGGTAGCGCAGGACGGCCTGCATTTCGCCTGCCGAACCTCCCGCCGTAGAGGCGCCGGAGGGAGTCAAGAGAGCCATCAGTTTGGCGCTGGCCAGACCGCCGATGACGGTCACGACCATCAGCGGCATACGCTGCCGCACGCGACGCAGGATCGGCAGACGGGTCTGCTGCTCGCTCCCGGTACCGACCATGCGGTGCAGGTCCTCGGTGAACTCCTCTTCGAGGACATCGCGGGCGTCCTCTTGGGAGATCACCCCGACGAGCACCCCTCCGACATCGACGACGCCGAGCGCCTGCAGATCGTAGCGGTGCAGGATGCTGGCGGCTGTCTCCTGGTCCTCGTCGACCCCGACCAGGTAGGGCTCGGTCATCACCTCGCTGACCTGGTCGTGGACCGGGTTGCTCAGCAGGGCGTGCTCGGAGAGATAGCCGACGGGGTGGCCGGCCGCATCGACGACGAAGACCCCGAGCCCCTCCTCATCGTCCTCGCCCTCTCGCTTGAGGGCTTTGACCGCATCGAGAACGTGCGCATCCGCCGGAACGGTCACGAAGTCGGTCGTCATCACCCCGCCGGCGCTCTCGGGGTCGTAGGAGCGCAGGACCCGGAGTTCCTCCGCATCCTCGGCCTCGAGCGAATCGAGCACGTCTTCGACAACGCCCTCGTCGATCTCGGCCAAGACATCCACCGCCTCGTCCGACGGCAGTTCCTCGACGATCTCCTTCAGCGCGTGGGGACTGAGGTCGGCGGTGAGCGTTTGGGTCAGCCCCTCGTCGGCCTGCTCCAAGACCGCAGCCTGCTCCTCGGGGGTCAGCTCGGCGAACGCTCGGCGTGCATTCTCCTCCTCGGCATCCAGGAGGAAAAGCGCAGCATCGGCCGGGTGAGCGGCGGCCAGCATGCGTGCGGCGCGCTCCGGAGACTCTTCGCTGAGTTCGCGGAAGCGGCGGCGGGCGCCTGCGGTGTCCGGGGAGGAGGTCATGGACGGCAAGTCTGGCACAGCCCGGCCGGGGAAGAACCCCCTCCCGGTCAATTCTGAAGCAGGGCTCGATCGGGGATCAGGCTGTGCAGAGCACGCGCCGCTGCACGCCGCCGGTCACGATCCACGACCTCGACCAGCGCCCGGGTAGCGACCGCGGCCCGCCTGGGGACGATCCCCACCCCCGCCAGGCGCGCGCTCGCTGCTCGCACGAGGTCTGGATCGCAGCCCACGTCCTGACCCACGAGGGTGACCGTCGCCAGGTCGCGCTCGACCGACGCTTCGCTCCCCAGGCGTTCCAAGACGGTCGGAATCGGTAACCCGCGATCCACCAAAGCCCAGACGCAGCCATCCTCGCTGCCGGTGAGCCACGGCGTTACATCACAATCCCCGAGCACGCCGAACAGCCGCGCGGCCTGGGTGGCCGCTTCCTCCGGTAACTCGATCGCCAGGCGCAAGAGAAGCAGCTCATCACGGACGGCGACTGCGCGGGGTCCGGCCCCCTCGGAGCGCTCGACCAGGGTCGTCCCGGGGGCCTGCGGGTCCGCCAGCGAGGCCACCCGAACCTTCACGCGGGCCCGTCGTGCGGGTGCGACCGCGGCGGGGTGCAACACCTCGGCCCCGTGGAAGGCCAACTCGCCGGCCTCGGCGTAGGTGAGCTGGGGCAGGAGGCGAGCCTCGGGCACATCCGCGGGGTCCGCCGTCAAGATGCCCGGTACCCCCTTCCAGTAGACGAGCTCTCCGGCGCCGAGTGCCTCCGCGAGGATGGCCGCCGTCAAATCGGAGCCGTTGCGCCCCAGGGTCGTCAGGCGCCCGCGTTGATCCTTGGCCAGAAACCCGGTCACGATCGGTACCCCCGGAACCTCGCGTAGGGCAGCGGCGATGGCGGCCCCCTGCCCCTCGAGGGGACGGGCCTGTCCGTGGCGCGAGTCGGTCACGAGGCCCAGGTCCCAGGCATCGACCGGGGTGGCGGGGACGCCGTAGCGACCCAGGGCCCGGGCGATGATGCGCGCCGAGAGGCGTTCGCCGAAGGAGAGCACCCGGTCGAGGGAGGCCGGGGCGAGCGGGTTCTCGCTCGCCACCTCGACCAGGAGGGCGGCCAGGTTGCGCCAGTAGCGGTCGAGCAGATCCGAGGGCAGCTCGAGCTGTCGCAGGAGCGCCCGGTGGCGCACGCGCACCGGCCCGAGGTCGCCCCGCCCCCGCGCCGCCTCATAGGCGAGCTCTTCGAGGGCGTCGGTCATCCCCTCGAAGGCGCTGACCACCACCACGGGGCCGGTCCCCTCCCGGGTCCGCCAGTCATCGACAACCGTGCACACCCTGCGCACGGCCGCAGCGTCGGTCAGGGCCGCGCCTCCGAACTTGAGCACACTCTTGGGTCCCACGCTGGGAACCTAACCCGCCCCGGGTGGGCGGACTACACGCCAGGGAGGGCGTTGCCCCAAATCGAGAGGAATTCCAGGGGGACTCCTCTCCCTTTCAGTCAAGAACCGAGGGGGCCCACGACGAGAAGGGCAGTGAACGGAGTTCGGCTGCCCCCTCTCCCCCCCAAGTATCGACCCCATGAATCATTCCTCGCACTCCACCCGTTCCGGTTTCTCCCTGATCGAACTCGTCGTGACCATGACGATCCTGGCCATCCTGGTCGGCGTCGTCAGCTTCCGCTCCGGCAGCCTGGTCGAAAAGGGCAAGACGGCCAAGATCCTCTCCCTGGTCGACACCCTGCGCACCGCCTGCTCGCTCTACCACGCCGATACGGGTCAGTACGCCTACGAATACACCAACTACGCGGCGACACACCGCAAGCTGTCTGGAACCCAGACATCCGTCGCCGGTTGGAACGGCCCCTACATCGAGGCTCCCCTGACCCACAACGGCTCCAACCCCTACGGCAGTCTGCACGTCTACAACAACGTCCAGGCCAATAGTTGGATTCGAGGTTTCGACGTGGACGGTGACGGCACCGAGGACGTGACCTCGACCGGCAACATGCTCTGGCTCTCGGGTATCCCCGAGGAAGCCGCCAAGCAGATCGACGCAGCCCTCGACAAGGGCGTCAAGGGTACCTGGACCGACTCGGGCCGCGTGCGCTGGAGCTCGTCGAGCAAGTACTGCTGGATCCTGCTCTACTACTAGGGTCCACGCCTCTCCGTCTCGCCTGGGGGCACGGGTGCTGTCAACAGCACTCGTGCCCCCGCGCATTGGCGGGGCGGGGAAGAGCTCCCCCCGCTGGGAAAGCGCCCAGGGCACGCGATTCAGGCGGGTCCGGATACGGGACTCCCCCCCAGGGGTACCCTCGACCTCTTCGCAGGGTGGACTACAATCCCCTGCCATGACCGATCCCTCCCAGGCCGACCTGATCTACGACTGGAACGAGGAACCCGCTCCCACCGAGCGGGTCCAGCTCGACGACGAGACCCTGCGTGACGGCCTCCAGAGCCCCTCCGCCCGGGACCCGGAGCTCGACGAGAAGATCGAGCTGCTGCACCTCATGGACGGGCTCGGCATCGACACCGCCGATGTGGGGCTGCCCGGCGCCTCGGAAAAGGCCCGCGAACACATCCTGGCTCTCAGCCGGGAAATGCTCGATCTCTCGATCACCCCCAACGTCGCCTGTCGCACACTGATCGCAGACATCGCCCCTGCCGCCGACATCCAGCAGGCTGTGGGAGCACCGGTCGAAGTCTGCGCCTTCATCGGCTCCAGCCCGATCCGCCAGTACGCCGAAAACTGGCAGCTCGACCGCATGCTGGGCTTCGTCAAGGAAGCGATCTCATTCTGCACTCGGGAGGGCCTGCCCTCGATGTTCGTGACCGAGGACACGAGCCGCGCCGACCCCGAGACCGTTCGTGCGCTCTATCAAACCGCGATCGATGCCGGCACTCAACGCATCTGCGTCTGTGATACCTGCGGCCACGCCACCCCCTCGGGGGTGCGACGGCTGATTCGTTTCGTGAAGGGCATCGTCGAGGAGTCCGGGGCCGACGTGGGGATCGATTGGCATGGTCATCGAGATCGCGGACTGGGGTTGATCAACGCTCTGGCCGCGATCGAGGCGGGGGCTACGCGCATCCACGGCACCGCCATGGGAGTTGGCGAACGCACCGGCAACACCGAGATGGACCTGCTCCTGGTCAACCTCCAGCTCCTTGGCTGGATCGACCGTGACTTGACGAGCCTCGGCACCTACGTCAAGAAGGCCTCGCAGTACATCGACCTGCCCATCGCCCCCAACTATCCGGTCTTCGGCAAGGACGCCTTCGAAACCTCGACGGGAGTCCATGCCGCGGCCGTGATCAAGGCCTTCCGCAAGGGCGACCACTGGCTCGCCAACCGGGTCTACTCGGGCGTCCCGGCGGAGCTCTTCGGCCTGCAGCAGGTCATCGCCGTGGGTCCCATGAGCGGCAAGTCCAACGTCACCTGGGTCCTTCAGCGACACGGGGTGGAGCCGACCGATGAGCGGGTCTCCCGCGTACTGGCGAAGGCCAAGCAGACGCCTCGGCAACTGACGGATGACGAGGTCCTGGCCGCGGCCGGTGCCTAGCAGCCCTCGCCCATCGAGTCAGCCGCGCACAGCGGACTTGTGCACGAAGCGTCCGTCCGCGACCAGGTGCAGGATGTCGAAGCTCGACAGGATCCCGATCACCTTCTTCTCGTGGGTCACGATCAGGTGATGGGTGTGGTGGTTGAGCATCGCCCGAGCGGCGTCATGCACGCGGGAGTATGCAGGAATCACCGTCACGTCACGGCTCATGATCTCCTCTGCCGGGGTGTCCTCGGATACCTCGGCGAGCAGGTCGGTCACGGTGACCATACCCAGGGGGTGGTCTTCCTCATCGACGACCGGCAGGGCATGCACGCCGCAGTGCGTCATACGCTCCCGCAGGGCCCCGAGGGGCTCCTGGGGGGAAGCCGTGAGCACCTCCGAAGCCATCAGATCCGAGACGTTGGCGACGGCTCGTCGTTGATTCGCACCTGCGTCCTTGACTTTGTTGCGGCGTTTCATGGGTTCCCCTCCTGCGTCGAGGGCCGACCAGCATACTCACTCGACCGGCTCGGGGTCAGCGAGTAACTCCAGACCCGCCTCTCTCCAGGCCGCTTGGAGCGCTCGCCACGACTCACCTTCGACGAGATCCTTCCACTCAGATGTCGCATCGGCGAGAGCCTTCTCGGCCTCGGCGATGCGCCGCAATTCGGCCGGCGTAGGGGCATCCCAAGAGGAGCCAAGTCCCCAAGGTAGACCTCGCACCTTGGATGCCACCGAATCATTCTCGGTGATACCCTTGCTCTCCTTGGGACCGTGCAGTCCTTCCAGGAATGTGTCGAGCTCGGCCTCGAAGGCCTTGGCCGCGTCGAGTAGGGCCTTGTGGGGGCTCTCGGAGGCCTCGTCGTCGGCCTCCGCAGCGCCCTCCTCCTCCTCGGGAGACGAACCATCCTCTCGCTCGATGAGCTTGCGCACCATCCCCAGGTCTTCCTGAATGCGCTCTGCTTCGCGCTCGATCCGGGCCAGGCGTTCGCCGAGTTTCCCGGCCCTGCGAATCGCCTGGTTCCTGGCGCGGCGGGCTTCGAGAGGGACTTCCACGCGGGGATCCGCCAAAACGTGTAGCTCTGCCTCGGTGGTCTCCTCGCCCAGTTCAACACGCACGGTGTAGTCTCCGGGCAGCACTTCCGGACCTCCCGGCAGGTCGTACTCGTCCTTGTCCCTGTCCTGCTTGCCGCGGAAGCCCGTCTCTCGCAGATTCCAGCCGATGCGATTGAGTCCCGGGTGAACCTTGTGGGTCAAGCGGCGCACGATCTGGCCCTCTCCATCGAGAAAGGAGATCTTCGCCTCCCCCTCCTCGACTCCATCGGCGACCATCAGCGATAGCCGAGCCCCTCGCGGACGATTGCTCCCCCGGAACTCCTCGTCACCGGGAAAACGCGACTCCCCGGTCTGGGCCACGCGGTACTCATAGGCGGGAGGGATCTCGCACAGGCGCAGCTTGGCGTCCAGGAGCTCCTCGGGCACCGCTCGCAAGGGACGGATATCGTCGATGATGTAGATCGCACGGCCAAAGGTCCCGACAACCAAGTCGTGCTCGCGAGGATGGACCACCAATCCGGTGACCGGACAGGTCGGGATCCCGTGGGTCCACTGCGCCCAGCTTGCCCCTCCATCCCGGGAGATGTAGAGGCCGAACTCCGTTCCCAGGTAGAGGAGATTCGGATCGACGGGGTCCTCCTCGATCACATGTGCATAGCCCCAGATGTCATCCGTGCCGAGGTTGGTCCAGTGGGCGCCTCCGTCCTCGGTCTTGAAGACATAGGGAGTCCAGTTGGCGCGGCGGTGATCGTCGAGCACGACATAGGCGCGGTCGGCAGAGTGGTGGGACGCAATGACACAGGGGATCCAAGTGTTGCGCGGAACGTCGAAGAGGCGTTCCTCGAGACTCTCCCAATTCTCTCCACCATCGCGGGTGACGTGCAGGCGACCATCGTCCGTCCCCACCCAGATCGTCTTGGCATCGAGGGGGCTGGGAGCAATGGTCAGGATCGAGCAGTAGTTCTCGGCCGCGGTTACGTCCGGCGTCAGCCCACCGGACTCGGCCTGGCGCTGCCAGTCGGCATTGTCGGTCGTGAGGTCGGGGCTGATGATGGACCAACTCTCCCCGCGGTCACGGGAGAGGTGCAGGAACTGGCTGCCGTAGTAGACCGCTGCCGGATCGTGGGGATCCGTGGCGATACCCGCATTCCAGTTGAAGCGCAACTTGACCCCCTCGGGGCCGTCCGGGCGAATGCCCTTGCGTTCCCCGGTGCGCAGATCCCAGCGCATCAGCGCGCCGCCCTGACTCATCGCGTAGCCCCTTGAAGCATCGTCGGGCATCGGCAGGGTGGCGAAGCCGTCCCCAAAGCCCACCTCGGTCCAGTGGTGGTTTCGAATGCCCCCGTTCTCCCAGACACTGCTCGGCCCCCGCCAGGAGCCATTGTCCTGCATACCGCCATAGACGTTGTAGGGCAGCTCGTTGTCGACGGCGATGTGATAGAGCTGCGCCAGGGGCAGGTTGCGCACGAAACGCCAGCTCTCCCCCCGGTTGCGGCTGATCGCCAACCCCCCGTCATTGCCCTCGACGATGTGGCGGGGGTCGCGGGGGTTGATCCACATGGCATGGTGATCGGGATGGACCCCCGCATAGGGGATCAGGGTGCGCCAGCTCTTGCCTCCGTCGTCGGAGACGAAGACCACAGACTCCAGGCTATAGACCCGATCGGGATCGGCTGGATCGACACGAATGTCGGCGTAGTAAAACGGTCGTCCGCCGACGTCACCCTGGTTCACCACGTGGAAGCTGGCCCCCCCGTCGTCTGAGCGCAGCAAGGTGTTCTTCTTGGATGTCTCCACCAGGGCGTAGAGGATGCGGGGATCGCTTCGGCTGAAGGCCAGCCCAATGCGCCCAAGATCTCCCTCGGGCATGCCCTGTTCCTGGGTCACCTCTTGCCAACTCTCGCCCCCGTCGCGCGAGAGGTAGAGGCCCGACCCGGGCCCCCCGGAGCGGAAGAAGGAGGGCTGGCGGCGGTGATCCCACATCGCGGCCACGAGCTTGTCGGGGTTTTTCGGATCGATGACAAGATCGGCACAGCCGCTGCGCTCATCGACGAACAGGACTTGCCGCCAGGTTCGTCCGCCGTCGGTGGTCTTGTAGACCCCCCGCTCGGGGTTCTCCCCCCAGGTCGTCCCCAAAGCGGCAGCCCAGGCCGTATTCGGATCGGTTGGGTGCAGGATGAGCCGCGCGATCTTCTCGGTCCCCTCGAGACCGCAGTGGGTCCAGGTCTTGCCACCGTCGAGGGAGCGATAGACCCCGTTACCCACCGAAGAGGAGTTGCGCGGGTTGCCCTCCCCGGTCCCCACCCAAATCTCCTCCGGTCGATCCTGACGCACCTGGACGTCTCCGATCGAGGCGACCGGCTGGTCGTCGAAGATGCGTTCCCAGGTGAGCCCGTCGTCGTGGGTTAGCCACAGCCCACCCGTGGCCGTCCCCACATAGAGGGTCACGGGATCGGATTCCAGGCCACAGATCGCGGTCACTCGCCCGCTCATGCCGGCGGGGCCGATCGAGCGAGCCTGTAGTTCCGCGAAGGATTCGAAGGGGTCTTGGGCTTGCTCCTGGGCCTGGAGCGGCAGAGCCAGCAGGACTCCACCCGCCAGTGCGGGGACGATCGAGATGCGCATCATGCTGAGGATCCGAGGAGGGTCGAAGCGGGTCCTCCAAGGTTACTCGGCGCCCCCCTGGGAAACGGATCTCAAGCAGAGAACCGAGCTGCCCCATCCTCCAACGCGCTCGGGAGCGCACCCCGCGGGGAGGTCGACCCCAGCCCTTTCTGGCCCGTCCATCCCGGCAGCTCCCCCACAAGCGAGGGCCGCGCCACCCGGCGGCCTGACGGTCGTCGAATGACGCGGCTCGAGTCTCCTCGCTTCTCCGGCACCCTCCGATCGGTCACCCCGGTGCTCTCCGTAGCGACCTCAGTCGGTGCTTCATCCGACACGGTCCCTGCGGATTCCTCTGGCTCGGGATGTGAATCTCCTATCGGGGGGCGCAGCAGATGCTCTCTCTGTTGAACGCCTGGGAACGACCGGTCCGAGGGCTTTTCGTCCTGGCCGTCAGGTTGTCGGGGCTGCCGACTCGCGGAGTCGGTCCATGGGGTCTGCGTTCGAGCACGGGCGAACCGGAACGGTTTCCCGAAAAAGACGGCTCCCGCCGCGGGTCGTCCTATACTCGGGACTTGTGACACATTCGGGTCGGTGGCCGTCTCGCTCTGCTATGGAGGAGCGTATTGCTCGCCTGGCCCCTCGCCTTCGGGCTCACCTCCAACGGCGCATGGGGCCTCGCGTTCGGCGTTGGATCGAGGTCGAAGACCTCCTGCAACGGGTCTTTCTCGAGGCTTTCCCAGCCCTCACCCAGCCGGGACCGGACCTGGATGATGAGGAACTCCTCCGGCGACTCATGCGCAGCGCCAATACCCGCATCGTCGATGTGGTGCGGCGCCACTCTCGCGAGGTCGGCCATTCCGGCTTCTCGGCCCCCGCCGTGGGTCGCAGATGCTCTTCAGTGGGAAGTGTGACGCGGGCAGACCAGGCACGCTGGTTGCGCGCGCTCGTACACCGCCTACCCGAGCCCTATCGTTCGACCATCCAATACTGCGCCCTGGAAGGTCGGAGCTTCGTCGAGGCCGGTGAGCTCCTGGGACTCGAGCCCGACACGGTGCGCAAGCGCTACAACAGGGCGAAACAGCTCCTCTCCGCCAAGATCGCTGCCCGCCGCAATGGTCCCGTGCTCTGATCCACCCTCATCGAACGACTCCGGGCTCGACGCAGCTCTCGACGAGTTCCTCGATTGGGCCGAAGCCGAAAAGATCCTTCCCGAATCCGCGGAGCTTCCTCTGCCCCACGTCTCGCTCGATGAGGGTACCCACGTGGGAAGCTACCGCATCCTACGTCGCATCGGGACCGGGGGTATGGGGGTGGTCTATGAGGCTCAAGGGGAGAAGGGGCCCGTCGCCCTGAAGGTCCTGCGGGGCATCTTCGCTACGCCCCAGGCCCTGGATCGTTTCCAGCGAGAGATGGCGACCATCGCAAGTCTCTCCCATCCGTCCATCCTGCCGTTGCTCGGCTCGGGCGTGATCGATGGAGTGCCCTACTACGTCATGCCCCGGGTCCGCGGTTGCAGCGCCGCGACCTTGATACGACGACTGCGGGCACGGCGTCGCCCCCTGCGAGCGTCCGAAGCCCGCGCCTGTATCGTTGGTTCGGACGGTGAAGACCTTCCCTGCGAAAACGATCGCTGGTCGGGGAGCTATATCGATTGGGTCGCGGGGGTGACCCTGGACATCGCGGAGGCCTTGGAGCATGCGCACTCCAAGGGAGTCGTACACAGAGATGTCAAACCGGGCAACGTGATGCTGACCGCCGAGGGATGTGCGGTTCTGGTCGACTTTGGACTGGCGGCCGGTGCCCGGGGTGAGCCACTGACTGTGAGCGGCGACTTCGTCGGCACCCTGGCCTACGCATCACCCGAGCAACTCGCCGGCGAGGGGGCCGACCCCCGTAGCGACATCTACGGTCTGGGAACCGTTCTGCGTGAGTTGCTTTCCCTCGAGCCTCCCCCAGGGGCCCGCACGAGGAGCACCGCGCTACGACGGAGAATGCTCTCGGAGAGCCCTGCTCTCGGGCCGGACGTACCGCCGCCGCTGCGCACGATCTGCGAAACCGCCCTGGCCGCGGCTCCCAAGCGGCGCTACACCTCAGCGGGGGCGATGGCTGCGGACCTACGTGCCTTTCTAGCGGGTCAGCCCATCAAGGCTCGCCCTCCCGGAGCGCTGTTCCGCCTAGCGCGGTTTTCGAAGCGCCACCCGCGGCTGGTCAGCGCCCTCGTGGCGGGCGCGATGGTCTCAGGCCTAGTCGCCCTGCGCGCACTCTGGATCGCGGGTGGAGAGGTACGCGCGGGGCGTGCCCAGCTCGCAGAGGCCCGCAAGGCAGCGCTTCGGGTGCGATCTTCGTTGATGCAACTGAATGCTGCGCGAGCCGCTTCAACCGTCTCCAGTGATCTGTTCCATGAACGCTTCCAGTATCGCCGCAACTATGAGGAAGCCAGGCACGAGTTCCAGGCCGCTCTACGGTCCGCCGCACACCACTATCTCGCCGCCGAAGAGGCTTTTCCCGCCCATGGGGCCGCGCGGCGGGGTCGGACAGAGCTAGCGGAATTGGAACTCTCCGAGCTCCTCCACCGCTACGCGGACGTCTACCGGACAGAGGACCTGGAGCGGGTCGAATCGGAACTCACATCACTCGATCCAAGCCATCCCCTGCTCTCCCGTCTGGGACGGGTAACGATCGACTTCTTGCCCGCCCAGGTCCAGTGGACCGTACACCGCACCAACGAGGAAGGAGTGATCGCTTCGGGAAATGGGGCCCTCCAGCTTTCCGACGTGCCCGAGGGGTCCTATGTGGCCACGATCAGCCGCCCCGGTCAGCCGCCTTGCATCTACCCTTTCATCGTCCGCAGACACGGGATCTACGAGGCTGACCCGGACACTTTGCCACCCGAGCACTACACCGTGCGCCTGTTGGACGAAGCCTTCGCTCCCGCAGGGTGGATTCCGATCCCGGCCGGCTGGAGCTTCCTGGACGACGCTCCCCCACGACTCTCCCGAGTCGAGGGTTTCGCCATCCAAGAGGATGAGGTCTCGACGGCGGAGTTCGCCTCTTGGCTGAACCATCAGTTCTCCGGGGCACCGGCTCCTTCCTTCCCGGATTCGGCCACCGGTGAGACGCTTGGGATCTGGCGGTCTCACCGTAATGGCGAGGGTTGGGTCTATCAGGCCAGCGATCCCGCTGACTACCCGGCTCGAGGATTGACCTTCCACCATGTGGGTGTCTTCGTCACGCAGAGTCAGGCTGACCTCCCCCTCACCCAAGGGATCTACCTCTCGCTTCCCTCGCGTGCCGAATGGATTCGAGCCGCCCGAGGGGCAGATGCCCGGCGGTATCCCTGGGGCGATGATTTCGATTGGTCCTTTGCCGCTCTACACCCTTCCCGTGGCAGCCTCGACCTGGAACCCAGCCCCTTTCCCATCGGCTCCTTCCCCCATGACCTGTCACCGTTCGGGGTGAGGGATATGGCCGGGTCGGTGGCGGAGTTCGCTCGAGACCGTTTCGCGGTCATCAGGGACGAGTGCTGGGCCATGGGCGGCTCCTATCGTTCGATCTCCCCGGCTGAGGTCGCGATCACCGCCGGCCGCCGTACGGGCCCGATTGCCGACTACGACGTCGGCTTCCGCATGGTCCGGCTGAAGCTTCCCGACTTCTTCGTATCTGCAACAACCGAGGCGCATTGGGAAGACTCCTTTGAGCGGGCCGATGGTAGCTCGCCGGGGAACGGTTGGCGCACTCTGTCGGGAACGGACCTGCCCAAGGCCGCCGAAGCCCTGCCGCGACGAATGGTCCACATCGAGAAGGGCTGTCTCGTCCTGCAAGGGGGAGTCGGAAACTACTCCCGGGAAGGCATCGCCGTTCATCCTCTCCGGGCCTCGCGCCGAATCGAAGTGCGCGCCCGTCTGAGCCTTCAGGTGAACGAAGGCGACACTGAGCGTGCTTTCACCATCGGCTTCTTGCCGGATCTGCGCGATGCCACCTGCGCGCCGGCCACCGTTCACCTCCAGCCGGGCCCGACATGGCAGCTTTGGATCGAACCCTCTAGAGCGAGTCCCACGACCTTCAGGGCATCCTCAGGGGAGGAGCTCGAGCTCCAGCTCCTCCTCGAGGAGGGCACCCTGTATGCCCGCCTTCAGGCCGAGTCCGGAGCGATGTGGGAAGACCGCCGTCATCTGGAACCGCTCGAAGCGCGTTTCCTGGTGCTAGAGGCTCCCAATCTGATTGGAGGGCGGATGGTCGTCGAGTCGGTCGAGGTGCACTCCATGGATGCCCCAGCCATCGCTCCCCTAGTACCCATGAGGGAGAAGCGCTGATTCCGGGGCTAGCGACCTCCTCGCAGCCGCACCTTCCCGGATCCTCAGCCCCGAGCTCTCTCTGCCAGGGTGATCGCAGCCTGCAAGGGACCTCCCCTGGGGGAATGGCCGCGCGGGGAGCGGTCCTCGCTCGGCTCTGCCGTGGCGTTGTTTCGCCCGCTGTAGCCGGGATCTTGCGCTCGGCGGGCATTGCTGAAAGCGCAGGTGTAGCACTTGTGATAGCTCCCCCGCTGGCGACTCTGGCACTGTGTCACGCTGAGGCGGTGGGCGAAGAGCACCGGGCGATCGTCAGTGCGTGTGGGGCAGAGACGGCTCTGGCCTTGGGGCGGCTGGTTCATGGCTGGAGGGTCCAGGTTAGCGCCTGAGGGCATGCCGTTCCCCCGGCCGAGAGCGACACGCGTGCCTAATGGAGCACCCTTTGGTCATCGGCGCAAGAGACCCTCCGCCGGACCGAAAGCCCCTTGAAACCGCCGCGAAGGGGAGGAAGGGCCCCATTCACGCGCAAACGAACCTTCATTGCGCGACCGGCAAGGAAAACGGAACTCACCGGCAACCCAGCGGCCGCTGCCCTGTCTCCCGGGTGGGAGGGGGAGGGTGG
>JALWOP010000473.1 GCA_027083445.1 Planctomycetota bacterium | reverse complement strand
AAGTATCACCGCCGCCGGCTGGCGCTCTGCCGCGACACGCTCGACGCCGACGGGCGCTACTACAGCCAGCCGCCGCCGCCCACCCGCCAGGCCTGCCACACTCCCTGCGGCCCCCCCGCGCCGGGGTCCGGCCCTGGGGGCGAGTGCCGGCGAGGTGGGCCAGGGGCTCGTGCACCTGGCTGTACTCTCCTTCCGCCGCGAGCTCCTCCTCGATCGCTCGGCGTTCCCGGGGGGTCGGCTCGGGGCCGGTGAGACCCCCGTCGGCCCTCAGGGCGAGCAGAAACTCCTCCCAGAGGGCCTTGGCGAAGGGCAGCCACAGGGGAGCGCTGCCTAGCAAGAGGCCGTATTTCAGCAGCTCGAAGCCGATGTCGGTCTGGGTTTGGGGGTCCACGCAGAGGGGATTATCGACCGGCGGGCGTCGCCGGGCACAGGATTGCCCCCATTATGGCTCGAAGGTGACCGCCAGGGCATCGGTCAGGTTGGATCCGCCCCCACAGCCGCCCCCGGGGTTGCGGTACCAGGCCTGGAAGTACCAGGTCTGGCCGGGGAAGAGCTGCCCACCCGCGTCGAACTCACCGGCCCCGTAGGCCGCGAGCCCCGGTCCCATGTCGAAGAGGCCCCCGCTTCCGGTCGAGCGGACCGGGTAGCGGTAGAGGGGGGTGCCCACGCAGCGCAACCCGTCCGCCAGGGGGAAGGGTGCGATCGAATAGGGGCCCATGAAGAGCAGGCCGAACTCCTGGGGAGGCAGCCCCTGCGCCCGCAGCACCAGGTCATCGGCCAGGAGGCTGACCGAGCCGGCGGCGACCTCGAGCCGCCCGCCACTGCCGACCGAGTTGGGGCAGCCGTGGCTCGACGGACTCCCACCGCAGGGGGGAGCCGTACAGGCGCAGAAGGAGGTGACTCCCCCCGAACAGTCGTCGTCGAGTCCGTCGAAGTTGCCGTCGAAGAAGGGCAGCTCGAAGCCGTAGGCCGCCCCTGCCAAGCTCCCCCCGTCGTCTCTTCCGGGCGCCCCGACCAGGAGGTGGGCGCCGTCCAGGGCGAGGGACTCACCGAAGCGATCCTGGTCCAGCCCGTCGTAGGCGAGGAGCCGTCCGGCAAAGGAGAACTTCGACCCGTTGTCGGTCAGGTAGGCCGCGTCGCCCGAGCCGGGGACGAGCCCCTGGCCGGTGACGGAACTGACCGCCAGGAAGGCTCCGTCCAGGACCAGGGCGTGGCCGAACTGGCCCCCGGCATGGACCCCCGGTAGGTACTGGTCCTGGTTCCACTGCCCCGCGGAGTAGCGGAAGATGAAGGCCGCGCCCTGATCGACCAGGTTGGCGTCCCAGCCGGGCACGCCGACGGCGATGACGTCACCCCGGACCGCCACCGAATAACCGATGTAGTCGACGACCTCCGCGTCGCTCGTGAGCAGCTTCTGCTCCTGGGTCCAACTCGGACCGCGGAAGACATAGGCCGCCCCGGTACCGGTTCCAAAGTCGTCATCGCCCCACGCGCCGACCACGGCGACCTCGCCGCTGAGGTCCACGCTCTGGCCGAAGTAGTCGATCGGGGCGCCATCCGCAGCGGCCAGCTTGGCCGTTTCGACCCAGGAGCCGCCCTGGTACTCGAAGAGATAGGCAGCGCCGGTGTCCGCGCCGCCTGGGCCGTCGGCGTAGCGGGCCCCGACCAGGAGGCGGTTGCCGTCGATCGCCAGCGAGGTACCGAACTCGTCGCCATCCTTGCCGTCGGAAGCGCTGAGCTGCTGGAGTGGGACATAGCCGTTCGGGCCGCGCACGTAGACCCGCACCACGCCGCGGCGATAGCCCCCGCTCCCCGGGCCCGGGGCACCGGGGGCACTTACGGCGGCCCAGGTTCCGTCAGCGGCTACCGCGGTGCCGAACTCGTCGCGGGGCTCTCCGCCCGGGGCCAAGATCAGTTTGTCCGGGGTCCATACCCCCGCGATCCGGTGATAGACCCGGGCCGATCCCGCCTTGTAGGCGGTCGCCGGATCACCTGGGGAACCGACCAGGGCCCACTCGCCGCTGACGGCGGTGGAGAAGCCGTGCCGGAAGAGGGGGCCTAGCCCCTGGGCGGGTAGGCGCGTTTCACATTGGGCACTTGCCGCCGGTGCCAGGGTGACGGCGAGGGCGGTTGCGAGCAGGGTGAAGAGCGGGGTAGCGCTCTTGGAGCGAAGAGAGGCCATGGTCTGGATCGAGCTCAAAAGTGACACTCCCCCCCCAGACACCTCTCAATCGTACGCCAGGATCCGTTCCAGGGTGGGGAAAACCCCCTGGCATTCGGCCTGGCGGGCGTCAGGCGTGCCGCACGTTGCAGTGGGCCCACTTGACCTGCTCGGGGGTGGGCTCCTCGATGCGGTGCCCGCAGCGACGGCACTCGAGCCAGGTGCGCGGCTCCCCCTCGGCGGTCAGGTGGAGCTGCTTTTGGTCCTTGCCGTTGTTCCAGGCGATGCGGGGGGTCTCGGTGTGGAAGACGTAGGTGTGGCCGACCAGCTTGCAGAACAGGGCCATGGGGGCTCCTCGGGGGGAGGGGACAGGGCGAAGG
>JALWOP010000472.1 GCA_027083445.1 Planctomycetota bacterium | reverse complement strand
GGTCACGGGAAACCTCTTGGGTGGGGGAGTCGAAGGGCCGGGGGAGTATCGCAGCGAGGCGTGGTTCCGTCCACTGCCGCGGGAGCCTGCTAAGCTCGCTCCTCCGTCCCTCTGCCGAACCCCTCCAGTCCCATGATCCAGATTCTCTTCGCTCACCTGGTTTTGGCCCTGTCCTCTCCCCAGGATCCGGCGCCTCCCCCTCCCTCGCAGCCCGGGGCCACGACCGCGGAGCTCGAGCGTTCCCTGGCCGGAGCCGAACGCAAGGTCGAACTGGCGGAGTTGGGCCTCGCCATCGCCGAGGCCCAGGCCGAGGAGAATCTCGGCCGGGCCCGCTTGGCCCAGGAGGAGAAGGCGCACGCCCTCGAAGCCGCGGAGCGTGCCCTGGCCCTCTATGAGGAGTACGAAGCCCCCGCGGCCCTGGCCGCCGCCGAGTTGGAACGGGATCAGGCGGAGAATCGCCGCGTCGAAGCCCAGGCCGACCTCGAGGGCATCCTGCGCATCTATGCCGAGGAACCGGAAGCGCGTTCCAAGGAGGAGATCATCCGCCGCCACCGGGTGCATGTCGCCTTTGCCGAGCGCGCCTTGGAGGCCGCCTCTCGCAAGCTCGAGAAGACCCACGCCGAGGTCGAGCAGGAGCGGACGCGACGGGCTTGGGCCTTGGAAAAGAGCCGGCGCGAACTCGAGTTGGCGGAGCTGGCTTCGAGGCGGGCGGAGAGTGAAGCCCAGGTGAAACGGCTCGAGGCCCGCGACGCATTGGCCTCGGCTCGCGCTCGCCTTGCAGGGGCGCAAGAGAAGCTGGAGCGCGCCTCCAGCAAGAACGTGCCCGTGCCGCCATCGCGTTCCAGCGAGGATGGTCCGCACTAGTGGCTACCCTCCTCGCCCTCCTGCTTTGGTTCCCGCTCGGGGTGGGTGATCCGATCCCACCCCGAGGTTCCAGGGCACCCTCACCCCAGCCCTCCCCGCGCCAGGACTCCAGCCCGGTCCGCATGGCCCGCGAGGATGTCTACGAACACGTCGATCGGGCGGTTGCATACCTCCTGGAGCACCAGGCCGAGGACGGCTCCTTTGGCCGGAGAGCGCCGGACTGTCTGCTCGAGGTCGGCTTCGCCCTCGAGACCTACTACTCCTGGCAGGTGGCGGCCCAGGGGCTGGCTTGCATGGCCCTGGCTGCGGTCCCCCAGACCCCGCGGCGGCGCGAGGCCCTCGAGCGTGGCGTGCGCTATCTCTGCACGACACGCCTGGCCGAGCGCGGCTCCGACTGGGACAACGACGGGGTGTGGAGCGCCCTCTACGGCACGGTTGCATGCATCGAGTTACTGGACGGGCCCCGTTTCACCGAAGGGCCCCTGCGCGACCCGTTGCGCCGCCGAGCCGGGGAGTTCCTCGCACAGCTCGAGCACAGCCAGGCCCTCTCGGGGGGCTGGGCCTACTACGACGACCCGCCCTTCGATGTCGTCCCCACCTGGGCGACCAGCTTCTGCACGGCCCTCGTCCTGCCGGCGTTGGTGCGCGGCCGGGAGCTGGGACTCGGGGTCGAGGAGCGCATGATCGAGCGGGCCCTGCGCTATGTGCGTCGCTGCGCCCTGCCCAACGGTGCCTACGCCTATGACCTGACGGCGGTGACCCGTCTGGGGGGGGTCGAGCACATCAATCGCGTCGAAGGAAGCCTAGGGCGCATCCAGGTCTGCAACTGGGCCCTGGCCCGGGCCGGGGTGCGTCAGGTGACGGTCGACGTCTTGCGCGAGGGGCTCGATGCCTTCCTCTCCGAACACGGTTTCCTCGACCATGCTCGCACGCGCCCGATCCCCCACGAGGGTTTTCACGCCAACGCGGGCTACTTCTACTTCTTCGGCCACTACTACGCCGCTCTGGTGGTGGGGCTGCTACCCGAGGAGGAGCGCGAGGCCTATCATGCGCGCCTGCGACCGCACCTGTGCAAGACCCAGTGGAAGAGCGGCGGGACGGCGGATTTCCTCGACTCCGCCTCGGGCAACGCCGCTTCGACCAGCTTCCTGATCCTGGCCCTGGAGGCCGGCCTCGCGCCCGAGCGTTCCCCCCGATGACGACCCAGGACTTCGATCCACGCGCGTTCCTCGCCGACCTCCTGAGAGAGCGCCTCGACCCCGCTGGCCTGGACTGGCTCGAGGGGGCTTGTGAGGAGGTCGCCGGGGGGATCGCGAGCACGCGCTTCGGCGCCCTGCTCTCCCTCGCCAGCCGCCACGTCCCGGCGCGCCCCTTGGAGCCGGGGGTAGCGGCCCTTGCCCGTGCCGAGGCCGGACTCAGGGGCTGGAATCCGGAGCGCTGGGATCTGCGCGAGACCGCTCGGGTGAGGCTGCTCCTCTCGCGGCGTGACCTGGCCGAAGAGACCTTTGCGGCCGACTTGGAGCAGGCCTTTCGCTTCGCCGACGAGGGGGAGCTGCGTGCCCTCTACAAGGCTCTGGCGCTCCTGCCGGGGGGCGAGCGCTTCGTCTGGCGGGCGGCCGAGGGCTGCCGCACGAACATCGTGCCGGTCTTCGAATCGGTCGCCTGCGATTCGCCCTATCCCGCCCGCCACTTCGACGATATCGCCTGGAACCAGCTCGTCATCAAGGCCCTCTTCATCGGCGCTCCCCTCTGGCGCGTCCACGGTCTGGATGGACGCCTCTCCGAGGACCTGGCGCGCATGGCCCTCGACCTGGCGGACGAGCGACGCAGCGCGGGTCGGGCGGTGCCCCCCGAGCTGTGGCTGGCCCTGGGAACCCATGCGGGAGAGCGTGGCCGCCGCTCCCTGGAGGCCGAGGTGGCCACGGGGGATACACTAGGAGCCCGCGCCGCCGCCCTGGCCCTGCGCCGCCTCGATGGCGGCGATTGGAGCCGGGACGGCTGTGACCAAGCCGCCTTCCGAGCCTTCGATCCCAGGGAAACCCGATGAGGTTCTTCGATCCCCACATCCACGTCTCGAGCCGCACGACCGACGACATCGACGCCATGGCCAAGGCCGGCATACGCGCGGTGATCGAGCCGGCCTTTTGGCTCGGCCAACCGCGCACCAACGTCGGCTCGTTCATCGACTACTTCTCCAGTCTGATCGGCTGGGAGCGCTTCCGCTGCAGCCAGTTCGGGGTGACTCACTACTGTGCCATCGGGCTCAACTCCAAGGAGGCCAATGACGAGGGACTTGCGCGGGAGGTGCTCGAGATCCTGCCGCGCTTCGCCCTCAAGGAGGGGGTCGTCGCGATCGGGGAGATCGGCTATGACGAGATCACCGCTGCTGAGGAGAAGGCCTACCAGGCTCAACTCGCCTTTGCCGTCGAGCACGACATGGTCGTCATGGTGCACTCGCCGCACCGCGACAAGAAGAACGGCATCCGGCGCTCGATCGACGTCGCACGCGAGGTCGGGGTTCCCATGGGCAAGTTGGTCATCGACCACAACAACGAGGAGACCGTGGAAGAGACCCTCGACGCCGGCGCCTGGGCAGCCTTCACCATCTACCCGCACACGAAGATGGGCTCCCAGCGCATGGTGGAGCTGGTCAAGCAGTACGGTCCGGAGCGCATCATCGTCGACTCGTCGGCGGACTGGGGGGTCAGCGATCCCCTGGCCGTGCCCCGCACCGCCCAGCTCATGCTCGAGCAGGGGGTCGACCCAGCTTGGGTCGAGCGCACGACCTGGGGCAACGCCCTCGAGGTCTACTCCCAGTCGGGGCAGATCGACCGGGAGGCCCTCGATACCCTACCCCGGGTCGATCAGCGCGAGACCTTCGGCGAGAACACGGTCCTGCGCGGGCAGGAGCCGCGGGTCGATCGCCCGGTCCCCAACTGATTCCCGGGGGGGCCTTCGGGGCGACCCCCACGGCGAGTCGCAAGGCATCCGCCGGGAGGAGCCCAGCGGCCTAGCTCGAAGGGCTGGAATCGAGGCCCAAGATGCGTGCCGCGTTGTCCCCCAGGATGGCGGCGCGTTCCCCTTCGGAGAGGCCCAGCTCCGACAGGATCGCGACCTGCTCTGCGCGCCGATCCGCGCGCCAGCCTGCGGGGAAGGTGCCCGAGTCGGTGCCGAAGAGCACCCGCTGCGGTCCGAACAGGTCCAGGGCCCGGGCGAAGACCTCGCGCAGGGTCAGGTTCGGGTGGGTACGGATCCAGCCGTTCGAAGAGGATGTGTCGACGACCACGTTCTCGCACTGGGCCCCCAGCATGAGCGTCTCCCGCAGGAAACCTGCGCCGAAGTGGGGCACGACGAAGGTGACCTCGGGATAGGCGTCGGCTGCCGGCAGGAGGGAGAGGGGGTTGGCGTAGCGCAGGTCGTAGCCGCGTGGCAGGCCGAGCAGATCGCGCAGCTTGACGACCAAGAGGCCGCAGTGCACGTAGCAGATTCCCCGATGGTGGGCGAGAACGGTCAATAGCTCTGCCGCGGCCGGGGAGCCGATGTCGAAGTGGTGCATGGCCGGAAAGGTCAGCACCCCCCGGAAGCGCCCCTCGGCGAGCTTGGCCTCGACGTGCTGGGCGGCACCCTCCCCGGTCGGGTCGACCATGAGCATGCCGCTCATGCGCTGGTGGGCGCTGCCCAGGATCGTCTCCACCGCCTCGACCTCGGCGGGATGGCTGGCGAACCCCACCAGGTGCTCGACCCCGTGCCGCTCCATCTCGTCGAGCCAGCGGCGACCGTGGAGACGGGCATCGGGATCCGGCAGCTCGATCCCCGTGCGCTCGCTCACCCCTTGCAGAAGCTGCTCGGGCTTTCCGGGCAGGGGCGAGGCGGCAGCCAGGGCGGTGAAGAAGTCGCGTGTGAAGAGGTGTGCGTGGAAGTCGATGGTGCGCATGGGCACCGACTCTACCCCGCTGCGGCAGGGTCTCGTGCCGAATCGAGCCAAGTCCGGTCCATAGAAGAGGAACGACTCGATCTTCGAGCGGGCTCAGGGCCTCTCGGAGGGAGGCTCGACCCGCTCGAGGCTGTGGATCATCACCCCACGCACCAGGACGGCGGCATCCTCGACGGGGTGTACGAGATCCTCCCGGCCGGGCCGCAGGGCCAGGGCCAGGCAGGCGGCGACGCACAGCCAGAGGACGACGAGGTGGATGCGGGTCTGGGGCTCCTTGGAGAAGGGCACCCTCCAGCCATCGGCCGGGGACGGGGGGGATTCTTGAGGGAACCCCCGAGGTTGCCGCCCACCGTCCGCTGCGGGATGCGCGCTCTTTGGAGCGAGCGCTGAACAGGCCCTCGATTCGGCCCAAATCGGCTTCCACCGGTGTGGGCCGGCCTCGCGGCCGAGGGGGCTGCCGGGTACCCTCTGCTCCCATGGAGCGCTGGGGCATCGAGATCGCCAAGGAGTACTTCAAATTCTCCGCAGCTCACTTCCTGATCTTCCCCGATGGATCGGCCGAGCGCCTGCACGGCCACAACTATCGGGTCTATGTCGAGCTCGATGCGGGGCTCGACGAGCACGGCTTGGTGCTCGACTTTCAGCGGGTCAAGCCCCTGGTGCGTGACCTGGTCGACCGGCTCGACGAGCACTGGCTGGTTCCCGGAGAGCACCCCACCCTCGAGATCGAGGAGCGCGGCGACGGGGTGACCGAGGTGCGCTACCGCGAGGCCTACTACGCCGCCCCCAGTCACGACATCATCGTGCTACCGATCAACAACACCAGCTCCGAGAACCTGGCCACCTGGATCGGGCGTGAGCTGCGCAGGACCCTCTCGGAACGCTTTCCCGGGGTCGAACCCCTGCGGCTGCGTGTTGCGGTGGAGGAGACCTCCGGCCAGCGAGGGGTCTACGAGTACGGCTCACGCCTCTAGGAGGGCTAGAGCCGCGAGAGGACCTCGTCCCTCAGGCCCGGCACGGCGTCGAGGGCGATGTGGGCCGTCCCCTCACCGATCCGAATCTCACCCTCGATGGCCTCCCAGCGCTCCGCGGGGCTGCCGGGGAGGCCCCGCATCCACTGGGCCAGGGCGGTCGCCAGGGCGGAGGGGTAGAGGCGCACGAGTTCGGCCAGCTCCTCGGGGCCCATGGCCTGGGCCGCGGCGCGGCGCCAGGTGCTCGGCTCGGCATCGAGGCCGGCGGCTTCCAGGAACCAGGGAACCGGGATGTGGTCCAGCCCCTCGGCCTCGGCGCGGATGCACAGTTCGTGCAACCCCTCGATGCCGATCGCATCGGCGACGAGAAAGGCCAGGCCGTAGTAGCCACGTTTGACTCCCGCCTCGAGGTGAGTCGAGGAGAGCCCCGCACGGATGCGGAAGACGTCGAGCGGCTCTTTTGGGGTCGCCTCTTCGCTCGTCAGCAGGATGTTCACCGTCCAGCCCAGCTTGGCCCCCCGGCGGGGCCGGCGGTCGCGCACCTCCAGTCCCAGGCGCAACCCGCCGCAGGCGAGGGCGGCGCTCGAGAGGCGCCCGGCCCGTAGGCCGGGAGCCTCTTCGGGGACGAGCCGGGCGGCATTCACGTCACAGAGTCCCTCTTCGAGGGTTCCGCGCAGGGGCGCCCAACTGGCGTCGAGAGCGGCGTGGGTCAACTCGTGGGCCAGGACCCGCTTCGGGTCGCGGGCGTTGCGGGAGAGCAGGATGCGCTGGTGGTCGGGTGAGTAGAGCCCCTCCGCATCCGCGCTGCTCTCGAGGATCTTCGCGTAGAGATGGGGCTCGTCTTGCATCCAGACCTCGAGGTCCCCGTCGAGGCGGGCTCCGGGCAGGCTCGCCAGCAGCGCGGGACGCAGGGAGCGCAGGTTTGCGGCGACCTCTTGGGCCTCGTCCTGGGACGCGGCCCGGACCAGGGCCTCATCGGCCGCCAGGACCACCCGGGGGGGGCGGGCCAGGCAGGCGCAGAGTCCAAGGGGGAAGAGGGCGATTTGGAGCAAGGATCGGTGATGCACCCCAAACCGTACCCCAGGGATGTCCCACGCGCGGGGGTGCTCCTGAGGCCGAACTCTTTTCGGGGTGGCCTACTCTTCGAAGTAGCGATCCCACTCATTCTCGGGATCGGACACGAAGGTCGGACTGCTGCTCTCCTCGCCGGAGTAGCCCATGCCCTTGAGGCTCTCGAGGGCGGACTCGGTCAGCATCTTCGAGGAATCCAAGCCGTGGGCCGAGGCGTGGCCCAACCAGTCGATCACCGCCTGGCGGAGGCGTCGGGCGCGCTCCTTGTAGGCCGGGTCTCGGGCCAGGTTGTGCAGGCTGCCGGGGTCCTTCTCCAGATCGAAGAGCTCTACCTCGTGCTCCTCACGCCACTCCTCGATGGCCCACTCCTTGTGGCGGCGCAGGTGCAGGTGGAGCTGCCACTTGCCACTGACCACCGAGGCGACGAATCCATGGGCGGAGAGTTGGAAGCGCGCCTGGGAGGCGGCCGGGTCATCGATGCCCCAGCGCAGGTCTCGCCCGGGGAAGGAGGCCTGCTCCAGACCCGACAGGTCGAGCAGGGTGCGTCCGATATCGATCATTTCGACCGGCGCGTCCGAGCGAATCCCCGCCGGTCCGCCGGGCCAGACCAGGATCAGCGGAACGTGGGTCGTCTCGGGATAGAGGTCGGCGTGGTCCCACCAGACACCGTGTTCTCCGAAGGACTCACCATGGTCCCCGGTAAATGCCAGGATCCCCTTGGCGATGCGCTCCTGCTCGAGCAGCCTGCCGATCAACTCATCGACGAAGTCCACCTCTCCGCGGTACATCGCATAGGGGAAGGCCTTGTCGGTCAGCCCCTCGAGGAAGGGGGGGATCTCGATCGGCGGCATGTCCGGCGTATCGGTCTCGGCATAGGGGTCGCCCCCCTGCCAATAGCGCTTGGCGTAGCGCGCAGGCGGTTGGTAGGGGGCGTGGGCGTCGAACAGGTGCAGCCAGACGAAGAGGGGTTGACCGGCGGCATCCCGTAGCCACCCCTCGAGCACGTCGAGGGTCTCCGAGCCCTTGCGTTCCCCCGTGAGGGGACCGTTCACCCGATCGAACCCCTGACCGAGTCCACTCTCGCTCGGACGCAGGTGTGAGGCCGAGAGGGCCGCGAAGGTGCGGTAGCCCTCCTCGGCAAAGCGTTCGGCCAGGGTCACCGCGGCGGGGGAGAGAGGCGTGTTGTTGTTCAGGATGTGCGTGTCCCGCGGGGTGGTGGCCGTCATCAGGGCCACGTGGGAGGGATTGGTGACGTTGGTCGACGAGAGGGCGTTTTCGAAGAGCACCCCCCGCCCGGCGAGGGCATCGAGGACCGGAGTCTCGACCCGGTCCCCCGTCGCCGAGAGGTGGTCTCCACGGTGGGTGTCCGAGGTGATCAGGGTTACCGTCGCGATGTGCTCGCCGCGGTGGGAGATGGCCGCCTCGGCGACTATCGCCAGGCCGAGTCGCTCCCCGGCCACCGAGAGCTCGAAGCGCGCTTCGAGTTCCTGCTCCGACCAGGGCGAGAGATCCAGGCGCTCGCTGTGCCAATGGGCCCGATCCGAACGCCGAGACTCGAGGTCGTACTCCTTGCGCAGGACCTCCTCGTCTCCGGCCAGGAGGCGCAGGGTGAGACGCGGTTTCTCCCCATAGATGCGCAGCTCGGGGACCAGACCGTAGGAGAAGGCGAGCTCACCCTCGGGGGGGACGGTGAAGGTGGCGGAGAGGGGCATGGCGCTGGTGATGCCGACGCCGCGCCGCTCCTCCCCGGCGATGGTGACCAGGGCGGAACCCTGGTCGGCTCGGGGCAAGAAGGCCCGCGCCGGCCGCTTCCACAGCTCGACCTTGCTGACCGTCACCGTGCGCGATCCGTTGCCCTTGAACTCGAGTGCCAGGGAGAGGGGGGTCGAGGGGAGCCGCCGCGTCTGGGGGAGGTCGAAGAGCGTGGGCTGCGCGAAACCCTTGCTGGTCGAGAGGGCCAGCCAGGGCGAGGAGAGCAGCTTGTCGCCCTCTCGCTCGAGCACGACGCGCACCGACTCGGGGCCCCAGCCGTAGTTGGCCATCAGCACCAGGATCTGGTTGAAGGTGGTCGGGTCGTAGGTGCCGGGCAGGCCTAGGCGCTTGGGACCCTCCCCACTGAGGGCGATCGAGGGGATGCGCTGGGGCTCGGGGGGCAGGTTGGAGTCGAATTTCTCTTCGGTGGGCTTGGCCCGGGTGAAGGCGACCTTGCCCGTTGCCTCACCCTGCCAACCCTCCAGGGAGCGCACGGGGATGAGCTGCCTTTGCAGCTTCGACTCGACCGGAGGCTGGGGCGAGAGAGGACGCAGCTCGAGGCGCGTGTACGAGCCCCGTCCCGTGCCCACGTCCGGTCCCGCCGGAGTGCGCAGGAACAGAACCCAGGCGAGGAGACCCAGGACGAGGAGGAGGAAGAGCGCGCGCATCAATCGGGTTCGTACCAGGCGTTGGTTTCGACAGCGGCCTCCTCGGTGGCATATCCCAGCGCCTGGAGCTGGGCCACCTCCGCCGTCGCCAGGGTGCGCTGGGCGGAGAGACCGTGGGGATCGGCTGCCGCCAACCAGGCGATCAGCTCTTCCCGGAGGGCCAGGGCTCGCTCACCCTGCTCCTGGGAGAGGTCGTGGAGACACTCGGGGTCGCTCTCGAGGTCGAAGAGCTCCATTTGTCCCTTGTGGCGGGGCTCGGCCAGGGTGCCCTGGTGGTCCCGCAGGTGGAAGAGCAAGAACCAGCCGTCCTTCTCGACCGAAGCGCTCAGTCCGTGGGCGGAGAGGGAGAAGAGGGGGACCTGGGCCTGCGCTTCGACGGCGGCCAGGAGGTTGTTGCCGGGAAAATCCTCTCCACCGAGCCCCGAGAGGTCCAGGAGGGTGCGTCCCACATCGAGCACCCTGGCCCCCAGCGCCGTGCGCCGGGCGTGGAACGACTCAGGCAGGCGCGCACCGGCCAAGATCAGGGGGACGTGCAGGGTGTCGGGGAAGAGCTCGCCGTGATTGAAGTACGAGCCCCTCTTCTCGAGGATCTCCCCGTGGTCGGCGGTGAAGGCGACCAGGCCGGAGGCGACCCGTGGCCGCTCCAAGAGCGGGGCCAGGGTGGCGTCGACATAGCTCACCTCGGCGCGGTACTGCGCCTTGGGAAACTCGACGTCGGTCAGCTTGCCCCAGTAGGCCTCGGGAATCGAGCCCTTGCGAGCGGGGATGGGCGTCCCGCTTGGGTCGAAGGGGTTGCGATCGGCAGGGTAGTAACGCCGGTCGAATGCGGGGGGGGGCTCGTAGGGG
>JALWOP010000471.1 GCA_027083445.1 Planctomycetota bacterium | reverse complement strand
CCTGTAGTCCAGCGCGGACCCGTACTTCTGTACGCTGCGGAGGATTCAGCTTCCGCCATCCGGCGTCGGGTTGTCGGCATCACCCGTGCACGGAAGATCAAGGGCATGAGTGCGCCGACTGAGGCCCTAGCGGGGTCTTGAGACGGTGGCAGGTGCGCTGATGCCCGCTTGGACGAGGCCGCGTGGCACGGCGTTCGCCCCTTACAGGGTCTATGGGGGTTCGGCTTGGGTCCGACCCCGCTCTCTAGTACAGGTGGGTGACCCGGAGACAGGAACCAGGGAGGGGTCCGGCGTGTGGGACCGTAGATTCGAGGCGCACGGGTGCGTGCCGTGCGATGCGGTGGTCTTGGGTTGGGCTGTGAAAGACCGGGGTTTTGGCGTCACGGTGGACCTCGTTTGGGGGGGAGGCGAAGGGAGCGAAGCGGCCAATAGCCGCACGCAGGGCAGTGGCCCTTGCGCGCCGGGCGCGGGTCGGGCTCGGAGGCGGCCGGTCGGCGGGCTCCGCGCGCGAGGTCCTGGGCCAGCGCGAGCCGCCGGCGGACGTTCGACGCGGCATACAGCCCGTAGTGGCGGATCTTGTTGAACCCCTTCGGCAGCGTGTGCAGGAGGAATCGCCGCAGGAACTCGTCGGGCGGGAGCCGGCAGTTGGCCTGCCCCTTGCGGGTCGAGAACACGATGGCGTCGTCGCGGGCCGACAGGAGGCGGGCGTTGGAGATGGCGACCCGGTGAGTGTACAGCCCGAGGTAGCGCACGAGGTGGTGGGTCGAGCCGAAGGGCTCCTTGGCGTAGACGACCCAGGACTGGCGGCGGAGGTCGGCGAGCAGGGCCTCGAAGGCGATGGGGTGCGCGAGCTCGGCAGAGGTCCCAACGAACCGCAGCTCACCGGCATCGAAGAGGTCCCTGAGCCCAGCGAGGAACTTCCCCCGAAACAGCGCGCCCATCACCTTCACCGGAAACAGGAACGTCTTCTTGCTCGCCACCCAGCCGTCGTCGTCGGTCAGTCCGCCGCCCGTCACAATGCAGTGCAGGTGTGGGTGGTAGGCCATCTGGCGTGTCCAGGTGTGGAGCACTGCCGTGATCCCAGGCAGGGCATCCCAGCGGTCGCGGGCGAGCTCGAGTAGGGTGTCGCGCGCTGCCCGGAACAGCAGGCTGTAGAGCGCCTGGCGGTTCGCGAGGTTCAGGGGTCGCAGCGCTTCGGGCTCGGTGAACACGACGTGGAAGTGGTGGGTCGGCACCAGGCGCCGCTCGCGCTTCTCGATCCACCGGCGTTGCTGGATGCCCTGGCAGACCGGACAGTGCCGGTCGCGGCAGGAGTTGTAGGCGTGCCAGGCGTGTCCGCAGGAGTCGCACGAGTGCGCATGCCCGCCCATGGCGGGCGTGCGGCAGTCGATGATGTGGCGTAGGACGCGAGCCTGTTCGGGGCTCAGCACGTGAGTGCGCAGGTACGACGGTCCGAACCGGCGGAAGAGGTCCGCCAGGCCAGTCGACGTAGCGCTGCCGCCCGACGCCGCCGGGCAGTCTGGCGCCATCGGCTACAGGCGCAGCTTCCCGAGCAGGGTCGGCGTCGCCCGGATCGAGTCGGTGCGGACGCGGGTGTACTGGGCGGTGGTCTCGATGCGTCGGTGCCCGAGGAGGACCTGGAGCTTGCGCAGGTCCACACCGTCTTCGAGGAGGTGGGTGGCGTATGCGTGGCGGAGGCTGTGAAGGTGTAGCGTCTTCCTCAATCCGGCGGCATCGGCATACCGGCGGAACGCAGCGCTCGCTGCGGACCGGGTGATGGGCTGGTCCCTCCATCCTGCCCGCCGGTCCGGCGCCGGGAACAACCACGGCCCGGGCAGGTGGTGGTGTCGCCAGTGACCGCGAAGCGCCGTGAGGAGTTGGGGGTCGAGTCGGACCTGGCGGGCCTTGTCGCCCTTGCCGTGCTCGACGCGGATGAGACCGGCCTGGCTGTCGATGTGCTCGGCGCGTAGGGCGACGACCTCCATGCGGCGCAGCCCCGCGGCGTAGGCCGTGAGGAAGAACGACCGCCAGAACAGGTCGGTCGTGATGTCGAGGAGCTTCTGGACCTCCCCGCGCGTAGGCACGATGGGGTCGCGCCGCTTCCGCCGCGGCCACGGGATCGCTTCGACCTCCTCTGGGCGCTTCAGGGTCACCTTGTAGAGGAACTTGATCGCCCCGAGGTACTGAAGCCTGCAGCCCACGGAGAGTTTGCGTTCGTCGGTGAGGTGCAGCATGTACTGCCGGATCTCGTTCTCGCCCATGTGCTGTGGCGGTCGCATGAAGTGCTTGACGAATCGGCTCGCGCAGCTGATGTAGCGAATGCGAGTCGACTCCGCGAGGCCGGCCAGTCTCAGGTCGGCATCCATCCGGTCACGTATGTGTCCCATGTCGGTTCTCCGGGCGCGCGACCGTGAGAAAAGTGGGGTCGCCGCCGGACTCCGGAGTCGCTCGTTTGCCTCGAACGCGCCGCATCAGCGGCGGCCGACAGGCGCTGCTCGCGTCACCTACCGGTCGGCCGCAGCGACCTCGGGGAGCCCGCGACGTTGGAGTC
>JALWOP010000470.1 GCA_027083445.1 Planctomycetota bacterium | reverse complement strand
GTGCAACCGGCAAGAGGCGCGTCGAAGGGGTGGCGGTCAGCGTTCTGGCGAGACTGCTCGCGCTGGAGCCCGAAGGCCGCCGAGCTTGGAACGACCGCTTCGGCGGCCTCGCGGCGGCGGAGCTGGCTGCCGACCCCTCCGGCGAAGAGACCGCGCGGCGAGTCGAATGGGAGTGGCCGGGGACGCGCGCCGCCGCCCTGGCAGCCCTGCGCCTGGCGGACGGGGCCCTCGAACGGGGGGAGACGGCGGCCGCGCGGACCTGGCTCGAGCGCTGCGAGAGACATCTCCGGGTCGGCGAGGAGATCTTCGACGGCCCCTTCGAGCGTGCGCTGAAGCTGCGGCGGGAGACGATCACCCTCCTGCGACCCGCTCCCCCCCCCGCCCCTTGGCGTCGGGCCGTGAGCCTGCGCCTGGTGCAGGCCCTGCGGCTCGAAACCGACAGGGTCATCGGCCGCCCGCCACGCCCCCTGCCCCTCGGTCGCACGGTCGATCCCGGAGCCCTCGCCCTCCCCCTCGGAGGGGCCGCCATCCAGACGCCCCGGGGCTTGATCTGGTTCGACGGGGAGGTCCTCGCCGGACGCCGCAGCGGCCCGATCGCCCGCCTCGACCTGGCGGAGTTCCTCGACCTGCCCCGCGTCGTGCCCTACGTCTACCCCTCGGCGGGGGGCTGGCCCCTGCGACCGGCGGGGGAAAACGGCCGCGTCGTGCTCGTCGTCGGCCGGGGAATCCCCGGACGCACGGTGGGCAGCTCACAGCTCCCGGCGCGGGGCAACCACCTGGTCTGCCTGCTTCCGGGGAAGCCGGGAGAGGCCGAGCTCGCCTGGGACCTCGCCGACCAGGGACTGCTCGCCCCGGGCCGTCCCAAGCTCCCCTGCGCAGAGGCCACGGGGCTCGCGGGCCACATCGAGTTCCAGCCAGGCCCCGTCGTCGCCGACGGGAAGGTCTACGTCCAAGCACGGGTCCTGGTCGACCCGACGGCCCAGGGGGAGGCGCGCGGAGGAACCCTGCACCTGCTCGCCCTCGACCTCGAGACCGGCCGGGCGCTCTGGTCACGCCTCTTGACGCGCAGCGCCGACCTGCGCCGCGACCTGGGGGGACGCAATGGAGTCACGAGCGACGTGCCGACCTCCGGGATGCCCCTCTCGCTGCTGGATGGGGTCTTGATCGTGGGCACCAACGTCGGGCTGGTCTGCGCCTTCGAGATCCCCGGGGGCCGCTGGCTTTGGGGCCTGGCCAATCAGCGCCGGGATCCCCTGGAGGAGGGCTGGCCCGGATCCAGACCTGCGCTCCCCGTCGAACTGAGCCTTGGAGCAGGCTTCCTCGTCGCGCCTTTCGACTCGAGCTATCTCTACGCCCTGCGCCGGGGCCCGGCCTCACCCGGGGGACTCTTCCTGCTTCCCCCCCTGCCCCGGGGAAGTCGCCTCGACCCGATCGGCGGCGCAGGCGAGGAGCTGCTCTTCCTCGGTCGCGACGGGCGCCACTTCGCCCTGCGTACGATCCGTCCCCATCGAGACCCACGCAGCTCCCTCTACCTGGGCGAGGACGAACGCTTCGCCGGCACGGCCCTGGCCTCTGCCGAGCGCATCCTGTTCGCCAGCAACCGCGCGCTCTACCTCATGGACCACACCCGCGAGGATCGGCTGCTCGCTTCCCTGGACCTGCCGGACCTCGATGCGGGTCGCGGTGGCAGCCTCTACGCCATCGGAGACCGCATCCTGGTCGTGGGGCGCGACACCCTCTGGATCGTCGCCGCGGAATAGCTCGGGTTTTCTTCGAGAGGACTGCAACCCCACCCGAGCAGGGCAGTCCAGGTAGATAGAGAACCGAGAGAAGCCCCCGTTCCGGGCGCGCCCCGAAGGTGCGCCCGGCAATGGGGGAACCACGGGACGACCCAGGGGTTTCTGGCAGGCCCCCCACGGACCGACCCCTAGGTCCGAGTCGTCCCCACTCGACACTCCCTAGGGAGTGGAGGAGTGAAGCTCGGGGTCCCCCCGACACGGGTCGGTGGGGACCCCACTGCTGCTACTCCAGCGGGCCTACGAGCGAACTCCGCCACCTCTCCGCTGGGGCTGCGATGCAGCTCCGCGCTCCCCTGCTGAGCGGTCCCCCTGCTGAAACGGCGTTTCACCCCTGCCGGACGCCCGCCAGGGCCCCTCGAGGCTCGCCGCGGACCCCGCTCGAGGGGTTCTCGAGCCCCAGCCCCGCGGGCGTGGAGCGAGCCGGGGCGAGAACGGTGAAGCCTGCGGCGACCCGTGCCCGCCGCTGCGCGCCCCCAGCGCCTCCCCCCCGAATCCGTAAGCAACGGACGGGTATAAAGCGAGACCACCCCTGGGGGGGCGCCTAGGGGCGTTGTAGATTGGGTCCGGCCCCTGCCATCGCGGGGGGGAACCGCCAGGGAAGGGGGCCCGGACCCCAAAGATCCCCGCGAGCCCCCCTTCCACCTTTTCCGCAGCCCTACCCACCTATCGATATGCCCGAAGGCTCCCTGGAGCGCCTCCGCGAAGTCCACGGCCGGATGAAGCAGGAGCTCGCCCGCGTCATCGTCGGTCAAGACGAGGTCATCGACCAGCTCCTCCTGGCCATCCTCACCCGGGGGCACTGCCTCCTGGTCGGGGTCCCTGGCCTGGCCAAGACCCTGATGATTTCCAGCCTGGCTCGGACGATGGAGCTCGGCTTCGCCCGCATCCAGTTCACGCCCGACCTGATGCCCTCGGACATCACCGGTACGGAACTCTTGCACATCGACCCCGAGACCTCCGCGCGCTCCTTTCGCTTCGCTCCGGGGCCGATCTTCACCAACGTCCTGCTCGCGGACGAGATCAACCGCACACCACCCAAGACCCAGGCGGCCCTGCTCGAGGCGATGGTCGAGCGCCAGGTGACCGCAGGGGGAGAGGCCCACCCCCTGCCCGACCCCTTCTTCGTCCTGGCGACCCAGAACCCGATCGAACAGGAAGGCACCTACCCCCTGCCCGAAGCCCAGCTCGATCGCTTCATGTTCATGGTTCAAGTGGGCTACCCCAGCGCCGAGGAGGAGCGCGCGATCCTCGAGCGCACGACCGGTACCCAGACCGCCGAGGTCGGCAGCGTGGTCAGCGCCGACGAACTCGCCTCCCTGCAGGCCACCGTACGCGAAGTCCCCGTCCCCGACGCGATCTACGACTACGCCCTGGCCCTCTCGCGGGCCACCCGTGTGCGCTCCGACACTCCCCTCGATTTCATTCGCGAATGGGTCACCTGGGGTGCCGGTCCGCGGGCGAGCCAGTACCTGATCCTGGGGGCCAAGGCCCACGCCGCCCTCGCGGGTCGCGACTCGGTGGCCAGCGAGGACGTGCGCGCCATCGCCCACCCCGTCCTGCGCCACCGCATCGTCACCAACTTCACCGCTCAAGCCGAAGGCATCGACTCGGACCAGGTCATCGACCGCCTCCTGGACGAGGTGCGACTGGGCGACGGAGTGGCCGCCGGTGTGCCCGGCGTCTCCCCGGCGGCCCGCGGCTGATCCGCGCGCATGTCCGCTCGTTACGCAGGCCTCGACCCCAAGGTCCTCGACCGCCTGAGCCACCTCTCCGTCGTCGCGCGGCGGGTGGTCGAGGGATTCATGGCCGGACACCACCGCTCCCCCCACCGCGGGAGTTCGGTCGAGTTCGCCCAGCACCGCCCCTACTCCCCCGGCGACGAGCTGCGCGCGATCGACTGGCGTGTCTTCGCGCGCTCGGAGCGACTGGTCGTCAAGGAGTACATCGAGGAGACCAACCTCTCGTGCAACATCCTGCTCGATGCCAGCGAATCGATGGGCTTCGGCTCCCTCGCCCACACCAAGCTCGACTATGCACGCTGGGGCGCCGCGGCCCTCTCCCACCTGATCCTGGGACAGCGGGACACGGCAGGCCTGGTCGTCTTCGACGCAAGCGAACGCGCCAAGGTCCCCCCGGGTAACGGAACCCCCCAGGAGGTCGCCATCCTGCGCACCCTCGAGGAGGCCGAGCCCCAGGGCGAAACCCACGTCGGTGAGGTGCTCTCCTGGCTCGCTTCACGCCTGCGCCGACGCGGGATCAGCGCGATCTTCTCGGACTTCTTCGACGACCTCGAGAGTATCGGCGACGGTCTCAAGCGCCTGGTCTACGGCGGACACGAACCGATCCTCTTCCAGGTCCTCGATCCCCTCGAACTCTCCTTCGAACTGGACAGCCTGGTTCGACTGGAGGGGCTCGAGGGCAGCGGTACCCACAAGGTGGATCCCAAGGCGATCCGTGAGGCTTACCTCGAAGAGATCCGGGCCCACAATCGCGCCCTTGCGCGCCAAGCGACCAGCCTCTCGATCGACTACGTGCTCCTGCGCACGGATGAGCCCCTCGACGCGCTGCTGGCCGCCTACCTCGCACGCCGCAGCGCTCGCAGTCGCGGAGGAGCGCGCTGATGCTGGAAGGTTTCCTGCATCCCGCCCTGGCCCTGGGCGCCCTGCTCGCGGCGGTGCCGCTGATCATTCACCTGCTCAACCGGCGGCGCTACCGCCCCATGCCCTGGGCAGCGATGCGCTTCGTGCTCGCCGCCTATCGGCGGACCCGGCGGCGCGTGCAGCTCGAAAACCTCCTGCTTCTCTTGCTGCGCATGGGCGCCGTCGCCCTCCTGGCCCTGGCGATAGCACGCCCTTATGCCCGTGGCGGCGGAGCCCTGGCCCCCCTGACCGAACGGCGCCGGGACATGGTGCTGATCGTCGATGCCTCGGCTTCGATGGGCTACCGAGAAGAGATCGAAACCCTCTTCGAGCGCGCGGTGCGCCGGGCGACCGAGATCGTCGATGACCTCGACGGCGGGCGGGGCGACCGCGTCCAACTCATCCTGGCCGGAGCGCACCCCCGTCTCCTGGGATGGCAGGCCCCCGAAAAAGCCCTCTCCCTGCTCGCGACCTTCGAGGAGCCGACCGACGAACGCCTCGATCTGGGGGCGACCCTCGCGGAGGTGGCCTCCCTCGCGGTGGAAGAGGCCGGCGAGCTGGGACGCAGTGCGATCGAGGTGCGCCTGCTCTCCGACCTGCAGCGTTCGAGCTTCATCCCTCCCGCGGCGGAGAGCGAGGAGGGACCCGGGCCGATCCAGCGGGAGCTCGACGCCCTGGCCGAACTCGACGTCAAGGTCGTGGTCGAAGACGTGGGCGGGAGCTCCGGGCGGCCTTCGAACCTCACGCTCAGCGCCATCACCCCCGCCGAGGGCGGAGCGACCCTCGGTGCTCCGATCGAAATCGCCGTACGGATCACCAATCACGGCCCCTCCCCCAGACCCGCCGAGCGGGTCTCCCTCAGCGTCGACGGCAACCGCCTGCCGATTCGTCGCATCGACATCCCCGCCGACGGCAACGCCGAGGCGGTCTTCACCGTCACCTTCACCAGCCCCGGCGCCCACGCCCTCCTCGCGGCCTTAGACGGGGACAAGCTGGCCGTGGACGACACGCGCGCCAGCGTGATCTTCGCCCCTCCGCCGGTGCGGGTCCTGGTCGTCAACGGCTCACCCGCCGATGATCTCGAAAAGGACGGCGTCGGCTTCTTGATGCTGGCGCTCGAGCCCCTGCAAGGGGATGCGGCCCTGGGCGCTCCCCTGGCCCCCTTCCTCGCCGACGAGGTCACCGCCGACACTCTGCTCGACCCCAAGACCGAGCTGCGAAACTATGACGTCATCCTGCTCGCGGGCGTCCCGGTCATCCCCGCCCCGGCGATTCCCCGTCTGGAGGAGCGCGTCGCTTCGGGTGGCGCCTTGGTGATCGCCCTCGGTCCGAGGGTGGCGGATCTCTCCCAGATCAACGAACGCCTCTTCCGCCCCGATGGCTCGGGACTGCTCCCGGCCGAGCTCCTGCGCAGGGTGAGCGTCGCTCGGCGGACGAGCTACTTCCGGGTCGCGACCTTCGACGAACACCACCCGGCCCTCTCGTTCTTCGCCGACGAGGCCTGGCGCCCCTTCCTGACCGAGGTGCCCCTGTACGCCTTCGTCCATGCCCGGCCCCTGGACGATGCACGCGTGCTGGCCAGTCTCGATGACGAGGCGACGAGCCCCCTGCTGATCGAGCGTGCCTTCGATCAGGGACGGGTCTTCCTCTACACGAGCTCCTTCGATCCCCAGTGGAGCGACATCGTGCGCTCCCCGCGCACCCTCGTACCCCTGGTCCACGAGTGGCTGCGCTACGCCGGCCAACGCCGCGAGCCGCCGCGGGTCCTGGCCCCCGGGGAGCCCCTGCGTTTGACCGTCGACACCTACCCCCGCATGACCGAGCTCGAGCTGCCCAGCGGCGAGCGCTTTGCCATCGAGGGTGACGTCGAGGAGCTCCCCGATGGACGCTGGCGCCTGCCCGAAATCCCTCCCACGCGCACCCGACGCGCCGGCCTCTACACCGTCGGCCTGGGCGACGAGCGCAGCGAGCCTTTCGCCGTAGAGATCGATCCCCTGGAGGGCGACATCGACCGGCTCAGCCCGCCGGAACTCTCCGCACTGCACCCCGCCCTGACCCTGCTCCAGCGCAGTAGCAAGGGGAGCGCGGCCCCTGGTGCGCGCGATACGCGCGGTGAACTCTGGCGCCTGGTCGCTGGCCTGTGCCTGCTCTTCCTCGTCGGCGAGTCGCTTTGGGGTGCCTGGATCGGTAGCCGCCGGAGGATGCGGGCATGATCGGGTTTGCACTTCAAGACGCCGGGGCGGCGACCGAGGCCCTGAGCAAGACCTGGCGGCTGCTCGACGCTCCCCCTACGTGGGTCATCGTCTTCCTGCTCGTGCCGGGGGCGGTCCTGGTCGCGAGCCTCGCCTACTTCCGCGAAGACCTCGGCCGCCGGACACGCCTGGTCCTGGTCGGCCTGCGCCTCCTCACCCTCCTGCTCCTCTTGGCGGTACTCATGCGCCCGGTGCGAGTCGAACAGCAGGAGAACGTCGAGCCCGCCAAGGTTCTCGTGCTGCTCGACGATTCCGCGAGCATGAGTCGCCACGACGCCTATAGCGGGGATGCCGCCCAGCGCGAAGCCGTCCAGCGCCTAGCCGGAAAGCCCCCCGGCGAAGCCTCCCGTTTCGACCTGGCGCGCAGGGCCCTGAACACCCTGCGGGCCGAGCTCGAGGGACGCGGCTACCAGACTGAGCTCTATCGCTTCGACGAGCGCCTAGCCAAGCTGAGCGACCCCGAGGCAGCGCAGGCGCGTGGCCGCGGTACTCACCCCGGAGACGCTCTGCTCGCCGCCCTCGGGGCCCATCGCGGGGAGAACGTGACCGACGTGGTGCTGATTTCCGATGGGCGCGCGACGGGGGGGCGAGACCTGCTTGAAGCCGCCGGCACGGCGCGGGCAGCGGGGACCCCGGTTCACACGCTGGTCGTGGGAGACACGCGGCCCGAGCGCAACATGGTCCTCGAGCTGGTAGAGGCGCCCTCGAGTGTGCTCGAAGGCGACCAGGTCTCGATCGCCGTACGCGTGCGCGCCCAGGGGACCAGTGACATCGACGAGGTCGAGGTCGTACTGGAGGAGCTCCCCCCCGAGGGCCGTAGGGGAGAGCCGCGTACGGTTACCAGCGAAGCGGCACACCCCTCCGAGGTCGGGGACCGCGTCGTCCTCGTCGCCCCGGGCAGTGAGTCGGGGCTCGACCAGAGCGAGCGCCGCTTCCGAGTCAGCGTGGCGCCCCTACCGGACGAGCGCATGACCGACGACAACGCCCTCGACGTGGTCGTGCACGTCACCCGCCAACGCATCCGCGTGCTCTACGTCGACGGCTATCCGCGCTATGAATACCGCTTCCTGAAAGACCTCTTGTTGCGGGCAGACGAGCGCATCCAGGCCCAGATCTTCCTGATGTCGGCCACCAGCGACTTTCCCCAGGAATCGACCAGCGGGATCGATCGCCTGACGCGCGTCCCGACCGATCGGCGGGAGCTGCTCGACAACTACGACGTGGTCATCCTGGGGGACGTCAACCCCTACGCGGTCGCCCCCGATCCGGCCCAGGGCGAAGCCTTCGTCCAGGCCCTGATCGAGTTCGTGAAGCGCGGGGGAGGCCTGGCCGTGATCGCCGGGGAGTACGAGAACCCGCGCGCCCTGGTAGGCACGGACTTCGCCAAGCTCCTCCCGGTCGAGCTCGAAACGGGCGGGCACCTGAGCCTCGACCTCGACACGACGGTCGAGCGCCGTCCTCTGCTCGAGCACCCTGCCGCTCCCCACGAGATCGTGCGCCTGCACGAAGAGCTCGCCCTGAACCGGGAGCTCTGGGAGGAGCCGACCGGGCTGCGGGGTTACTACTGGTACTTCCCCGTCGCCAAGGCCAAGCCCGGAGCACAGGTCCTCCTGCGCAACCCCGAGCCGAATCCCGACCACGACGGGGCACGCGACCCACTCCTCGTCATTGGACACTACCCCTCGGGACGGACGCTCTTCCTGGCCACCGATGACATGACCTGGCGGTGGCGCTACCGCTATATCCACCGCTACCACGAGCGCTTCTGGCGCAACGCCATCCGCTGGCTCGCGCTGGGACGCCTGCGGAGCGGGGATCGGCGCTACGGCTTGGAGCCCCTCCGGACCCGCTATGGTCTCGACGAACGCATCAGCCTGGAGGCTCGCGTCCTCGACGAGGACTACCGGCCCAGCAGCGAGGAAGACCAGAGCATCTGGATCCAGGGCCCGGAAGCCCCCCCCGAAGAGCTCAGCCTGGGGGGCATCGAAGGGCGACCGGGAGTCTTCCGCGGTACCTTCCTGCCCCAGCGCCCCGGCGTCTATCGCGCCTGGATCGAGCGCGATGGGGAGCGCGTCGCCACGACCGAGGTCGAAGTGGTGCTGCCCTCCCGCGAGACCGCCGATCCCGCGCCCGACCCCGCCGCGCTGCGTTCGGTCGCATCGCTTACCGGCGGTCGGGCGGCTCCGGTAACCGGGGTGCAAGGCCTCCTGGAGGAGTTCCCCGGGGGCGAAGAGCGCCGGGAACCGATCTCCTCCCAGCTCGAAGATGTCTGGGACAGCCTCACGACCCTCCTGGTCGCCCTGGGGCTGCTCTCGGTCGAATGGATCCTCCGCAAGCGCCGTGAGCTGGTGTGAGCATGGCACCACGGGCCGCCCCAAGCCCTGTTCTGCCGGCTGGAGGGGGTGCAAAGGCCTCTCCTGGAGCCCAAGAAGATGGACCTGGCGGGCGCCCATCCCATCCCTGGCCGTTTCCGCTTCGGCCACACTAGCCGACTACCCGACCGATCCGATGATGGGTCAGGATGTAGACCCGGGGAGCCCCCCAGCCGGCCCCCCCTCCAAGCCATGACCCGCCCGCGACTCGACTGGATCCCGATCCTCCTGGCCTGGACCGCGCCTCTCGTCGCGGCCCAGGGGGGCGCGGATCCCGCCCAGGATCAGGAGCTGGAGGTCCCCCGTGCCTTCCAGGTCTACGACAGCCCCGGCGTGCGCGACCGGGTCCAAAGCGCCCGGGAGCACATCGCCGCCGGGCGCTGGAGCGAGGCGCTGGTCGACCTGCAGGAGCTGCTCGAGGAGTACCGCGGAGAGGTCCTGCCCCCCACCCGTCCGCCCCTGCCCCGCGGGCGCGGTCAGAGCGTCTGGCCGGTCTTCGGAGGAGCCGCCCAGTGGGCGACCCAGGCCCTCGCCGCCCTGCCCCCAAAGGCCCGTGCCCTCTACGCCCAGCGCCACGGTGCCCAGGCCCAGCGTGCCCTCGACGCGGCCCTCGCCCGGGGAGATCGGGCGGCCCTGGCCCAGGTCGGGCGCCGCTTCCCTCTCACTCCCCAGGCCGTGCGGACCTGGCTCGCCCTGGGAGACCTGGAGGTCGAGCAGGGGGACCTCGAGGTGGGCATCGCCGCCTGGGGTCGCGCCTTCTCCTCGGCCTTGAGGTTGGAGCTCGATCCGAGCGTGGCCGCCGACTGGCGCGCGGCGCTGGAAGCCCTGGAGGATGGACAGGCCCCCGACCTGCTCGCCAGTGCTCGCCCGCGGATCCAGATCGCCCTCGATCATCTCCTGGGCCGGGGAGAGCTGGCCGCACTGACCGAGCGCGGAAAGCAAGGCACGGCGCTCGAACCCGGAGCCGAGCTGGGCCACCTGGGTCACGATCCCGACTCCTGGCCGCGACGCTTCGACCTGCCCCAACTCGCGGAGAACCCCTTCGCAGGTTCCGCGGGCAAGCACTCCCTCTATCCCGCCCGTTCGGGAGACACGATCTTCGTCTCGACCTCGCGCGCCCTCTTCGCGGTGGGAGCTTTCACCGGGGAACTGCTCTGGCGTACGCCCAAGAGTTTCCTCGGCTGGCAAGACGTCAGTCCCTTCCGTATCGACGGCTTTGCCCAGGCGATCGCCTTCGAGGATTCCCTGATCCATCCGGCAGTGGATCGAGGCATCGTCGTGGCTCCCCTGCAGGTGCCCTTCGCTTTCGAGGACGAGGACAACTACGGCGAGCTCGAGATCATTCGCATCATCCCCGAAAGGCGGCTCTTCGCTTTCGACGCCCGGGATGGACACCCGCTCTGGGATACCCTCCCTCCCGCCGGTTGGGATGGGGAATCGGGTGACTTCGCCGAACGCACCACGATCGTCGGCCCGCCCGTCATCGAAGGCACTCGTGTGCTCGTTCCCGCCGCGCGCCTGCGTGGGCGCATCGAGTTGTTCGTCGCCTGCTACGACCTTTCCAGCGGCGAGCTGATCTGGAACACGCCGGTCCTGACCGGTCAGCGCCCCCTGAACATGTTCGGTCGCCTCATGGCCGAGTTCGTCGCCCCCCCGGTGGTCGTCTCGGGTGACCGCATCATCGTGCAGACCCAACTGGGAACGGTGGCCTGCCTCGACCTGTTTACCGGGGATACGCTCTGGCATGCCCTCTACGACCAGATCGTCTTCACCGCGGGCAGCTACTACTCCCACGGTCTCCTGCGCTCCAAGTGGCGCAACGCACCGCCCAAGGTCGTCGACGGCGTCGTCGTCGCGGCTCCGCTCGACTGCTACGATCTGCTCGGGATCGACCTCGAATCGGGTGCGGTCCTGTGGACGCTGGGTCACGATCAGATCTCGGCCCTGACCGTGGGCCTGCGCCGGGCCGCCGTCGATGTGCTCCTGGGGGCCGACGAGCGCCGGGTCTACCTGGGCGGGAGACGTATCGTCGCCCTCGAGTCCCCGGCCGGCCTGGCGGCAGGCCCCCCCTCACGACGCGCATGGGCCTATCCGGCGCAGCCGACCGAACGCATCGCACCGGAGACGCCCCGGGCCGTGATCGGCGACCGGCATATCTACGTCCCGCGGCTGGAGGGACTGGCCGTACTCGACCGGCGCACGGGTCAGCTATCCGAAGAGATGGCCTGGGGGCGCTACGACGAGGGCAACCTGCTCCTCTCCGAGGGCAACCTGTTCACCCTCTCGAGCTTCGGCTTGATGGGTTTCTTCGAGTGGGAGGCGATGCTGCGCCGCGCGCGGGCGGCCCTGGCCGCCGCACCGGATGACCCCAGACGCATCGAGGACCTCAGCCTCCTGCTCTTCAAGCGAGGCCAGAGCGCCATGCTCGCGGGGGACTATCGGCGCGCCCGCGGCTATCTGGAGGATGCGCGCGATCAACTGAGCCCACGGCTCGAACGCTTCCCGACCCTGGCTGCGACCTTGCACCGGGTCCTCCGCGCGGAGGCCCGCAACCTGCGCCTGGCCGCCGATCCATCCGAGGCCGTGGGACGCCTGCGGGCAGCCCTGCCCCTGGCTCCCGACGCGGGAGCCCGCCGCGATACCCTGCTCGAGGAGCAGGCCATCCTCCTCGAGCGAGACTTCGGGGAGTGGCTCTCGGTCGCGGACGAACTCGACCGGGAGTTCGGCAGGGAGAGCATCCCCTTCCTGACCCGCGAGACCGAGGATGGGACGCAGGGCTGGCAGGGATCCCTGCAACCCGAAGTCAGCTCCCTGGTCCGCTCCGGTCCCGGCCTGGTGAGCCTCTCGCTGCCCATCGGACTCTGGATTCGCGTCGAGCGTTCCGAGGGCTACGGCCGGCGGCGCAAGCTGGGCGACGACGGCCGCGAACTCGCGGATCTGCACGCCATCCTCGAGCGCTATGCCGACATCCCCCTGCCCGGGGGCCTCACCGCTTGGGACTGGGCCGAGGAGCGCATCGCCAAGATCCTCGCCGGGGGTGCGCCTCCGGCCTACGCTGAATTCGAAGAGCGTGCCGGGGCCCTGCTCGCCCGGGCGCGATCCGAGGGGGACCTGGCTCTACTCGAGCGGCTCCCGCGGCTCTATCCCCACTCCCAGGCCGCCGAGGAGTCCAACGACGTGCGCATCGACCTGGCCTTGGAGGCGGGAGACGCGGCCACGGTCGCCTCGATCGTCCTGTTCGAGCTGCCCGGGGACTGGACCGCCGCCCAGGCGACCGAGCGCGAGCTGGCCCACCTGGCACGCCTGGCCTACCTCCTGGGGGCCAAGGGCAACCTCGAACTGCGCGCGGGACTGACCCGCGCCCTGGCCGCGGAGCGCGGGGATGTGGTCGTCGACGTGCCGGCGGGCGGCGCAACGGGCAGGGGCGGGGATGGGGTCTCCCCGCACACCCTCTCGGAGTTGGCCGCTGCTTGGAGCCTCCCCCCTGCCGCCTCGGCCTCCCAGCCGACCTTCCGTGCCCCTCTCCAGCCGGCCCAGAGCTACTCGGCCCTGGACGATTTCGGCCTGCTGGGCGAAGTCCCCCCCGCGCAGGGCTCGACGGGCAGCGGCGGGGTGAGAACGGTGCAACTGGTCTTCCAAGGGTCGGAGCTCCGCGCCTTCGCCGGGGGCACCCCTGGGCAAGAGGCCACCCTCCTTTGGAAAACCAGCCAGGCCGGCTCCGGCCTGGGCCGCGACCCCCTGCCCTCCGATCTCGGCCAGGCAGTGACCACCAGCGCCGGCCGAATCCACGTCGCCACCCTGCGCCGCGTGGTCACCCTGGCACGGGAGACCGGAGAGGCCCTGTGGACCTGGAAGCCCCAGGTCGGCCGCCCGGTCGCGGTGCGCGCGCAGGGTGGCGTCCTGGTCGTCGCCAGCGACCAAGGCCAAAGCAAGGGCAACGTGCATGTCTACCGGCTGACCGGACTCGATGTCGCCTCGGGAATCGAGCTCTGGCACTTCGATCTGCTCGACGACCGCTTCGAGCACCTTCCGGTCCTGGGCGAAGGCCGACTCGTACTGCTGCCCAAGACCGCAAGTCCGGCGCAGGTTTTCGATCTCTATACCGGCAGCTCCCAGGCATCCTTCGAACTCGACTTCAGTCCCTACCGGACGCGAGCCGCGGCCTGGATCGAAGGGGGACGGATCGTGCTGCCCTACTTCCTGCGCGGTCAGGACCGGCGCACCAACCAGATCCTGGCCTTCGATCTCGACAGCGGACGACTGGCTTGGCGTGTATCCCTCTCCGATCTTCCCGGTGGTCCGCGGGAGCTCTCGGAGATGGTCTCCTACGGCGACCGACACTTCTTGAACCTCTGGCCCGTACCGGAGCGGGGCAGCTCCTCGGGGGAGCAACATATCGGCATCTTCGAACTCGACACGCGGCTCGGGGCGCTGGCGACGCGACCGATCGCCGAGATCCCCGAGAGCGCGGAGCCTATCGGCATCAAGCCCTATCAACACACTCACCTCGACGGGCCCTACATCTTCCTGCTCTGCGAGCCACAGACGCGCAGTGAACCGCGCTTCACCGTCCGGGCGATCCACCTGGAGTACGGTGAGCGCTGGCGGACCCGACTGCCGGCCGAGTTCCTGCGTACCCCCGCCTCGGACCTGCCCCGACCCGCCGTATCGCAGGAGGCCGTCGCCCTGGGATACCCCCTCCCGAGCAGTCGTGTGGGATCCCGCCGTCGAGCCGCCAAGATCCTCGTGCTGGACCGATCCAGTGGGCGTACGCTGGACACCCTCGACCTACCCGAAGTCACCGGCCGCTCCTTCTCCCTAGCCGCCTGTGGGGACAACCTCCTGGTGGCGCGCTCCAAGCTCCTGGAACTGCTGCGATGAGACGACTGCTCGCCCTCACCCTTCTCGGCTCTCCCGCAGTCCTGGGTTTCCCTGTGTTCGCTCAGGATCGCTTCGCCGCAGGTGACGACATCTCCCTGGTGCGCATCACACCGGAACAGGAACAGGCGGTGGAGCATGGGCTCGCTTGGCTCGCCGAGCACCAAAACGAGGACGGTAGCTGGAGCGCGGACGTGGGCTTCAAGCTCAACACGACCTACCGCGTCACCGCCAAGGAGCGTGGACATGTCGGCGTTACCGCCCTGGCGGGAATGGCTTTCCTCGCCAGCGGGAACCTGCCCGGGCGTGGCCGCTACGGTGACCAGATCGAGCGTGCCCTGGGCTATGTGCTCTCCTGCGTCCAGGACGACGGCTACATCACGCGCGCCGGAACGCGCATGTACAGCCATGCCTTCGCCACGCTCTTCCTGGCGGAGATCTACGGCACGACCCACCGGGAGGACGTGCGCGTCGACCTGCAGCGCGCGGTGGACTTCATCGTCAAGTGCCAGAACGACGAGGGGGGCTGGCGCTATGTGCCGCTGGCGCGGGAGTCGGACATGTCGATCGTCGTCTGCCAGGTGATCGCCCTGCGGGCTGCGCGCAACATCGGCATCCGCGTCCCCAAGATCACGATCGATAGGGCGATCGACTACGTCGTCGAGAGCGCGGTCACCGACGACGCCCGGCGCCAGACCTACTCTTCCTATCGCTCGGAGCTGGGGACCTTCCACTATCAAAAGGACACCCACACACGCTCGACCTTCGCCCTCACCGCTGCTGGAGTGACGGCCCTCCACGGGCTCGGCATCTATTCCAACGATCTGATCCGCAAGGGGATCGACTACCTCAACCGGGACTTCGATCGCCACAACAGCCTCTATGGGGATCGGGGCCACTACTTCTTCTGGTACGGCCACTACTACGGCGTTCAAGCGATGTACACCGTGGGGGGACGGGACTGGCAGAACTACTTCCAGAAGCTGCGCGCCTTCCTGCTCGAGCGCCAAGACCCCGACGGCTCGTGGCGTAACTCCGAGGGCCCAGGCAGGGCCTTCAGCACCGCCGTCGGTTGCCTCATCCTCGAGATCCCCTACTGCTTCCTGCCGATCTTCCAACGTTGACCGACCTCCTACGCTCCCCCCGCCTCGACGCCCTGCTGGACCGCGCCCGCCGCGGCCTGGTGCGCGGCGTGTGGTTGCACGGGATCGGCACGGCGCTGCTCGTCGCCTCCCTGTGGCTCCTCTTCGCCGCCCTGGCGGACTACACCCTGCACCTGCCCCTGGGCATCCGGGTCATCCACGGCCTCGTCGCCCTGGCCGCGCCGCTTTGGATCCTCTACCGCGAGTGGCTGCGCCCCCTCAGGGGCGTGCCCGACCGGGAGGGGGTGGCGCTGCTCTTCGAACGCCTGGAGCCCGGGGGAGAAGACCTCTTCATCAGCGCGCTCCAACTCCCGCGGCAAGATCTTGGCACGGAGGCCGGGGACCGATCCACCCGGCCGCTGGTCGAGCGGGTCGTCAGGCGCGCTGAAGAGCGTGCGGCACGGACCCGAGCGGGCAGCGTGCTCGATCCCCGCGGACCCCGCCGGCGGGCCTCCCTCGGCGTGCTCACGCTGGCCCTCGGTCTGGGTCTCGCCGCCGGCCATCCGGAACTCTCCCGCATCTTCTTCGCTCGCCTCGCCGGCAGTTCCACCCCCTGGCCGCAACGCACCCACCTGGTGGTCGAGGTACCCGCGACGAGTCCGGGAATCGAGGTCCAAAGCTCCCCGGATCTTTTGACCGTACGCGTTGCGCGGGGCAGCGACCTCCCCGTGCTGGTCCGCGCGGAGGGACTCATCCCCCGCGAGGTCTTCCTGCACTTCGCGGACGGCAGCTCCATCTCCCTCCCCACCGGGGGCGTGCGCCTCTTCCGCACGCGCCTGCGCTCCATTCAAGCAGACACGAGCTTCCACGTGAGTGGCGGTGACGACCCCGAGGGACGACCTCGGGTGGAGGTCATCGTCCTCGAACCGCCCGATGTGGCGGGGGTCGCTTGGAGCGTCACCCCGCCCACCTACAGCGGCCTGGAACCCTCCGTCGTGCATGCCCCCGACGTGGAGGTCCTGGCCGGCTCGCAGGTGCGGGTCCACCTCCTGCCCGATCCCCCGACGGCCCGGGGAGAGGCACGACTGCTTCCCGAGGATCGGGTCATCCCCCTGGAGCCCGCGCCCTTTCCCGGCCCGCCCTCCGGAGAAGCCTCGGAAGGCGAATCCCAAGCCGGCCTGGCCTTCGACCTCAAAGCCGACGTCTCGTCGAGGGTCAGCTTCCAACTGCAGGACGACACGGGCCTCTCCAACCCCGACCCGGGCCTGTACGCCCTGACCGTGCTCGAGGATCGCCGGCCCGAACTCTTCCTCTTGGCCCCCGGACGGGTCGATGCGGACGTCGTCTCCGGCGGAGCCGTCCCCCTGCGGGTCCGCGCCCAGGACGACTTCGGCCTTGGGGGCATCCACTGGGAGATTCGCTCGAACGGCAACGGCTCTACCGGTGATGGTGAACCGATCCTCTCCGAGGGAGATCTCGAGGTGCACCCGCCGGAAGCTGGGCGGGAGAACCCAAGCGGAGCGCATGTCGGCGTTGCCGCCAAGCTCTTGGAGGTGGACGAGCTGGGAGGCGACTCGAAGGTACGCGAGGGGATGCAGTTCGAGCTGCAGGTCCGCGCAACCGATCGCCGCGAGCCGGTGCCGGGCGAGACCCTCTCCTCCCCCATCCGCCTGCGGGTCGTCAGCGGCGACCAGTTCCTGCGCAACCTCCAGGAGCACCTGACGCGGGCCGGTGAGAGTGCGCGCCGCCTCTACCAACTGGCCGAGAAGCGCGAACGGCTCCATCGCGACCTCCTGTCCGCGGCCGGGGGAGACGAGGGTGGCCTGGCCCTGGGAGACCTGGCCTCGATGCAGAGCGGACTGCGTCAGGTCCAGGGTGACGCGCGTGCCCTGGCCCGAGACCTGGCCTACCTGACCGAGGAGCTGCTCTACAGCCGGCTCGATGAACGCGCCTCGGCCCTGCTCAGCGCTGTCGACGCAGAGCTCTCCCAGAACTTCGATCAGAGCTTCCAGCCCGCGCCTTGGCGCCTCTTGGCCAGGCGCTATCACGAGGGGCTCTACGGCAAGGCCGATCTGGCCGGAATCCTGGTCGAGATCCTCGGCCTCTCCCTGGAGGTCTCCGAGGAACACCTGGCTGCGGCCGCGGATGCCCTGCGCGAGGCGGCCGAAGCCACCGATCCCGCGCAAGCTCGGAAGGCACTCGAGCGTGTGCTCGAAGCCCAGGCCCGCGCCCGGGAGACCCTGGACGAACTCTTGGTCAAGCTTGGAGAGTGGGACAACTTCCAGTCGGTACTGGCACTGACCCGCGACATCTTGAATCGCCAGAAGGCGCTCATCGAGCGCACACGAGAACTGGCAGAGAAGGAAGAGAATCGATGAAGCTGCACGTGCCCGCTCGGACCCTCTGCCTGGCCTTCTGCATGGCCTTCACCTCGATCGGCCTCTGCGCCGCTCCCCATCCCCAGGACGACGCCTCCCGCCAGGAGGCATCCCTGGCTGAGGAGCAGGCCCTGCAGCGGCGCCAACTGCGCAGGCTCCGGGACACGATGAGCACCCTGGCCGGCAGACTCGAGGCTGAAGGCCGCGTGCATGCCGCAGAGCTCCTGCGACAGGGGCTGGAATACCTCGATTCGCGCTCGGATGAGGCCCAGGGCCGCACCCTCGAGGAGCTCATGAACGCGGCCGGAGAGGAGATCAAGAGTGGACGGCGCAACAACGCCCTCGCGACCCAGGAGCAGATCATCCAAAACCTCTCGCGGCTGCTCGAGATCCTCATGGATCGCCAGAGCCTCGATACGATCGAGCAGGACCTCGAAAAGCTGCGCGAGATCCGCGCCGCCTTGACCCAACTCGCCGACCAGGAGAGGTCGCTCGGAGAGAACACGAGTTCCCTGCGGGAAGAGTCCAAGAACGCCGCCCAGAAGTCCCTGGAGCAGGGCATCCTGGAAGCTCTCGACAAGCAGCGTGAGCTGCTCGCCAAGAACGAAAGCAGGGCGCGGGAGAGCGGCTTGTTCGACCTGGAGGAGCTCGCCTCGCAGCTCGACGCCCTGCTCGAAGAGCAGCGCGTCTCGAGCGAGATGTTTGCGCGTTGGTCTCCGGAGGAGAGCGCGAGACTCGAGGAGGCGCGCCGACCCCTGGAGGAGGCACGGGCGGCAGCGACCCGTGCCGAACGTCTCGAACGCGCAGCCGAGGAGCTGCGCGCGGCGGCCGATGAAGCGCGCCAGGGGGCGCAACGGGCCGCCGAGGCCGCCTCCGACCTGTCGGAAGCCGCTCGCCGCGAGGAGCGTGCCGCACGCGCCTCGGGTGATGAAGCGGCCGAGCAGGCGAGCCAAGCTTTGAGTGCCAGCGCGGGTGAGATGGCCCAGGCCAAGGAGGCCGCGGAACGCGAGAGTGCGGCCCAGGCCGCCCAGGCCCGTGCAGCCGATTTGGAGCGGGCCGCCGCCCAGGCCCGTGCCGACGCCTCCGCGGCTCGAGAAGCCGCCCGGGCGCGCATGCAGCAGGCCGCGGGAGATGGAGCCCAGCGAGCACGCCAGGCCCTCGACGCCGCCCAGGCCGCCGAGCGGCGAGCCGAGCAGGCCGGGAATGGCGAGGAGGCGGCCGAGGCCCGAAACCAGGCGCGGGAGGCGACCCGAGAGGCCTTGAAAGCCCTCGACCGGGAGACGGGCGCCCAGGAGGAGCTCGGCCGGGCCCTGGAGGCCGCCCAGGCCTCCGCGGCCAAGCGCGCCCGGGAGCTGGCCCAGCGCGCCGAGAGTCAGGCTGCGGCCAAGGCTCCCGATCCGGCCCGGTCGGCCGCTGCCGCCCTCGAGCGCGCAGCCGCAGCCATGGAAGAGGCCGAGGCCGCCGCTGCCGGCGGAGAGCAGAGCGCCGGCGAGCAGGCCTCGAAGCAGGCGCAGAGCGCCTTGGAAGAGGCGCGCTCCGCCCTCGAGAAGGTGATGCAGGCGAGCGCCGACCAGAGTGGAGAGGCCTCCGCCCGGGCGAAGTTGGCCGAGGCCCAAGCCGAGCTCGCCCAAAAGATGGAGGAACTCTCCCAGTCGGCATCCGAAGGATCGATGGGCGCAGAGGCCCAAGACTCCGTGCGCGAGAGCCTCCAAGAGGCCCAGGAGGCCATGCAGCGCGCCGCAGGAGATCTCGCGCAGTCGGGCAGCCGCTCCCAGGCGGCCAAGGAGCAGCGCAAGGCGATCGAATCCCTGGAGAACGCAAGCCGTCAGGCGGATCAGGGGGTCGAACCAAAGACCGAAGAGGATCGAGCCAAGGCAAGGGAACTGGCCCAACTCCAAAAGGAGATCGAGCAGCGCCTACTCGATCTCGCGCGCCTGAACGAGGAGCGCGAATCGCCCCTGCCCCAGCCCAACCTCGAGCAGGCCGCGAAGAGTGCTTCGCAGGCGGGGGAGTCCCTCGACCAGGGTGACCTCGACCAGGCCCAGAGCCAGGAAGAGCAGACCGAGCAGGAGATCCGCGACGCTCTGGATCAGCTCAAGGAGGAAGAGGAGCAGTACCAGGACCTGCGCCAGGAAGAGCTGCTCTTCAAGATGGCCGAGGAGATCGACGCCATGCTCACCGTCCTGCGGGAGCAGATGCGCGCGACGAGAGAGGCCGACACCGCCCGCGAGGGACGCACGCGCCCCAGCCGCGCGGACCGGGTGCGACTACGCAACATCTCGCGCGAGTTCGAGACTCTCGCCCAGCGCGCCGGCGTGCTACGCGCAGCGATCGAGAAGGAGGGGGTGCTGGTCTTCACCGAGGTGATGCGCAACACCGAGTCGGACCTCACGCGCATCGCCAGGGAGATGGGCCAGGGGGGGGGCTACCGTTCCGACGACCGGGTGCAAGCCCTGCAGGAAGATGTCGAAACCTCCCTGGAGTGGCTGGCGGAGGCCCTGGACAACGAGATCCAGCGGCGCCAGCAAGAGCAGCAACCACCGCCGGGAGGGAACAAGCCCCCCAAGCCGCCGCTGGTCCCGGACACAGCCGAGTTGCGCCTCCTCGCTCAACTCGAAAGAGAGGTCCTGGCCCGCATCGGGCAGCTCCGGGAGCTGCATCCCGAACTCGAGGATCCCCAGGGAGAGCTCGATCCCCTGCTCCTGGAAGAGTTGACCCGCCTGGCCTATCAACACAATCGTGTTACGGAACTGTTTGCGGCGTTCCGCAAGAAGCTCGGCATTCCCGGTCCTGACGGTTCGGATGAGGGTTTGGGTGGCGGAGAAGCAGATGATCCTGGCGCATCCGGAGAAGCGGATGGAGAATGAATCCAAGGAGTCCCGCTCCGAGGACCGATGAAAGGGATGACGATGAAACTCACGACGAGACTGAAGAGCGGTGCCGCCCTGGCGCTGGGATGCGCGACCCTGGCCTCGGCTGCGACCCCCAGGACCCTGCCCGGCCAGGACGACGGGGAGGGTCCGCGTCCTGCGATCAACAACCCCTGGGCCGAGGGGAGCGCCAGCAGTCCCGAGAAGGAGATGGTGCGTCTCTTCCAGCGGGTCGAGAGTGGACTCTCGCGCATGGGCTCCTACCTCCTCGACGCCGGCGCGGGCGATACCAGCAAGCTGAAGGAGATGGACGAGAGCGGCATCCTGGATCTTTTGCGTGAAGCCGATCCGAAGGGAGGGGGTAGCGGAGGAATCGGCGACCTCTTGGCGGTCTCGCACGCGGAGGGGGAACAGGTTCTCGAGGACATCGACCGCATCCTGGAACTCGCCGCTCAGAACGGGGGCACGTGAAGCGGCACCTTGGGCGACGGTCAGTCGTCCGGAAACAAGGACTCGAACCAGCCCTCCCAGTCCCAGCAGCAGGAAGGCCAAAAGGAACAGGCTCCAGACAAGCCCCAGGGATCCGAGAACGAGCCGGACAGCCCTCCCCAGGGCAAGGATCCAAAGAGCGGTAAGGAGCAGCCCAGCCAACCCCAGAGTGCCCAGGTCGGAGGCCCGCCGCCGCCCGACCCCACCCAGGACCCCCTGATGGTCTCCAGCGACCGCGAGCAGTGGGGCAACCTGCCCCTGCGTATGCGCGAGCTCTTCCGCGCCGAGGGCCAGGGCAAGATTCCGGCTCGCTACCGCGACTGGATCGAGAGCTACTACCGCCGGTTGAACGACCGCTGACCCCTGCTGATGAGCCGCGCCCCATGAGCGCAGCACTGCTCCTCGTCCTCGGGGCGGGTCTCGGATTCGGCACGGGCCTGGGAAGCCGCTGCGCGCTGGACCGGGGTCAGGATCCCCTGCCCTCCCCCACGACCGGCGGGGGAGGCATCGGGCTGTGGGACGACTCCCCCCCCGGCAGGCGCGACGCGACACGGGAGGCGATCGAACGGGGACTGGCCTGGCTCGCACGGGACCTGGAGAGCAGCGCCACCGGCAACGCGAGCCTCGGCGACCCCCGCTTCAACGCTCCGGTAGGCGTCACCGCCCTTTCGGCCCTGGCCTTCATGGCCGGTGGGACGACTCCCCGCCGCGGTCCCTATCGGCAGGTCCTCTGCCGGGAGCTCGACTACCTGCTCGACCGCGTCACGCCGGAGGGCGAGGAGGATGCGGGCTACGTCCACGCGAGCGAGGACCGTCAGTCGCGCATGCATGGCCACGGCCTGGCGGTACTCGCCTTCACCCAGGCCTACAGCCTCTCGCCCAGCTCCCCCCGCGGCCGGAGGCTCGAGGCCGCCATTCGCCTGGGCATTCGGCGCATCGAGGCCGCTCAGGGCGGCGGCGGCGGCTGGTACTACGAGCCCCAGCCCTATGAGCTGACCGAAGGATCGGTCACCGTCTGCCTCCTGTGGGCCCTGCGCGGCGCCCGCAACGCAGGCTTCGTCGTCGATCGCGGGGTCATCGATCGCGCCCTGGCCTACGTCGGACGCCTGCAAGAGGAGGATGGGGGCTTCATCTACGGACCCCAGGAGCCGCGCAGTTCCATCGCCCTGACCGCCGCCTGCCTCTCGACCCTACACGCCCTGGGGGTCTACGACGGTCCCCAGATCGACGACGGCTACGCCTATCTGGCGCGGGGGCTCACCGCCCGCGAGTTGGCGCACTCCGCCGATACTCCGGGTGGAGCCAGCCCCTTCCCTTTCTACGAGCGCTGGTACCTGGCCCAAACCTACTGGCAGCACCGCGACGAACGCATCTTCCGGCGCTGGGCTTCGACGGAATGGCCGCGCATCCTGCGCGAGCAGTTGGCGGACGGTTCTTGGCCCGACATCCGCTCCGGACCGGACGACACCCGCGTCGAGAATCGCTTTGGTTCGGCCTATGCCACCGCGGTCAACGTCCTGGTCCTCTCCGTTCCCGAGGGCCTGTTACCCGCTTATCAGCGCTGATTCCCTGCCGGGGCCCGAGGAAGACTCGGTTCGCACCGCCCAAGAAGGGGGGAGGCGGCAGCGTTCCCCCTGCGATGAAGATCCCCCGAGCCTCCTCTTTTTTCGCCCCCATCGGGCCTCTCCTCGGCCTGGCGGCCATCCTTCTCTTCTGCCAGTGTTCCAGACCCGAGGCGATTCGTCCCGGCCTGGACGGTGGATCGATCGAGCCCCCGGGCGAATCGAGCCACTCCCCGGGAGGTGGGTATCGGGGCCCCGGGGATTCGGTCGCCTACGAAATCGAGCACGAGGTTTCCCGGGACGATCGCTCCTCCGGCCGCGGGTCCGATGACGACGATGAAAGAGGACGGAATCCCTCCCCGTCGCCCTCCACCTGGCGCAGGTCGACGGCCAAGGCCAATGCCGTCACCCTCAGCGTAGGCGACGAGGACACGCTCCCGCTGCTCGGCATCGAGGCGACCGTCTGGGTGGAGGGTGTCCGCGCCAGGGTCTTGGTCGACAGCCTTTTCGAGAATGACCGGGAAGAACAGCTCGAGGGGACGTTCAAGCTGCGCCTGCCCGAGGGCGCCAAACCCTACTACCTGGCCTTCGGCGAAGAGGTGCAGAGGAAGCGGACCCCGTCGGAAGCGCAGCAGAGGGATGAGAGCCTGGCGCGCAGCCCCCTGCCCGAATCGATCCTGCACGACCGCGAGGGACACTGGAAGGGTGCCCGCGCCGCGCGCTTGGTGCCGCGCGGCCAGGCCGCCCGCGCCTACACCAACAGCGTGCGCCGCCGCGCCGACCCCGCCCTCATGGAGTGGGCGGGGGCCGGGATCTTCCAGGCGCGCGTCTTCCCGCTGGCGCCCCACTCCACCCAGCGCATCGTCGTGGGCTACGAGGTCGATCTCAGCCACCTGCCGCAGCTCCCCGGCGACCTGGTACTCGACCTCGACTGGCCCGACGAAGTGCCCTCCCTCTCCCTCGACATCCATGTCGATGCCCCCGCCGGTTCCGAGGTGGTCGTAACTCCCCAGGCGGCGCCCTCTTCCTACGGGGACCGACGCAGCTACTTCTTTCCCCTCACCCAGGCGCGCCATTTCCGGGTCCGCACCAGCGGCCTGGCCGGATCGGTTCTCGTCTCCGACGAGGAGACGGGCTACTTCGCCCTCGACATCGACACGGCTGTCCTTCCCGGCATCGAAAGCGGGGCCGGGGGCGGCGCCTCCCGGGCGGTCTTCTGTATCGACACTTCGCTCTCCTCCGCGGAGAGTTTCGAGACCTGGCTCGACCTCGTGCAGTCCATCTTGGAGAGCAATCGCGACACCCTGCACGAGTTCGCCGTCCTCTTCTTCGATGTCAGCCCCCGCTGGTGGCGACCGAGTTTCAGCGCCAACACGGCGGATGCTGCCGCTGAGCTGCGACGCTTCGCGGAAGGGCTCTCCCTCGAAGGTGCCACCGATCTGGGTGCGGCTCTGGCAGAGGCTGCCCGCCCTACCTGGCTCGGTCTCTACGACGGTCCCGCTTGGGATTGCTTCCTCCTTTCCGACGGTGCCGCGACCTGGGGGGAGGCGGACGAGCGGGTCTTGGCGGAGGAGGCCCGCGGCATGGCGGCTCTCTTCGGTTACACCACCGGCAAGAGCGGCACGAACCGCAGCGTTCTCGACCGGTTGGCGCGCGAGCTCGGTGGAGCGATCTTCACCCTGAGCGGGCCGGCGGATCTGCCCCAGGCCGCCGTGGCCCACCGGGTCGCTTCCCTGCGCATCGGGGGGCTCAACCTGCCGGGCTGCCGCGACCTCTTGCTGCGGGGCCGACCGACGGCCTTCTTTCCCGGTCAGATCCTGCGCCTGGTCGGGCGAGGGATGCCCCGTGTGGGCGACGTGCTCGAGATGACGGTCGACGGCCCCGGTGGGCGACGCATTCTGCCGGTGAAGATCGACCGTATTCTCTCCACCACCCTGGCCTCCCGGGCCTACGGTGAAGTCGCCACGGGACAGCTCGAGGAGTTCGGACACCTGACCCGAGGGGCGGCGGAGGCCTTCGCGACGCACTTTCGGGTGCCGGGCAAGGCGGCCTCGCTCCTGATGCTCGAGAGCGAGGAGGACTACATCCGCCAGGGTCTCCTCCCCCAGGAGCAGGCGCAGCGTGCTCGCGAGCTGGAAGCCGCTCCCCTCGTCGCCGAGGCCCTCGCCAGGCTCGGCAGGGTCCTCCACGATCCGGCGCAGGCTCTTCTGGAGCGTCTCGAACCCGTGCTCGCTTCCGGCGAGTTCCTCGCCGAGGGCACTCCCTCCCCGGAGGAGAGCGGCGAAGACGGGGAGGAGGGTGGAGTCGGCGATCCTCCCCGTGAACCGGGGTGGGCGGACGGGTCCCATCGGTCCACTTCAGTCCTGCACTTGGATCCCGAGTTCATCGCCGCTCTGGGCGGGTTGCCGCGCTCCTCCTTCGCGTTTGAGACCGAGCCCCTGCGCTACGGAGGTCTCGAGAGGCAACGGGAACCCTCGGCCTACACCGAGGCCCTCGCTAGCGGTGAGCCCGCCTATGACCAGGTCCAGATCGAGGTCGCGCGTCGGCTGCGTGAGCTCGAACTCGGTGACGCCGTGCGTGCCCTTTCGAACCTGGTGGAGCTGAACCCCGGGGATGGGGTTTTCATGCGCGACGTGGCCCAGACGTTGACCGACTTCAAGCTCTACGGCCATGCCTACGGGCTCTACCTGCGCGTCGCCGAAGCGCGTCCTTTCGAGCCCCAATCCTACCTGGCCCTCGCCCGCTGCGCGGAGGGTGCGGGTCGGGCGGACCTGGCGCTGATCTGGTACACGGTGGCTCTTTCGGGGGAGTGGAACCCGCGTTTCGGGGATTTCGAGCGCATCGCGGCTTTCGACGCTCTGCACTTTTTGGGGAGTCCTACCGCCCGGGAGCTGCGTGATCCCATGGCTGTCTGGAGTACCGAGCTTGGGAATCGAGTGAGCCGAACGATCGGTCCCGATCCGATCGATCTCGCGTTGGCGATCGAATGGAACACCGACGGCACCGACATCGACCTGCACATCGTCGAACCGACGGGTGAGCACTGCTTCTACCGTCACCCCGATACGGCCGCCGGCGGTCATCTCTCCCGCGACGTCACCCAGGGGTTCGGACCTGAACTCTACCTCCTACCGAGGGCCCCCAGCGGCACCTACACGAGCTACGTTCACTACTTCGCAAACAACTCCAGCCGCACGGCGGTGCGTACCAAGGTGCTGGCGACCGTCTGGCGCAACTGGGGCCGCCCCGATGAGACGATCACGCGCCGCGTGCTGCGCCTCGACGAGGCTGAAGAGGATCAGGGCATCGTGCGTATCTCGATCGAGTAGACCCCGGTTGCGCAGCCCTCCGAGTCGCTCGAGGCGGCCCGCACCTGGGACGCCTCCATCGTGGACTGGTACGACTGCGAGCACCTCCACAGCGGGATCCGCTTCGTCACGCCTGCGGACCGCCACGGTAGACGGCATGTGGAGATCCTCGAGCGCCGCGCGGCGGTGTTCACCCTTCACTCTGGAGCCGATGCCGGAAGGGAGATCGGCGCCGCACGAACCGATCACGTCCGGCGACAACTATCTTGACACCTACCGCCTCTTGGAACGGGCGGCGTGGAGCGTGGTCGCCTCCGTAATCCTCAATCTCAATGCGAGGCCGACACGGATTGAGAATAGGAGGAGTTCAGAGCAAACAAGAGTAAACTAGCAATGGAATCCGCCAAGGGTACCAGCCACCCCCAGCCTTCCTTTCCGGCACCCCATGCGATCCCAATGGCTCCCATGACTCCCGCCCCCAGACTCCTCGTCCTGCTTGCCATCCTGTCCTGTCCATCAGCCCTCTGGAGCATGCCTTCCCCCCAGGAAACTGGCTCCAAGGGCGCAGTGCTCCGCGCCGCCTTGGAAGGAGACGTCGAACAGGTGCAATCCCTACTCGCCGCCGGGGCTCCCTTCAGCAAGGAGGAGTGGACGGCCTACGTCGACCGCGGCTTTTCCGCCTTTCTCGCGGCTTACTCCTATGAGTTTTCGCTGGAGGAGGCGACTCCCTCCACCCTGGAGTTCGAAGGCTTTCAGGTCGAGCCCCGCGATGCCGAAGAGGTGCTCAGGAAGATGGCGGGCATTGAGGGGGAAGCACCCTTGGTCTATCACAGGGAGCAGGTCGCAGTTTTGGCGCCGCTTCTGTCGCGGAAGTTCGGTGGCGTCGACGGCCTCCTCGCCCCTCACATCTGTTGCCTGTTCCGTGCCTGGCAGACGAACCCAGAAGTCTTCGCCGGTCTCTTGTTGGCGGGCGCCAATCCCAATGCCCAGGGTCCGGACGGCCGCACCGTCTTGGCCCTGGCGCTGGCCGAGAGTCCAAGGTGGGAGCGGAGCCCCCTAGATGGCCTGTGGCTGGTCGGCCGCAGTGGCGATGAGCAAGCCCTGCAACTGATCGAGGCCGGCGCCGACCTCTCCTTCGTCGACCAGGACGGCAAGCGGCCGATGGACTATGTCCTGCGTCAGCGGACCCCCGGCTACGCGCCCATGCATGCCCTGGCGGCCATGGTCCGTCACGGCGAAGATCCTCGCCAGGTCTTCGGCGAAGATCCCATCCGCGGCGCCTTGGCCGCTCCGAACCACCCGGCGATGGCCGCCGCCCTGATTGCTGGCGGCTTCCCCGCCCCCGCAGACCTGAGCGATGAGGAGAAGCGTCTCCTATGGATCGCTGCCGTGGCTTACCAGCTCGACGAGGCGATCCCCGCCTTGGCGCGCTTGGGCATCCCCGAGGAGATCGTCCTGGGGGCCGTCGACGACTGGTTTTGCCCGACCTCAGTGGATGGCTTCGGCCAGTTCCCTGACGATCTCGGCTCTTGCTTCTTCGATCTTCAGTTCCGCGAGCCAGTTGGCCTCCTCGAAATCGCGGGCCACGCCGCCAGGGTGTCGCCGGGCCAAGCGTCTCGCCGGATCCTGTTGGATCTCATCCAGCTCGGTCTTCCCCTACCGAAATCGCCGAAGTTCCAGGAGAGCGTCCTCGTCGACCTCTGCTCCATCCCTGGCCCACGGACGGCAAACGCCCTGAAGACGCTCTTGGCTGCCGGGGTCCCCGTCCAGCGGTCACCGCGGTACGAACGCGTGACCCCGCTCTTGGCTGCGGTTCGCCACGCTGAACCGGAAATCGTCGCGGCCCTGCTCGAGGCCGGGGCCGATCCCAATGAAGCGGCGTGGGTGGGCGAAAACCCATTGACCCGTGCCCTCACCACCGGGCAAGTGGAGAAGGCGGACATGCTCCTGAACGCTGGTGCGCTTCTCGATCTGCTGCCTCCCCGGGGCGCGCCTTCCGCACGACAGGCGCTACGCCTCGCCGGTGAGACTGCCCGCGAGACCTTCTCCCAGTTCCTGCTTCCTCCCGATCCCGCCAAGGGGGCAGGGACGCAGCCCTATTTCCCCCCCGGTTTCCAAAGTGTACAGCAAGTGGAGCGGATTCCGGGTTGGGAGGTGCCGGGCTGGGAATGCCTGACCCGTACTGGGCGCAAGGGGTTTGCGAGTCGCGACGGTCGATTTGCGACCGACGGCGAATTCCTCCTGTCCTTCGACGCTTGGCGGCTACGCGAGGCGACGGGATGGAGCCTTTGGAAGGGAGGCAAGCGAATCTATGAACTCTTTGAGTGGGATCCCGGGACAGAAAGCTTTGCGGCCATGAAAGACGGCCAGTGGACCGTCTTTGCGCCGACGGGGGAAGTCCTGGTGGACGGTTTGGAGCAGACGCGCCCCATGCCCACTCCACTTGGCCTGCTCTTGGTCGCGAAGCAGGGCCGATGGGGCGCCATCGATGGTGAAGGGGATTTCATCCTGCCGATGGAGGAGGTGGACCCATCCTCCGTCTATGACCGCTTGGCGAAAAGCGCTCTCACCGCGATGAACTTCGCGGAGGATGCGGACCACGTCATCCCCATCGCCACCCAGGCAATCCTCGCCCGGCTCCAGGGCCAGGTCAATCCAAGCAGCGAAGAGGTGAAGGCGGCCTACAAGGACGTCATGCCCCATGTGAAGCGGCTTGGTGGCCTCGAGGCGCAAGCGGCGGTCCTGGACTTTACGGTCGGCTTGGACCACCCGCAGCGGTTGGCGCCTTTCCTTGCGGCCCTGGGTTGGGAATCGATCGGGGAGGGGGTTCGGGAGCGCCTGGACGCGGCCCACGCATACCGAATGGCGCTCCGGTCCCGGGATGTGTCTCTCGCCACGCAAACCTTGGATCGCTACATGTGGGCCTTGGAGGAAGCGCCCTTGCCAGGGGAGGACGACGCCGCCCTGCAGCAGGTTGCGCAGGGCGCCATGCGAAGCTCTCGTGAGACCTTCCACCTGAAGGCGCATGTCAGCCTGCTCGATTCCTTGTACACCTCTGATTTCGGCAAGCGTGCTGCGGCGGAAGACCTCGCCTCCGTCGAGTCCGAAGAATGGCTTGCAGTCACGCTTCCTTCCATCCGGTCGAAGGATTTCCACACCTGCTACAGGATGATCGGTGTCTACTTCAAGATCCTGGATTGGGGCCCTGAAGCACAGGCCGATGCCTGCAAGAGGCGCCTCCTGGAAGCGGCTGACCACGCCACCACGGCCGAGGAGTATAGGCACATCTACTGGGATGCCCCACCGGAGGATCGGGCGTTGGCGCAGGGAATCCCATCGAAAGAGAAATGGCAACAGGTGCGAATGGCGGAGCGAGAGCAAGCCGCGAAATACGCTCAGGCCCTCAACCCGCAGACCAAGGATGACCTGGCCAGGGAAGACACGATCATGTCTCAATTTACCCTCTCGCAATGGGCTCCCGAGGCATCTGAAGCCCTGAAGCAGTATCAAGCCTTGGATCGACCCCACTTCCCGATCGTCGAGGACTACCGCTTCAGTGCGGTCGTGCCGGTGGTGGACCCGGAGGATCCGAATGGCGTGCTCATCCTGTGTGCCGATGGCGAGCTCAGGGCGGTGGACGCTTTCCTCGCGGCCGCGATCCCGACCGATGCCGAGCGACTGGATTCCTACTTATTCTCGGGCGTCCGGCGCCTGTATAGCTTGTCCGACACCTGTTCCCTCCTGTCGAAACTGCCGATTCCCGAGGCCAAGTCCTTCCTGGAGTACCGCATCCTGACCGACCTGATCAATGACCTGGCCTTCACCTCGAAGCCGATGGAGGCGATGGCCGAACAGGTGCAAGGGTGGCGCGAGGAACTCGAAACGCCGGAGTCGGGACCAGGTCAACTGGCCGCGACCATGTTCGCCATCTTGATCGACGGCCAGGCCGATGAGGTTTTTTCAGGCAAGGCGCGGGAAACCGCACTTCCGCTGGCCCTACCTGCCGCCACGATCGACCATGCCCTTCGCTTGGCGCGTGACTGGAGGGCGGCCTACGACCGCGATATCCTCGCCGAACGGCAAGAGGCCGAGCGAAAGGCCAGGAAGGCCGCCCAAGAAAGGAGTAGCTGGACGAGGCTGGAGAAGTACGGTGATGTCAGCATCGAGGAAATGATCGAACAACGGGCCCGGGAGCTGGCTTATCCAATTATCTATCGCGAGGACAGGTATACCAGCCTCAAGCCCTATTACGGTTTCACGCCCAGTCGTAAGCTCTGGCCTCGTGACCAGGCCAGAAAAATCGCAGATCCCACCGACCGGTTGATCGAGGAAAAAGCCATGGACAGGGCGGTGACCCTGATCCTGAAGGCCCGTGAGGCCCATGCGGCCAGGCTCCGCCTGCAAGGGTCGGGAAGCTATTACAACGGGCCATCAGACAGTGACGGCTCGGATGGCTGGCACATGGTGGATCAGATGGCCGGAAACCGAGCGGCCTGGAATGATTATGTCCTTCACAGTGACGCCTGGACCTATATCCCAGACTAAGGGAATGAAATGGGGCTCTCCTACACCTAATGTGGGTGGCGGCGTGACCCGATCCGTCGTCTTCCGCACGGGGTCAAGAGTTGAACACGATCGGGTGGCCCCTGATCGCGAGCGCGACGGGGCCACCCATGGTGAGTTGGGGGTATGAAAACGAACTGTCCCAACTCTGGAAGTAACGCCCCGCGAGCCATCACGATCTTTCATCGCTTGCTCGGTATTGCAAGGTGTTCGTCATCGCAGCGGGTGTCGAGAACGGCGCGCTGGTGCTCAGCGTCCCCCCACGCGACGCAAGCCGCGATGCGGTGAGTGCGGTAGCCGCGGACCGGGCTACGACTGGCGGGCTGCCCACCGTTGGCGAATCCCCAACTTCGGCCCGGTTGCGTGCTGCTGGAGTACTCGCCGCGTCGTGTCTCCTGCCCGAAGTGCGGTCGCCTGGACAACGAACCCGTTCCTTGGACGACACGCGGAAGCACGTTCACCGACGCTTTCGAGGAACTCACCGCCAACCTCGATCGGTCGCATCGTGCGGGATCAACGAAGCGTCGATACCCCGCTCGATCAGCAGGGTCGCAATACCACGGTCGAGCGTGTAGAGCCGCTCGAGAATCCCGGTCTCGATCGCCCAATCTCGGCAGAGCTGCTCGGTGTAGGTCGCGAGCAAACCATCGCGCTCGATACCCTCTTTTTGTTCGCACCAAACCTTCCGCAGGCTGGCAAGGTCCAGACTCGCGAGACTGTCCGCCTCCTCACCCAGATCCGCAATCGGCTCCCAGTTCGGTCCCATTACCCTTGGAAGTCCATACTCGGCACGGCGACCGAACAATCAACTCGCATGCCGCTCCCCTCGGTTTCGCAGATCATGGCCCAAGCAACGGCTCCAAGGGGCAGACGCGAAACAGGCCGGTAGAAACGCTGGGAAGGGTGGCCTAGTCAGCGTCCTCCGGCTCCTCTCCATCCAGGTCGATGGAGGCGGCCAGGTTCTCCAGGTCGGCTTGTTCCAGCACCCCCTTGGAGACGAGCAACTGGGAGAGGGCGACCAGGCCGGCCTTCAACTGCTCGTTCTCCTGCTCCAGGGCGTCCAAGCGCTCGTCCTGCGCGCGATCCTGCCGGTCCTTCAGGCGCAGCTTCCTGCGCAACCTCTCCGCCTTGCGCTCCGCATCGTCGAGATCGAGGCGATTACCCCAGGTTCCAAGAAGCAGCGTTCTGCCCCATCCCATCGCGACTCTCCTTCTCCTCGCGCCCCGTCATGGGGCCGCAACAAGAATCAACCGGCAACCAACTCGTTGCGCAACTCCAGGTTGGCTTGGAAGATCGAAGCCATCAACTGAGCCTTCTTCTCGAAAAGCGCATCCTCATCGTCCAAGCCCTGGACACTGTCGTAGATCGACGCCACACCCGGGTCGCCTTCGGCTCTCTTGCGGGCGGCCTGCAACTTCGCCTCGGTCTCTCCAAGGAGTTGGTTCAGCTTGGCGATGCGTCGCTCGAGCAGCGCGATCGACTTGGCCTGTTGCTCCAGGATCGCCGCACTGCCGGCAGCCCGTTCCCGGCGCAGCTCGGCTACCGCCAACTCGATCACCTCACGCTCCAGGGGAGTCGGGTTGTCGGGGCTGCTGCCCCAGGCAGCGAAGAGACTGCGCAGCTTTTCGACCAGGCGCTCGTCCGCATCCCCCACCTCGCCGTCCACCCGGGCCAGAGCCTCACGCTGGCGCTCGACCTGGGCCCGGCGCTGGGCCAGTTCGCCCTCGAGTTTGTCGAGCGCTCCGCGGGCCTTGGCTTCGACCTCCTCCTCGCTGGCACGCAGGCTCGCCTCATCCCCACGCAACATCGCCAGAAACTCCTGGCGTGCGTGAATCGAGAACTCCCCGACGTCATCGGTGGCCTCGCCGAGGGTGCGCGCGATCAGGGTGCGGTTGACCGCCTTCTCGATCAGTGACGCAACCCGCGAGAGAGAGAGGCTGCGCACCCGCTGAACCCCGCGCTGCTTGAGCTCCTCGGGGGTCGTCGGGCGAGCCCAACGACGGACGGCATCCGTCAGTGCTTCATTCAGCCGGGGCTCCATGGCGCGGAATGGACTCCTGTTGTGCGGTGGGGGGATGCGCGATCGCCCGGCCACGACCGGCGACTTCGCGGGTCTCAATCTAGCGCAGAGGCGGACCCACTACCAGTTTCCCTTTGCAGGGGAAACCGTAGGGGGTCCGCCGCGGGGCGCCGGCCTTTCCCGCCGCCTTCCGGTCAGCGCACCAGGAGTGGCTGGGAGACGATGGCCGCCCGCGAGTGAGGCGCGGGCGGCATGCCCAGCCCCCGTCTCTGCCGCACCCAAGCGCCGACCAGGGGCCCGACCCGCGGCAGATGCGCCAGGCGCAGGCGCAGGTGGGCGCTGGAGTCGGTGTGGGTCAACGCGGCCCAGAGCACCGAATCCCCGAGAATGTCCGCATAGGTCTCGAGCTCAGCCCCATCCCCCGGTGCCAGGAAGGGCGCGGCCAGGGCGGCACAGCGACGGGGGCTGACTCCCACCGCCAGGGTGGTGCCCTCCCCGAGTCCCCCAATCATGCTCCGGTAGGCCTCGTCCCGGCCCACGTGGCTGCCCCTGCCCGCGGCGATAGCGGCTTCGAGGGCCCGCCTGGACGGGGTCAGGACGACCCGGTCACCGGACGTCGCCAGGTAGAGCGAGAACTCACCCAGGTCGAAGGCACGTATGCCGCCGCCCTCCGCGCCCATGTGGGGCGCCTCCAGGGGGTGTCCCTCGCGCGCGCCCATGCGGGACGCCTGGGCGATACCCAGGGCAAGGGACCAGAGAGCCTTCGAGCGCTCCGGGTCGGCGGAGGTGAAGCTGAGGGCCAGGTCGGGCAGGGGACGCCCTCCCACCACACTCGTGCTCGGAAGGGACCAGACGGCCACGTCACGCACGTTGGCAAAGACCTCGCGGCCGAAATCCATCAGGGTGACCACCGCCTCACCGTCGGTGCCGCGAATGCCCCCCGGCATGGAGCCGGAGGCGTTCACTCCCCCCGCTACGAAGAAGGCGACGCCCTCGGGTACCAGGGCCAGACTCTCCTCACCCAGCTCCGGCATGCGCAGGAGGTTGAAGACCACGTTCTGGTGCCCCTCGGCCAACTCCAGTCCCAGGTCGAACGAAAGCCCCTCTTCGTCGATGCCGATGCGACCACCGATCGCTTGGGTGCTCTCGATGTCGAGAAGACTGGAGAGGATTGCGAGCTCGGGGTCGCGCCGGAGCTCTTCCTCCATGGCCGCCTCGATCACCGGCATGACCGGCTGGGGGTTCAGGCAGAAGAACAGGAGATCCTCTCCGCGCATGGCCAGGGTCCGCGCCATGCGCGGGTTGCGGGCCAGGCTATCGCTGCCCCCGTTCTCGAGACGCGTCACCACGCCCTCGATCTCTTCCCTCTGCCGACTCACGATCACGAGCCGCCGGGTCAGGGTGACATGCAACTGGCCGTCGATACCGTAGGTGTCGAAGCCCCCGATCGCCGCCTCGGGTTCGCCGCCCAAGGGCAGAGCGGTCTCGACCAGACCGCGGATGAGATCCATGTCGCCCGGGTGCAGGATGGCCACTCCCCGGGGCTCGCTCTCGACCCTTGGATCGAACCCGGTCACCGCCAGCGCCACGCCGCGCACGCCGAGAAGAGCATCGAGCAGGAGCGGACTGATGGCCAGATCCTCGGCCCCCACGCTGCCCCGTAGGAGTCCGAGTTGGTCGAGGAGCATCTCGATTCTCGCCGCCGGATCTTCGAGCTCGACGTAGGCCAGGGTCTCCAGGGGAACGAGGGCGGCCAGGTCATCCGCGGCCAAGTCCTCGTAGAGAGCGCTGCCCCGCTCCTCGGCCCTTTCCCGGAGTTCCGCGGGGAGGTCCGGATCCTGGGCCGCGGCCCGGTAGAGTTCGAGGGCCTGGGAGCGCTGCCCCTCTTCCCGCTCCAGGTAGTAGGCGCGTAGGAAGCGCTCCCGAGCGACGGCGCCCCTCTCCTGGGCGGATGCCGGGGAGGCGCCGAGGAGGCCGACACAGACAGCGAGGGTGAAAAGGGGGGCAGAGTACATGCTGAAGGCTCCTGAAAAGAGATGCGGAGGGACCGCCGACGCGGCCTCCCCTTGCTGCGTGGGGGCACCCGCGCCATTCCCCATCCCCCCCGAAAAACCTCCGCGCTAGGCTGGGTTCCATGCTGCTGCTCCTCTCCCTGCTCC
>JALWOP010000469.1 GCA_027083445.1 Planctomycetota bacterium | reverse complement strand
GGCGATGACCCTTGCCCGGGGAGCGAGGGGGGCCGCCTGGGCCGCGGGGGTGAGGTGACGCCGGGAGAGGGCGCCGCCCACGGCAGCGACACAAAGCTCGCCGGCCAGGAGCAGACCCAGACTGATGGCGAAGGCTTGGGGAAGACGGATCACTGCTTGCCTCCCCTCTGGCTGACGTGCTGATCGCGTTCGTAGCCTGCGAGCCAGGCGTCGAAGCTCGGGGTTTCCAAGGCGCGAACGCTCTGGGTCTCACCTTTGGGTGCCGATAGCTCGAGCTTGTCGATGGCATCCTCGATCGACTCCATTCCGCGCGGGATGCGGCGGACCTGGTCCACCAGGGAGGCCAACTCGCGGGTGGCTTCGCCCAGGGTGTCTCGCTCGAGTTTGCTCTCCAGGCGCAGCAACGCACGGCGCAGTCCTAGGGAAACCTGGCGCGTCTCGACGACCATCTCAAAGGCGTGGGCCTCCTGTTGGCGTAGCAGGTCGCGCTCGGTGCTCCGATGCTCGATGCGCTGCTTCAACTCGTCCAGGTCCACATCCAGGGAGGCCCGTGCGTACTGGGCCTCTCTCAAGCGGCGGTACTGTTCGAAGAGAGCGGCGCGCTCGGGGTCGTCGAGGATGCCGTCCCGCTTGGCCTCGGAAACCATGTGCGCCGATTCGGCATCGAGGGCGTCGATTTCGCCGGCCATGTCGGCCAGCCGGTCGGCTAGGCCGCTCTGCTCCTCGCGCAGGCGCTCGATCTCCTCACCGGCGTGGTCGAGTTCGCTCTCGATGGAGGTCGAGAAGGACTGACACTGCCTGACGAAGGCATCGGCGCGCGCCCGGATCTCCTGGACTGCCCGTGCCGCCGCCAGGCGTGCCTGGGTGCGGCTCTCCGGACTGGGGTCGCGCCGAGTGCGTTCGGCCAGGTCGTTGATCTCGCGTGCCCCGAGGGCGAAACCCTCGAGGATCGAGTGGTAGCCGGACAGGGTCTGTTCCAAGAGCTGGGCCGTCTGGTCCAGGTCGAGTTCCCAGCCGGAGGGATCGACGGCGACGCCCCTCTGGACGTCACCGTCGATGGGCTCTTGGCCTGGGGCTGCTGCATGCGCAGCCGCCAAGGAAGCCAGGACCGTGGTTCCGAGCAGAAGCTCGATCGCGTGGGCAAGGGTAGGGGAGAGTCGCATCTTCATGGTCACAGTGGGGCAAGGAAGGAGTGGGTCAGGAGCGGGGCTTGCGCTCCAAGGGGGGGAACGAAGGGCTGTCCCCGGTTTGTTCCGAAACCTCGGGAAGATCCCGGAATGGAAGGAGGCGCTTAGGCCTCCAGGGCTTCCTTGGCCCGGGCGATCACGAAAGCGAGGCCCATTCCGTAGGCCGCGAGGCCCAGGTAGAGCGCGATGACGAAGACGAAGGAGTGGAATGCCGAACGACGCTGCATGTATTCCTCCCATTGGGATGATCCGGTCCCGAGTGGACCGGCACCCAACTCAACGCAGCGCGGCCGGGAACTTGTCGCCAACGATGCTGATTCGCCGCCCCTTCCCGTCCTGTTCGCTGCCCGCGAATCGTGCCGACGAGAGGGGGTCACGACCAGCCGCTCGCGGCTAGCGGGCTGAGCTGGCTGGAGTGCCTCGCGGGTCCGCTAGGAAGGCGCGGAAGGCGGTGTCGAGCTCGGCGATGCTCTTGAAACCGAGTATAGTCCAGTGGTCCTTGGGCAGGCGGCCTTCGTAGCGGGCGCGGAGGTAGGCCAGGAGCCGGTCCCGGCCCTTGGGGCCGCAGCGGTTGGCGATGAAAAAGCACAGTGCGCCCGCCTCTGCGTAGTAGATCGAGAGCTCAGCCATGGGATAGGTGCCCATGGAGTATTGCGGCCGGACCTCCACCCTGGGCTGGTTGTCGAGCAGAGCGAAGCCGACGGCATCCGTGGCGAGGAGCCGCTCGAGGGGGATCAAAGCGCCGATCTTGGCCAACTGGGCGGTCAGGTCGACCGAGAGGACCGTGGGATCGGTCAGCCCGCGGCCCGTGCGGCCGAGCTCGACGGATTGGTGCTCGATAAAGCGCGCAAAGCCCTCGACCACCCAGTGGCCGGGTTCGGTGGGGGACGAACGCTCGTGGAAGCCTGTGCGCTCCGAGACGAACTGATGGGTGAGCTCGTGCACGACGACCTGCCAGAGGGTCTGCTCGATCCGGGTCGGATTCGTCGGCTCACCCTCCCCGGGTACATAGAAGCGACTGACGCGATCGCCTGAGCAGTAGTAGCCAAGCGACCATCTAGGCACCCCGGCCGTCCGCAAGCCCTCCGCGAGGTAATCGCTGCGGTTTCTGTGCAGGCGCACCTGGAGGGGTGGGGCCTGGGAGTCGTCGAGACCGAACAGGGTGGTGAGCTGTTCGATGCCGCCCTCACCATTGCGCAGCACGGGGCCTACGATAGAGGCGTCGAGGCAGCGCGAGACAAAGACCAGGTTGGGGGTCCTGAGGACGATCGAGTTCTCTGTCCACGGGGTCTTGAGGTTGGTCGGGAAGTCGGGATCATCGCTTGTGATGAAGTGGGCTCGGGCGGGAGTGATCTCGCGGGCCCATCGACCCCAGAGCTCTCCGCGTTCTTCGCCCGTAAAGGGGAAGCTTGCAGGGGCCAGCGCATCGAGGGAGAGCTCATCGGGCAGATCGAGCGGATCGGGTGCGGCCGGGGGATGCGCGGTCTGGAAGTGGAAGGCGGCGTGCAAGTCCGCTGCCTTCTGCACGCTCTCTTGAGCATCCAGCACCAGCAGGGTAGCGGCCTCGCTCAACCCTCGGTCGAGGCACCAGCGCGCAGCTACCACGAGCTGGGCCGCGCCGTGTTCGCGGGCGGTCAGTTCGAGGCGGCCGATCCTGTCCCGCTTGAGTCCCGCGTTGCTGGCACGACTCTTCTGCAAGTTGGCGGCCCGGCGCGTGAAGTCTCTTGCGCGGTCGGGACCCAGCACTTCGAGCTCCGGAAGTAAGCGGGCGCACTCTCCAGCGAGCTTGGCCCGCTCGTAGGCGGCAAACTCTTCCGCGAGCTCTTCGGCGAGTTCCCTATCCAATGCGCGCCGCCACGCTTGCCAGACCGGATACTCATCTCCGAGCCGCTCGGAGTCCTCGGGACCGGTGCCGAGCACGAGGGCCACGGAGGAAGGCTCGAATATGCGCCGCACGCCGGATGTCGTCAGTTGGAGATCGCCGGTGGCGAGGGTCTCGACCGAACCCAAGAGAACCTTTCCGGTGGCGAGCAAAAGACCACTGCCCTGATCGGGACGGGCGGCGAGGAGGGGGGCCGGCGACGCTGCGGCGTCCTCTGCGACTCCGCCTGGAGCGCCGAAGGCAACCAGCTCGTTGTCTTCGGTTCGGCGCAGGCCGCGGCCATCGCCGAAAGGAATCAGCGGGCCCCCAAGGGGCATGTCCGCCTTGAGCCAGATCAGGCGTCTGCGCTCGAGGTCGAAGGCGAGGTTCCCCGAGTAGACCACCTTGCCGGTCCGGGAGAGCGGTCCGAGGTGCGCGTCGGGTGGGAGGCTGGAGCCCTTCATCAGGGTGTACTGCTTTCCGTCCCACCCGATGCGTTTGATCCCCCCGGGGCCGAAGGTATAGAAGCTGCCCTGGTAGGCAACAGGCCGCCCCTCGGCGGGAGCGAGAAACCCGGGTCCCCCCCCGGGCTCGGCGAGTACGGCATAGTCGTCGGCGCGCATGTAGAAGAGATTCATGAAGGGCGCAGCTTCCGGAACGTAGGCGATCGTGAGTTCCGTGTCGGAAGCGAACGAATCGAAGCGCACGCCAAACTCCCTGGATTGCGGAGCGGAGTTCCACTCGTACCCCCGTTTGATCGCCTGTGGCTTTCTCACGAAGAAGCCTTTGAGGCATGAGCCTACGCCGACCGAGGTCCGACCGGTCTTTCCCGTGAGGACCCAGTACTCCGAGACACAGGGGCGCCCCAAGCCCCCTTGGGTACTTCCGATCAGCCTGCCACGCTCGAGGTCGACGGTCACGAGGTGTTGCTCCGTGTCGTTGACATACAGGATCCCGTCAGCCACCGCCGGCTGGCTCGTCGACTCCAGCTCGAGACTCCACCTCTTGCGTAGCTTCTTGCCTGTGAAGGCGAAGCCCCGCGCCCTCTTCCTGTCGAGAACGACCACGGTGCTTCGCCAGACTGCCAGCCGTACCTGGGCGTCATCGAGTCGTCCCAGGAACGCCGACGCGCTCTTCCTGCCTGTCTCGGCCTCGAGTGCCAAGAGGCTGAACTGATCCCTCTTCTGCGTGGCAATGAAAACCGTCGAGCCCCAGAGGACAGGATCCGAGGCGAGCTCACCGACATCGCTCCGCCAGAGTTCTACGGGAGCCACCAGAATCGGCTCCACATCCACCGAGCCGTTGCCTTCCGGATTGCCGGTGGGCTGATTCCAATAGCCATCATCCTGCGCCCCCTCGAAAGGGAGCCCCGCGAGTGTCAAAGCAGCAAGCAAGCCAAGTCCAAGCATGCCGGGATCCTGCCTCTCCAGGCCAAGTCGTTCGAGTAACCCCAAGCGGGCCATGAAGGCCACCAAGTTCACTAACGGTCAACGAGAAGGGCCGACGAGGAATGCAAGCAAAGTCGACTTTCTTGTCTCCGCCGACCCTTCTCCCCGTAGAGGCCATCGAGGAACGCGCCAAAGCGCATCAGCGCGATCTTCCCGACCGGTGGCGCGAATGGATCGAAGATGGTGTGCTCGAACTCCTGCACACGCCCGTCGCACCCGGCCTAGAGCGCACGGATCGCATCCATCGTGCAGGCGGCGGCGAATGCCCGGGGTCAGGGTCGTCCGCATTCTCGGTGAGGAACAGCTCCTGCTTCGCCATGAGGCGTTCGATCTCAACCACGGACTTGGCACGGTGATGGGGGGGCCTCTCGGAATCCAAGCATGCGGGCGGACTCCTCGATGCAGGGGCGGGCGTCGATCGACGCGGAGGGGAGAACCTTCCCGGGCGAGGAAGCTCCCCGCCCGGGCGCGCGCCTCAGTGGCCCGCTAGCGCCGCGTGCAGGGCGCTCTCGAGGTCCGAGCTCGACCAGCTGTCGGCGCCGGGAAAACCGCGGAATCGAATCGTCCGCCCGTCGCGCTCGAAGTCTTGGCGATCATTCACGAAGATGACGACGGGGAGGTGTTCGTGGATTCCGTGCGCGGCGAGAATCGCCTTCCCGGGAGCGGTGCTGGCGTCGACGAACTGCACGTGGAGCTGGGAGCGCAAGGGATCGATGGCGGCTTCGATCGCGGGTAGGACGTCAGTCTTGAACGGCAAATGGGTCAGCATCCCGACCACCAGCACGTGCGGGGCGGTCGGAGGGAGGTCGGCGGACACGTCGTCGCGCGGGAGTCCGGCCGCCAGGATGCTCGCCACCTCTTCGATTCCATACGGCCGGGGATGGAGTTCCTGGAACCGCGGGTGTTCCCCGAGGTACGCGGTGAACTCTTCTTCATCCGTGAACGCCTTGTGCCGCTCGAGGCATTCTCCCGCCGCCTCCGGCAGACTCAGGAAGACGGCGCTCACCGGTTCGACGTTCCAGGTGTCGCCGTCGTGTACGACCTGGATCGCGCTTCCGTTCACGGCGGACTCGGCGTGCAGGACAGAGCGCCCGGGCAGCGAAGCCTGCGCGGTGAGGGCGCAGTGCGGGCAGCGATAGAACGTCGTCACACCTTCCTGCTGGAGCGTCACCTCGTGCCCCGCGGGGATCGGCTTCTTACAGAGCGCGCAGACGCGGGCTTCGCTCGGGGGGGCTTGCTCGCGCGGCGGCGCTGCGGCGCAGCTTGCGAGGAGGAAGAGGGTGAGGAGTGTCAGTCGTCGGACGGAGTCCATGAGAGGAGGCTTTCGTGCAAGAGGTCGAGGGATTCGAGGACTTGAGCGCGTTTCGCGGCCGGGATGCCGGCCAGGAGCTGGGCGAAGCGGTCTCGGCTCGCACGCGAGACGCGCCGCGCGAGACGCGCGCCCTCCCGCGTCAGCGAGACGCGCTTGGCACGTCCGTCGAGATCACAGGGCGTCAGCACGACCAGCTCGCGTCGCGCGAGCCGCTGACACAGGCGCGTGGCGTTGCTCTTGTCGATCCCGAGGACGCGGCCGAGTTCCGTGACCGTGGGTTTCTCTCTGGTGGAGACGAGATGTTGCAGCGCGTGGGCGTCCGAGAGGGCGAGCGGCAGCCCGCACGGCGTGTGGGCGGTTTCGAGTACCCCGAAGGCGCGCAGGAAGCGGTGCGTGGCGGAGCGCAGGCGATCGACCCGGTCGGTCATGCGCGTAGCCTAAGCTCCGATAGTTGCGCACGCAACCAGTTGTGCGCGATCGCGGCGTGGATGCCGCTCAGCCGCACAGGGCCATCTTGGCCAGAGTGAGCTCATGGGCGAGGTATACGCCGTAGGTCGCCAGGCCGAGATAGAGGGTTAGGACGAAAACGAAGGTGATCACTTCCGAGCGTCGATCCATGACTTGCTGTCCTCGATTCATGTTCTTGGCCGGCTGCAAATAGGCCGGCACGGGGCTCAACGGACCGCAACGGAGGATTGGCTTCTTGCGATGAAGGAACGCAGAAGAGGGACGCGGGGGGAGAAACCGCCGCAGGAGGAGACAAATCCCGGGCGGCGGATCGTTTGCCCGTGTGGAGCGAAAGGAATCCACCATGACCAAGATCCAAGTCACCCAACTGCTCGATGCCCTCGCCCGCAACGCCAAGGTGCACGATGTTCAGGCCCTCGGAGAGCCTGCGGTGGCCGTGCGCGGCGTGGCACCCACAGCCCTGGGTGGGCATACCTACTCCTTTTTCGTGCAGCCCGCCGGCGACCACGACGGTTTCCACTTCATCGTCCCCAACGTCTGGAATATCGGCCGCTGCGAAGACGAGGTGGCGGCTTGGTTTCAGGCCGGCAAGCTCGGCACGGGGACCCAGTGCAAGGTCCTCGTCGACGACGATGGAGATGTCTGCCTCGTCATGGACGTGTGGCTGCGATCGGGAATGGATCTGGAGTCCGCCCTCGACCGGTGCGCCGAGATCCTCTCATTCGACATCGCTTCGGTGTGGATGCAGACGGCTCTCTTCAGCGCTTCCCAGTCAGGAGGTGAGTGATGTTGCGCCGACCCCTGCTGACCCTCCTCTCACCCCTCCCCTAGGCCCCTTCCCACGAAAACCATGCGTCACCCCAAACAAGACAAGGCCCCCGGGCTCGCCTCGACTTCCGCCCTGGGACTCGGCAAGGAGCTGCGGCACCTCTTTGGCCTCGCCAAGGCCTGGTCGGTCGCCGCCGGCTCCCCCGAGATCGGCCTCTCCGAATTCCTGGAAGCTGCTGTGCGCCGCTGCCCGGAGGTTCTCAGCGAGGCCTTCCAGGCGGCGCACTACCCCTCTCATGCCACGGAGGCGGTCAGCCGCAGCGCAGCTTCGCGCCCCGTGGAGCGGGATTCGCGGAGGGCCGGCCGGAAACCGATGCCCATCTGCCGGCTGCTCAACCGCTCAGTCGTCGCGGCCCGGGAGAAGGGAAGCGGTGAAGTCACCGTCAAGGGGACCTTGGCTGAGCTCTGCGGTGATCGGGAGTTCAAAGCGTGGTTCCTGGAGCACTATCCCCACCGGGAGAGTTCCGCGGTGGGGATCCGGGCCTGGATCGAGCTGCTCGGGAGGCACTACGGATTGCTCTTCGGAGCGAGCTCGGGGGAGGCGAATGCGGCCGGCGAACTGCAGCGTCTGCGTGCCGAGGCGGAGCGGGCCTGGTGGGCGACCCCAAGAAACGCTCCCCTGCGCAGGCTCTATGCGAACTGGGGGCTCGAGCCCCTCTCCCCCAGGGCGCTGGCGGTGGAGGTCTGCCTGGTGGATCTGCTGCAGGCGAGGGCCCAGCCGCGCAGGATCCAGATGCTGATTCCGAAGGCACTGGAGCTGAACTACAGCGTGCGTGAGTTGCTCGAGGGGGTCGAGAACGGCGTTGGGCTTGGGCTCCTGCGCAGGATCTCCCCCTCGGGCGTGCCCACCCTCCTCGATCACATTCTGGCTACCGACGGGCTGGCCGTGGATCTCAGCGAAGCCCTGGCCCACGAGCCGATCTCGCCGGCCGAGATCGAGCGTGCGCGACTCTACCTCAGCGCTCGCTAGGACCCGAAATCCATCACCTCAAAGGAAAGCGAAAGCGACTGACAACAATGAAAACGCCCCAAGCTCTGATCCAAGCCTTCTGTGCGCTGTTCGACTCTAGCCCTCGAGTATCCGAGGTACGCATGGCAACCTTCCCCGGCGTGGATGAGGAGGTCTTGCTCGCGCGTCTGGTGCGTCCCTTCCACGGGCGTGGACTGGTGTTCCACGTCCAACCCGGACCGCGCGGTGGGGTACGCATCATCGTCCCCAACCTAATTCAAGCTCCCCGACACGGGGCCTTCCGTCACTTGCACCAGCAGGTACTGCAGATCAATGCCGGCATCCGCGGGCGGCTGGTGATCGATGAGGATGGACGCGTGCACTACGACCTGGGCCTACAGACCGTCGAGACCCCGAGCGGTGGTGATCTGGAGCGCATCCTCGAGATCCTGGAGAGCGACATCGAGCGAGCCCACCGCACCCTCCTGATCGTCGGCATGGCCTCTCTCTTGCCGATCGAGATCGCCACCGCGGAGCGCATGGTGGACAGCCTCGAAGAGGAAGCGGACGAGAGCGCGCCCGCGGGAGCGGCCGAAGGCGAGAGTACTCGACTGGTGATCTGACTCGGATCGTAGGTGGGAGGCTTTCCACCGCCATCTAGTGCGGGGGATGGGGTTCGCCGTCGATCGTAATCTCCCCAGTCCTGGAGGCGATCCGGACGGTCGTGCGCTCGTTTCCGAACTCGAGCACGAATCTTGCGGGGTGGCGCAAGAGGCCGTTCGCGTCGAAGGCCAACTCGGCTTCGGGGCCCAGATCGAACTCCACGATGCGCACTCCGCGAAAGACCGCGTCCGCCGAATAGCGGCGCACGAAAGGGCCCGGTCCGAGAGGGGCCTCGATCGGGTCTCCCTCGGGCGTGACCGCCTCATAGCCGTCACCGGCGGGGTCGAAGCGGATGTGCAGGCTGCGGTGCTGGAAGGTCGCTCGATCCTGGACGTCCCGTAGGTCACGGGCCAGGAGCCGAGCTGCATGGGGCAGGGTGATCTCCTCACGGGCGAAGAAGCTGGGGATCGCCAGGCTGGCTCCCACCGTCATCACCGCCAGCACGAGCGCCAACTGCGCAATGCTGAAGCTCAGGCGACCCGAGGACTTCATTCTCGACGCGCTGCGGGGATGTCGGGCCGGACCTCGCCATCCGTTGGATCGACGATCCAACCGGCACTCCCGCTTGGCTCGGCATCGGCTGCCGCGAAGCGCACGCTCGAGAGACCGTTCACGGGATTGACGGGAAGGCCGCCGGGGAGATAGGGACCCAGCGTCGCCTTGGAAGGGGAGGGCGGGTCCAGGCGACCCCGTTCATCGGTCGGATTCATCAACTGACGTTCGAGGAGAGATGCCGTCAAACCCGACGAAGAGAACGAGCCCGCGACGATGCGACCGGGGAGTGAGCCATGCTCGGCGCGGAAGCGGTCGATCGCTCCGGCGAGCTCCTGCTGGCCCGAAGCCAAGACATACTCGCGGCGCGCCGCCCTCTTTTCGAGTTCACTCGGGGGGCGGCCCGGGATGGCGATCAACGCGCCGATGGCGATGCAGGTAGCGGCGAGAAGGCCTTGGGTGCGGCGGGCTGAGAGGTTTCGATGCATAGGCTTGGGCCGTCCGCTACCCCTTCGACCGCCGTCGAGTCCCTTCTTGAGCCCTCCTGGGCACAGGCGGGACAGCTCTGCGGCCCGCCCAACCCGCGGGCCAGGGTGAGTACCCCGAAGATGATCAACAGTGGTCCCGCCGCCCAACGCAGGCGCGCCCGGGCCCGTAGGCCCAGGCCCTTCCAACCCAAGGCGACCGCCAGGAGCGCGGGGCCGGTGCCCAGTCCAAAAATGAGCATCCCCGCCACCGCGACCGGCAGGGGCTCGGTGGCAGCCAGGGCGATGGCGCTCCAGGAGAGCCCACAGGGAAGGAGGCCGATCAGGGCCCCCGCCGCGAGGGGACCGGCCAGGCCCGGGGCCCGACCGACCCTGCGCCAGAGCAGACCCAAGCGGGCAGCCGCCGCTCCCGTCCGCAGGCGCGGCAAGGGCAGGTGCAGGCCGCACAGGGCCAGGCCCGAGATCACCAGCACACTGCCCGCGAACCAAGCCGCGCCGATGCGCACCTGAGCAAAGCCCCGCGCCTCGGCGGCGAGGCCCAACTCAGCCGCCACGGCGCCGAGGAGCGCATAGGTCAGCGCCTTGCCCGAGATCAAGCCAAACTGACGCCAGACTAGCTCACGCCTCCGCTCGGGTGCCGCCGCCAGAGCGATTCCAAACCCACCACACATTCCGGCGCAGTGGATCGACCCGATCAACGCCAGGCTGAGGAAAGGCCAGAGAGCGCTCATGTCGGCTCCTCCTCCTGGATGGGCTTGATGCGTCGCGCCTCCTTGGGCAAGAACCCCATGCAGAGCGGAGTCTCCATGTTCTTCTTCGAACCCGCCTCACAGGCGATCACGCAGTCACCACAACGGATGCAGTTGGCGAAGTTCGAGAGCCCCTCGGGATAGAACCCGCGGCTATCTCGCAGGGGTCCACCCGACATGTAGCGCGGAGCGAGATCCATCGGACAGACCGTCTCGCACAAGAGGCACTCCGTACAGGCATCCTTGTGGGCGAACTGGATGCCGTTCATCGTCTCATGGCCGAGGATCGCGAAGTAGATGCCCGAGGGGCAGAAGTCGCGACAGAAGCGCAGTCCGACGCCCTGGACGATGATGAAGAGTCCACCCGAGAGTGCCAGCAAGAGTGCACCCGAGAGCAGTCGCGCCTGGGTCGAGCCGTCAAGGAAGACCAGGGGGTTCACCCAGAACGAAAAGGCGATGCCGCCGAGGAGCAGACTGATCGTGGCCGACACGATCGGAGCCAGGATGCGCTGGCGCCGCTTGCGCTCGGCATAGCGGGCCCACTCCCCGATACGCGCCAGGGCGCCCACCGGACAGACGAATCCGCACAGATAGCGCCCGAAGAAACGGCTGATCAGGACGATGGCGACGTTGACCGCCAGGAACGGAAAGGCGAAGTGCTTGGCCGCGTCGACGATCTCTACTTGCTTGCCGAGCCAGTAGTACTCCCCGCGCCACAGATCGAAACGCAGGGTATTGGTGAGTGGTAGGGCCGCTACCCCTAGGGTGAAGGCGATTCCCACCACCCAGCGCGCAATCGTGTAGCGATGGGGATGGGAGAGATGGTGCAGGATCCCATACAGCGCCTTCGAGCGCTTGATTCCGAGAGGCACGTCAACCGAGCAGCCAGGCGCGCTTCTTGAGTCGGAGGGCGAGGACCGGGATCTTCGCCGCACGGAGGACCGAGTGGGCCACGTTACCGAGGACCGCAGCGGCCAAACCGGTACGGCCATGGGTCCCCATGGCGATCAGGTCGTGCCCTTCCTGGTTGTCGAGAACCACCGCCGCGGGGGCGCCTTCCACGAAGCGAGCTTCGTGCTCGACACCATTCCAGTCGAACTCGTCGAGGGTGCGTTGGAACTCCTCCTTGGCGAGCTTGCGCACGTCGTCGACCGCGTAGATCGGGCCCGACATCGGATAGCCGGGGCTGGCGGCGTAGGCCATGTCGGGGGCCAGGAAGGCGTGCAGAGCGGTGACCCGGGCCTTGCATTCGGCAGCCAGGTCCCGCGCACAGGCGAGGGCGCGCAGGCTCTCCTCGGAGAGGTCGATCGGAGCCAGAATGCGCTCGATCGGACGGGGCGGGCAGGGCTGCATCCAAAGGTCGCAGTCCGAGCCTGCGATCACTCCTCGGGTCGTGCTCCCGAAGTCGAACAGACCGTGCTTCTCATGGGGGCCGAGCATCAGCGTGTCCGCATCGACCGAGTGCGCAAACTCGACCAACATGCCGGCCGGGTTGCCGATCCTCACGGCGAAGTGGTCGGCCAGCCCCAGCTCGTTTTCCGGATCGAGCTCCTCGAGCTCACTGCGCGTGCTCTCGTAGGTACGCGATTCGATCTCCGCCTCGGCCAGCAGCATCAGGTCGGGGCGTCCTCCAACTTGATCGATCGGAGGGATGTCGACGACGCGCAGGACGTCGACGATCGTTCCAAAGCGACGCCGGAGGTCGAGGGCTGCGAGCACGCAATCGCGCGTCTGGGGACGACCGTCGTAGCCGACGACGAGACGTTTCGGCGGACCGTGGTGTGTCATGGGTAGCTTGGGGAAGGTGGTTCGGTGCTATCGTGGGGGGGCAGGCCCTAGTCTCCAGCGGGTCCAAGTGCGTAGCCCGCACTGGAACAGGCCGAATAGCCGCGCCCCCCATTACGCCCCATCATCGTCCCTCCAAGGAGGTCCAAGCCATGAGTTTCCAGCACATTCTGCTGACCACGGATCTGTCACCTGAATCGACCCGCCCCTACGAGCCGGTCCGCGATCTCGCCCAGGCCCTCGGAGCGCGGCTGACCCTGCTCAGCGTGGTCTTGGACCTGCAGGTCTTGCCCCACGGAGCACCCTTCGCGCCGGCGGTATCCTCTCCCGATCTCGAGAAGGAGATCGAAGATGCGCGGGCGGAGCTGGCCAAGCACCGTGAGGACCTTGGAGCGGATCTCGAGATCGCGACCGACGTCATCGGAGCCCCGGACATAGCCCTGGGGATCTGCGGCTACGCCAAGCATCACGGGGTCGACCTGATCGCCCTCTCCACCCACGGGCGCAAGGGATGGAAGCACCTTGCCCTCGGCAGCGTCGCCGAGAAGGTGCTGCGCAACGCCGACGTGCCCGTCCTCAGTTTCCATCGGCCCAACGAATGACCACCAACAGCCCCATCGACATGCTGCGCGCCGAGCACCGGGTGATCGAGCGCGCACTCGACCTGCTCCTGGCCCTTACCCGTGCGGACGAACTCGACGTGGATGCCGGCCGTGATGCCGTCGCCTTTCTACGCGGTTTCGCGGACGAGTTGCACCACGGCAAGGAGGAGCATCGCCTCTTTCCCCTGCTCGAAGAGCGCGGCCTGCCCCGCCATGCGGGGCCTCTGGCGGTGATGTTGCACGAGCACGAGCAGGGACGCGGCGCGATCGCCGCCATGGATGCGGCCCTCGACGCGGGTGATGCCACCGCGTTCAAGCGTGCAGCGGAAGGCTACGTCGCTCTCTTGCGCGATCACATCGCCAAGGAGGATGGCGTACTTTTCCCGATGGCCGATTCGATGCTCGACGATCCCACCCGGGCGCGGTTGACCGATGAGTTCGCTCAGGTGAACCAGGAGCTCGGCAAGCGTGGGGCCGAGCTGCGCGAGCGGGTCGAGGCTCTGGCCGAGGCGATGAACCTGCCCCCGACAGCCGCCTCCAGCCACGGCGGCATGTGCGGGTTCGGCGGCTGCGGCGGCCATTGATCCGCGCACTCACGGTTTCTGCGCGCGACCACCGGGCCGGGGTCCGGTGGCGGCCGCCGCATCCTTGGGCTGGCAAAGCCCGCACGGCTTGCAGTGAAAGAGCGAAATCAAGGTCCTCTGGCACTCCCAGATTGGCGGGCCCAGATTGGCGGGCCCAGATTGGCGGGCCCAGATTGGCGGGAGAGCCTCCGATGATGATGAACCCTCCTGGGGAAGAGGCTCGGAAGCAGGGGCCGTTGCGATCCGCGGGGACCCACCACCCCCGCCACCACCCGGAGACCGCCGCGCCGACACGACGGTTGCATCTCATTCGAATCGAAGACTCCGTCCGAAGACGATCCGTGGTTCGCGGGAGGTGAAGCTCACAGGGCGTTCAAGAGTGCCGTGAGATCCGCATGGATGCGGGCGAAGCGCGTCTTGCCGAGGGCGTCGACGAGCTCGGATTGGACCCGCAGCCAGTCCTTGCGAGCAGCGGCCTGCAGGTTGCGACCGCGCGGGGTGAGGGAAACGATCCGAGCGCGACGATCCTCTCCCTGTTCGCTCGACACGAGGCCCTCGCGTTCCAGGCGGGCGAAACTGCGGGTCAACGTGGTACGGTCGGTGGAGGAAGCCGCAGCGAGCCGGCCGATGGTGGATGGCCCGGTGGCCTTGAGGAGGGAGAGAAGGCTGAACTGCTGGATCGTGATCCCGTGCGGGGCGAGAGCCTCGTCGTAGCGCCCTGCGATTGCGCGCCCGGCACGGTTGACTCGGAAGCAGAGGCAATTTTGCTCACGTCTCGGGTCGGAAGGGGGTCGCGGCGCCATGGCCCGAGAATAGGAGCGTGGGGTCACAGGGGGAAGCACCGACCGAATGCCGCAAGAAGAGAGATCCTGCCCCTCGGTCGCACCTTGCGGGTGAGGAGTGCTCGCAGGATGGAGATCTCGTGAGCGAGAAAGGAGAGCCATGTGCGCGCGTCGGCGGTGACGAAGAGGTCCGGATCCCACCGGTGTCCGCGTTCGACCTCGAGGCCGCCGTCTCGGATTTCGACCGTTGCATCAATCGTCTCCGTCCCGTCGGTTTCGGTGCAACCCGTGAACCGGAAGTGGAAGCGGGCATCGAGCCCCTTCGATTGTCCGGGCTGGAACGCGAGTTCGAGGCTGTCCAGGAACCCACCGATCGATCGTGGATGGACATGGCTCGATACTCGACGCACAGGTTTGTGGGGATAGCGCTTGGTAACGTAGGACTCGGCATCCGATCCAGGCAATACATACACGGTTTCGACCCGCTCCTCGATCGGCCGCAGGTAGCGGTCGCGCCATCCACGCTTGTCCCGCAGGAAGGGTGAGATGACGTCGTCGCCCGCTGGGCAAACCGCCATGCAGTAGGCCGCCTTGTAGTTTGCTCCGAACGAGAGGCTCTGCCAGAGGGAGACCTGTTCGTGCGTCGGAGATTTGCGGCGGAACTCCAGAGCGCTCCGAGAGGATGCGAGGCTTTCCGCCCAGTCCGCGAACCCTCCCATGAACTCCCGGTAGTTGTGCGTCAGGCACGCCGTGAACTGGAACGCGCCGTCCGGAGAAATCGCGCCCACGGGACAAGCCGGTACGCAAAGCTTGCATTGAAAGCACGGGTTGCCTTCGAGCGGTGCGCCGATCCCGCTCGGATCGGCCTGGGGATCGAGGTCGATGTCCGTCACCACGGTGCCGAGCAGGATCGAGCTTCCGAGCCGTGGATGGATGACGCTGCGATGTAGCCCCATGTGTCCCATACCGGCGGCGACGGCCACGACCTTGTGGGCGACGGGCCAGATACGGGCCGGAAACTGCTGGGCCTCCATGGGGAATCCCATCGCAGGGGCGAGAGCCTTGTGTCCACGCTTACAAAGAGCGAGGGCAAGACGACGACAGATCGCATTGACCTCCTCGCCGGCGTGGTGGAATTCGAGATTGGCCATGGAGCGCGCCGGGGCGTTGAGCTGCTCGCGATTCATCGCCACGACGATCGAGATCACGCTCTTCGCCTCCGGGAGAACACTGCGGATGTGATCCGCCTCCTCACCGAGCCGCGACGCTTCCACCGGAATGCAGGCAGCGTCCTCGGCTCCCGCTTGGCGCGCTAGATCGACGAGTTCGGAGGGGGTGATCGAGGGCGGGAGTACCGAGGGCGATTGCATAGGTGTATCTACACCTACAGGGCTCCCGGGTGTCAAGGGGGCACCGCAAAAAAAGGTGTAGATACACGGAATGGGGCTCCTTCGGTGCGGTTGTCACCGATCCGCTTTCTCAAGAACTCTGCGTACGTCCACCGGGCCAGGGTCCGGTGGACGTGCGTCGGATCCACAAGAGGGCATAGCCCACATGGGCCGTCTGCAGCAGGTACACGACGCAGAGGCCGTAGGCCACCCCTAGCCGTGGATCGGCGAGGGCGCCGCCGATGATGGTGAGCACCCCCAGGGGAGTGATCACGAGGGCTAACCGGACGGCCCAAGGCATTGTCCCCGTCGCCAAGTAGAAGGCCTGGCTGGATCCGTTCGTCCCGAGCATGACCACCCCAGGGGTGAGGATCCGAGCGATGGCCAGAACGGGCGCGTAGTAGTCGGGTGGGGCGAGGACGCGTAGGACGGGGGGCAGGATCAGGACCCCCAAGATCCACGCGCCACCGACCGCGGCCGCCGAGAGGAGGGTGGCGCGCTTCCAAAGTGCCGCGAAACGCAGCCGATCAGAGATGGCTGCGCCCAACGCCGGGAGGACAGCGCGACTCACGCCTGCTCCAAGAGCCAAGGCGGCTTGGACTCCCCGTTGGGTTATGCGCAGGTAGGCGACCCAGGCGGGTGAGCCCAGGCGCGCGAGCACCAGGGCGGGCAATACCTCGATGCTCAAGGCGCCGGCGTTGCGCAGCATGGCCAGAGCAACTCCCTCGCGCAGGCCCTGCCGGAGAGGTAGCTGGCGCCGAGAGCGCCAGACATCAGGTACGCGGGGCAGGGCTCCGGCACAGTGTTCCCTGCGCAACGCGTGTAGGGCCAGGGGGACCGACAGGAGCGAGCCGATCAGCCAACCGGCCACCGCTCCCGCCGGTGTTCCCCGGGCGAGTGCTCCGGCGACGACGAGAAAGGTACGCATCAGCTCCGCGCTGGTTTCGAGTCCAGCCAGGGCGGACATGCGCCGCCTGGCCTGCAGCAGAGCCGCCGCGATGTGGCGCGGCATCTCAATCAGCGCGGTCAAGCTCAGGACGGCCGCCCAGCGGCCGACCCGCGGGTCGATTCCCGCCAGGGCGTGCGCGGCCCAGGGGAGAAGCTGGCCCGCCGCGGCCAGGATGAGGGCCACGCTTCCCTGGATGGCGATGAAGAAGCCGAGCCAGCGCCGGACAGCGTCCTGATCCCCCTCGGCAAAGGCCTTGGAGGTGTGAGAAACGGTGACCGCGTGGACTCCGGTCCCCAGGCAGAGCTGGGTGAAGGAATAGAGCGCGACGGCGACGTAGTAGCGGCCCTGGGCCTGGGCGCCCAGGAGGTGGGCCAGGAGGAGAGCCGAGGCCAGGCTGGCTCCCATGCGCAGGAAAGCACCCACCTGCAGAATGCCCGCATCGCGCAGGAGGCTCACCCGGGAGTTCTCCTGAACGAAGGCCCAACCGGCTTCGCGATCATGCGCCGCTATCCGCCAAGGCTGCGTCCAGGTCACGGGGGGCGTAGCCCAGCTCCGCAACCGCCTTGCTCGAGTCGGCGAAGGTGTACCAACCCCACATGCGATAACGCTCGGGAGCCCAGGGGGGACGGCTGAGATGGACGGCGTCCAAGAGACCGGCAGCCAGCGCAAGGCCACGCCCCGCGAGGAGGGGCCAGGTGCCTCGCGGCTCGGGAGCTCCCGCCTGCCGGGCAGCCCGCCTGCAGACCTCGAGCCAGGTCACGTTTTCGCCACCGAGCAGATAGCGCTCGCCGACCCGGCCCCGCTCGAGGGCTTGGACACAGCCGGTGGCCACGTCCGCCACGTGGGCGAAGCTGCTGCCGCCGGGGTGCAGTCGCTTCAAACGTCCCTCGCGGGCCGCCGCCACCATGCCCCCCTTGGAGGGACCATAGGCATGGGGCCCGACCATGGCCGCGGGGTTGACGATGGTCGCGGCCAGGCCGGCTGCGAGGGCGACCTTGACCCGTTGCTCGGCCTCGAACTTGGTGAGTACATAGTTGATGCGCGGCGCCGCCCGGCCCATCCACGGTTCCTCCTCGGTGAGCGGCACGGGCTCCCTGCGCAGACCCACGGCAACAACGGAGGAGACGTGGACGACGCGGGCGATCTTGCGCTGCAAGGCAACGCGCAGGATGGCGGCGGTGCCCTCGACGTTGATGCGACGCTGCATCTCGTCTTGGCGCGACCAGGCTCCCAGGCGGGCGGCACAATGCACGAGCCCATCCGCACCGCGCGCTGCCCGATGGAGGGATGTCTCGTCGAGCAGGTCCCCACGCCGTACCTCGATCCCCGCCTGTTCGAGGGCGCTCCCATCGCTCGACGGGCGCAAGAGTGCTCGAGGATGGTGGCCAGCCGCGATCAACGCCTTCACGACATGTCCTCCGACAAAGCCACCGGCGCCGGTCACGAGCACATCCATGCCCTCTATCTACCAAAGCACAGCGCATGGAGAGACCTCTAGTTCTCTTTGGCGCTCCGCCCAAGAAAAACCGGATTTCCGGTCATCGTTTGCGGCGGTTCGGGATCTAACTGGCCATGGGACTACGCAGCTATCTCCAGGGAACCACGCTGCTTCGCAATGCCGTTCGTCGCGTGCGCGTGATGCACACCCGCCGAGAACACCCGTTCGGGATCATTCCCGAGCGTCCCCAGCGGATCATCGTCGAGCCGACCAATGCCTGCAACCTGAAGTGCACCTTCTGCGGGAACAAGGACATGCTACGTCCTCACACCTGGCTATCCCTGGATCTCTACGAGCAGTTGCTCGAGGAGATGAGTGCCATGGGCGTGCCCCGTTTGACCCTCCATACGGTCGGGGAACCGACCCTGCACGAGGAGCTACCTCGCATGATCCGGATGGCCAAGGAGAGGGGCTTGACGGTGACTTTTTCGACCAATGGGACGACCCTGACTCCCGAGAAGATCACCGAACTGGTGCTCGCGGGCCCGGACATCATGAACCTCTCGATCGATGCGGTCGATCCCGACAAGCTGCGGAGGCTGCGCCCTGGGATCGATCCCGAGAAGCTCTTCAAGAGTGTCGAACTTCTGCGCAAGACCCGAGACGAGATCGGCCCCCACTGCGAGAGCCCCTGGGGGCAGACACAGCTACCCTCGCTCGTGGCGACCTGCGTTTTCACCAAGGAGTGGTCGCGGGAGGAGGAACGGGCCTACTTCAAACGGTTGGGACCGCTTGTCGACGACTTCTTCTTCCACTGGCCGAACAATCATGCCGGGTACGTTCCCGATGAACCCCATCGCAGGAAGGGCATCCTCTCTCAACGTCTCCGCGATCGGATCTACGGAAGTGTCCGCATGCCCTGTCCCTATCCCTGGGACGCCCTCTACCTGCTCTCCAACGGTGCGATGAGTGTCTGTCGTTTCGATTTCGATGCGCGCGTGACGGTTGGCCGTTTCGGGCCGGAGAGCTTGGCTGAGCTATGGAATAGTCAGAGGATGATGAGCCTGCGCAAGGCGCACATGGATTTCGATTTCAGGGAGTGGCCCACCTGCCAGGATTGCGTCGGCACCTACTACGCCAACCGCCACGAGGACTATCGCCGCACCCAGCGACTCAAGAGACGCAACGGCTACCGTTCCAGGCGCGATATGTGGCTTTCAGTCGAGCCCATGCGCAAGCAGCGCCTGACCGGCAGCGGTTCGCAACACACATGAGATCCGGGAACGGGGCACGCGAGGAGACGATGACAGAGAGCGCCCCTCACCGACCGGTGCAGGTCGGGGAGGGGCGCGGTTTCAGGGAGAGAGGTGTTCCCTGGACGGGGGTCGGGCCTAGAGGAACGTGATGCTCAAACCGTCGGTGAAGTTCGAGAAGGAGCCGTCTCGGAACCAGAGCTGGAAGTTCCAGGTCTCTCCCGCCACGACGCTGTGGGGGCCGCCTACCGGACGGGGCAGGGAGGTGAGGTCGATGGTGCGCGAGAAGCTGCCGTCCATGGCGACCTGGCCGATCTGGGCGGTGTGGCGTCCGATCTGACCACCGAGGCAGAGGTTGCCCTGGCTGCCGGGGGGCTGGGTGAAGCCCTGGGTGGGGGAGTTCAGGAACATGGCGAACTGGCCGGCGGGCATCTGCGTGCCTGTCAAGGTGAGATTGTTCATGGCGGCCACGGCGCTGCCGCTGCCTGCAAGCTGAGCTCCCATGCCGGTCGAGTTGGCGTTGGCCGGGCCGCAGTAGTTCGTGCCGACGTTGCCGCCCCCACCGCTGTTGGAGTTCAGGAAGACCATGACGTCGTTCGAATCACGGTCGGCGACAGCCAGATCCGGGCTCGAGTTGCCGTCCAGGTCGGCCAGGCGTACATCACCGGGGCGCGAACCGGTCATCGAAAGGGCCGGGGCCCCGAAGGTGCCGCTTCCCGAATTGGACAAGGCGGCCACGGTGTTCGAGTCCTGGTTGGAGAGCACCAGATCGATGTCGCCGTCGAGGTCGAGATCCGCCGCCGCGACCGAGTCGGGGTTCATGCCACCGCTGGCGTAGTTGAAGGGGCCCATCCACGAGCCACCCATGTTCAGGAAGACCGTGGCGAACATCAGGCCGGCATTGTTGCCACTCGTCGCGGCGATGAGGTCCATGCGCCCGTCGGCGTTCAGGTCTGCTGAGGTCAATCCGTCGGGACGGATTTGGCTGCCGACACTGAGGGTCATCCCCAGCACCAAGTTGCCACCGCCGGTGTTGTTCAGCACGCGCAGCGTGCGATCGTCGTGGGAGCTTACGGCGATATCGACATCACCGTCGAGATCGAAATCCGCGGCGGTGAGCTTGCGGGGACCCGACCCGGCGCCAAAGGTGCCCAAGAGGGACAGCGAACCGCCGCTGTTTCGCAGCACGCTGACGTTGTCGGTCTTGCGGTTCGAGGTAACCAGGTCCATGTCTCCGTCCCCATCCAGGTCGGCAGCTACCATCGAGCGCGGTTCGTCGCCCGCGATGGAGGTCATCGCTCCGGGGAAGAAAGCACCGCCGACATTGGTGACCATTTGTACGGCGTTGGCGTTCTTCAGGGAGACGGCGAGGTCGATGTCGCCATCTCCGTCGAAGTCCCGTGCCATCAGTGCTTGGGGAGAGGTGCCGGCTCCAAGCAGGACCATGACGGGCCCGCTGAACGTACCCGCCCCCATGTTGGTGAAGACGGCGATCTTATCGGGCGCGTCAGAAGTGACGGCCATGTCGACGTCCCCATCCCCGTCAAAGTCAGCCAGGGCGATGCCACTGGGTCGAGTCCCGGGGGCGTAGGTCGTCGCGCCTCCGAACTGGGCGCTGGCCAGCGCGGCGAAGGAGAGAGTGGAGAGTAAGGTGAATGCGGTACGCATGGATCTGGGTTTCATCCGGTCTTGAGGTGCTTTCGGGGGAGGCGAGCGATGCCGCCGTTATCTCCCCATGCACAAAGACCGTGCCAAGCCAGGATTGGCCCCAGAGGCCGAGCGGTGATCCAACTCCTGGACGGGCTTCCGTCACTTGGACGACAGGCCCCACTCCTTGAGGCGCTGGTAGATCTTGGCACGAGAGATCCCCAGGAGCTCTGCTGCCCGGCGCTTGTCGCCACCCGTACGCTCCACCGCATCGAGGATGGCCTGCTTCTCGAGCTGGGCCAGGGGCAGGATCGGGCCGCCTCGGCTCACGCTCGTCGCCAGGGAGGATTGGCGTACCAGGGAGGGGTCATCCAAATCGCCTTCGGACAGGACGCACAGACGTGCGACCTCGTTGGCCAGCTCGCGCACGTTCCCGGGCCACTCGCGCTCGCTCAGGGCGCGCAGCACGTTGCGTGAAGCCTTGCGCCGCACTCCATCCTTGGTTGCCTGCAAGCGCAGGAAGTGATCGACGAGCAGGGGCAGGTCGTCCAGCCGTTGGGCCAGGGGGGGGAGTTCGATGCGCACACCGTCCAGCCGGTAGAGCAGGTCCCCACGAAAGCGATCGGCCGCGACCTCGGCCGAGAGATCGCGGTTGGTTGCGGCGACCAGGCGGAAATCGACCGGGATCAGCGCCTCGCTGCCGACCCGGCGTACCTCCCGCGTCTCGAGCACCCGCAGGAGCTTGGCCTGCAGGTCGATGGGTAGCTCTCCGATCTCATCCAGGAAAAGAGTGCCCCCGCTCGCTCGCTCAAAGAGGCCCGCTCGATCCGCGTGGGCGCCCGTGTAAGCACCCTTGGCGTGACCGAAGAGTTCCGACTCGATGATCGAGGCCGGCAGGGCCGCGCAGTTTTCGCTCACGAAGGGGCCTTCGCGACGCGGGGAGAGATCGTGCAGGGCGCGCGCGACCAGTTCCTTGCCGGTGCCGCTCTCACCGCACACGAGCACCGAGATATCCGCGGGAGCGATGCGCCGAATCAACTCGTGGACCGCTCGCATCGGCTGGGATTCGCCGATCAAGCCGTCGATGGGCACGGTCAGGCCCGAGCGGGCCAGAATGCGCTTCGCGGCTCGCAGGTCCGTCTCGCGGGTGACGACACGCTCTTCGAGTTCGCTGTTCAGGCGGCGAATCTCCTCCAAGCGACGCACCTGGCGAATCGCGAGCGCGGCCTGCCCGGCCAGCAGGGTGAGCAGGCGTTCCGCGCGGTCGTCGAAGGCGCCCTCCTTGACCCGGTGATCGACGTAGACCACGCCCCGCAGACCGGGATGGACATCAAAGGGGCAGCAAAGGATCGAGCGCAGTTCGAGCTCGGTTACCGAGGGGGCTGCGCTCAAGACCGGGTGGGCTGCGGCGTTCGAAACGCGCAGAACGGAACCGGAGGCCAGGGCTTCGGTCAGGACGGTCTGGCTGACCTCGATGTCCTCGGCCTCGAGGTCACCGCGGATCGAATCCATGGCGTGATCGAGGTGCAGTTCACCCTCCTCTTCGAGGACCAGGAAGCCGCGTTCCGCCCCGGTGACTTCGAGTGCACTTTCGACGATCGCCCCCAGGAGTTGGGGAAGGTCCTGTTGGTCGACCAGGCGCTGGTTGAGTTCGAGCAGGTTGAGCAGATCCATGTCGTCTTCGGGGCTGCCGTTCTCGCGCCAGTGGTCCAGGTCGCTCGGGAACGGGTCGGGGATGTCCAAGAGGTGCTCGATGAAGGCCTCGCGCTCGGAGGCATCCATGCCTACCGATGCGCGTCCGAGGGTCTCTCGGGCGAGAGCGGCTGCCGAGGCGCGGGCCTGGGCGTCGGTGGTACGGGCGACGATGGCGATGGCCAACCGCGCGGCGCGATCGTCGCGGCCTCGACCGATCAGGGCCCGGACCTGGGCCAGGGCCGGACCGGGCCGTAGTTCGCCCGCAAGGGTCGCGAGCAGTCGTTCTTCCTCGGCGAGCCTGGCAGTGAGACCTTGGGCTTCGATCGATCGGCCATCGATGCGTGCCAAGAGCCACTCGGCCTGGGCCTCTTCGCTCGCTTGGCCCAACTTCGCCGCTTCGTCCCGGACCAGGAGGGCCAGGCGGCGTGCCTCCTGCGGATCGCCCTGGAGCCAGGCCGTGCGCACCAGACAGAGGCGCGCTGCCGGGTCGCATTCGATGCTGGGCGGATTCGGCTCATGCCCCATGCGTACCAGGAGCTCGGTCCGACGTGCTTCGAGCCGCAGGGCATCGGCGGCCGCTCCCGCCTCCGCCAGACTGCGTGCGCTTTCGGCGAGAGCGTCGGCGGCCTGGCGCAGGTGGCCGCGCTCGGCGAGCCCCAGCCCTAGCACCCCCCGTGCCCGCTGGGCACCGAGGTGATCCCCCAGCCGTTCGCGCATCGAAGTGGCCTCGATCAGGTGCGCGTGCGAGGCCACCAAGTCACCCGCCTGACGCCGCGCGGTGCCGAGGGCGAGCAGGGTGCGCGCCGCCCCGACCAGATCACCCAGCTCCTCGTAGCCGGCCAGGGCCTCTTCGAGGAGCTCGAGGGAACGCTCGAGATTCCCAGCGCGTCGCTCGAGCAGGGCCAGGTTGTAGAGCAGGACGGGTCGGTGGCCGCTCTCCCCACGCTCGAGGGTTTCGGTCAGGGAGCGCTCGAAGCTCGCGCGTGCCTGGTCCACCCGGCCGCACTGGGCGGCATGCATGGCTGCCAAGGCCCCAAGGTCCAGGGCGACCGGGCGGGCGAAGCGATCGCAGTTCGATGCGAGCTCTTCCAGGGTCTCACCGTCGCCGGTCTCGAAGGCGAGCCGTGCCCGGGCGAGGTGGGCTTCTTCCGCACAACCGGGGTCGAGAGCGGCAGCGCGCCGGTAGAGCTCGTGGGCCTCTCCATAGCGTTGCCGCATCGAGGCCAGGCGTGCTCTTGCCCGATAGATGTAGCCCTGCGCCTCTGGAGACTCTTCGTCCTCCAGGCTCTTGACGTGGCGTTCGACCTGGTCGGTGTCGCCAACCCGGGACCAGGTGAGGGCCAGTTCACCGCGCACCCAGACCGGGACCTCTTCCTGGGCCAGACGTAGCTGGCTGACCAGGCGCGAGAGCCAGGCGACGGCGCACTCGGGGAGGCCGTGATCACGCAGGGAGACGATGCGTTCCCGCAGGGCTTCGGATTCCTCGCCACCGCTTGCCAGGGCCAGGGCGAGGAGGCGCTCATCGCCCTCCAGGCCGCGGGCGTGGGCTGCGTGCAGGGCGCGCCAATCGTCCAGGGAGAGGGCCAGCGCCTTGCGGCGGGGCAGGGGCCGGGCCGCTGACCAGCGCCCCTCCTCCAGGCGCAGTGCCCCACTGCGCCGGGCATCCGCGGCGGCCTCCGCCAGGGCGCCGGCCGAGAGTCCGGTCAGCACCCGCACTTCGCTGGGAAGTGCCGGCTGTTCAAGGATCACCAGGGCGGCGAGCAGGCGGCGGGCGTTCCCGTCGAGTCTTGCGGTGGGCGATGTTGCGGGCGCGGCCAAGCTGCGCCCGAGATGATCGGGCAAGCGCCCCTCGCGCAGGCGCAAACCGCGGTGATCGAGGTGCAGCCAACCCGCATCGGCGACGGCCTGGATCAGCGTCTCTGCCCGTACCGCACTGCCGTGGCATTCGGCATGGATGCGCTCACCGAGCAGGGTCAGGGCATCGTCGTCGGTGTCCGGCAGCCAGGCGCGCAAGCGGGCCAGCACGGCCTGTTCGCTGAGGGGGGGGAAGGGACGGGTCGGGAGGCCGGTGGGTGGTGTGCCTGCCGTGCAGAGGATCCAGCGCGAACCGTGGTGTTGACCGCCGGCTGCCAAGAGGGCCGCTGCAGCGCGGTCGCCCCAACCGCCTCCGCCCCCATAGACGATGCGCAGACCCTCGCCGCGGGTCACCGCGCGCGCCCAGGTATCGAGCTCCGCCGTGGTGGCGCAGGCCCGAGTCCGTCCGAGGTCGATGCCCCGCACGGCCGGATCGCGGAGAGCCAAGTGCAGGGCGGCGGCCCTGCCGATGCGCGCCGCCTCCTGGGCGTCGTCGAAGGTCCAAACCTCGAAGCGCTCCCCAAGGGATTCCAGTCGGCGCGAGCGCGCTTCGACGAAGTGGGTGCGTCCCTCGAGCAGGGGCCAGGTCAGTTGCAGGGGGGCCAGGGAAGCCCGCCGTACGCCCCCCAGACGCGCGCCCAGGGTTTCGGCGATCCAACCGGCGGAGGGCGGCCTGCAGGCTGGGTCCCGGTCGGTCGCGCCGACGATGATCTCCCGGGCCCAGGCGGGAAGCTGCGAGGGGTCGACGCCTGCCGCCTCGAGGAAGGGTCGCGCGGGAAAGGCGCCGTGAAAGCTGCGCGCATCGACCGGGAAGGGTGCGAGCAGGGAAGCCAGGGTCACACCCAGGGCGAAGATGTCCGCCGAACGACCGCGCGGAGCTCCCAGAAGCACCTCTGGAGCCAGATGGAACCAGCTCCCTCCCGTGCTGCGGTGCTCCTCTTCGCGATGGGCGAGGCCGAAGTCGACCAGGATGGGATGGTCCCCGGCGGCGACGATGATATTGGCCGCCTTCAGGTCGCCATGCACGAAGCCCGCGCCGTGCAGGTGTTCCACCACCTGGGCCGTGCGGGCCAGGATGCGCCCCAGCTCCTTGGGGCGGCGCTTGCCCACCAGGCGATCGAGGGGCGTTCCCTCGACCCAGGCTCGGGCCAGATAGCGGCCTCCGCCGGGGAGGGGGCCGTGATCGACCAGGCGTGCCAGCCCGGGGTGCTCCACCGCCGCCAGGACCTCGAGTTCCGCGGCGGTTTCCGCTCCCGCCGCTTCCAGGCGCAGGACCACCCGTTGATCCCCCTCCCAGTGTGCTTCCAAGACCCGCAGGCCGGGGCGGGTGGCCAGGATCCCCGTGACCCGGTAGCCGGGGGGGGGGCAGAGTTCAACTTCATCGCGCATGGCTCGCGGTCCATATTTTGGACCGCCTTCCAGGATTCGGACACCGGAATGGTTGCTCCGGACGCTTCCTGTAACAGGCAATCCCCGCTCGCGAGCCCAGGGGAGCGTATTCTCAGAGAGGTGGAGCATGTTCGGCACGGCATATGCACAAGCCGTGCCGAAAGGCTCCCTACTCCCATGCGACTCTACATCCTGCTCCTCCTCTCCCTCCTGGCTGGTTCGGCCTCCGCCCAGCTCTTGCCCGAGCGGGTCTCTTTTGTGACCGCTTTCCACGGTCCGCCGGGGGGGACGGGTTACCTGACGGTGCACGAGGATCGCAGCGGCGCCCTGATCGCCTCCCCCTCCTGGGCGACGAACCTGCGCCTCTTGCCGATCGACTTCGTCGGCCGCACCGAGCTCGAGGAGTTTGCTCCCGACCGTCCACGCCGTCACGCGGATCTACCCGGCGCCGCTCGCCTGGTTCTGCAAGGTGGGGGCGGGACTCTCTACCACTACGAGCGCAGCCTGGGGGGCAGGTCCTTCTTTGGCTTTTTTCGCATCGGTCCCGAGGGTAGGCCTCGGCGCCTTTTCGAGTTGGCGGGGACGGGAATCGCTGGAGGGGGCGATCCCTTTGTCGGCCGCATTGCCGTCGACCCGGCGGGACGGGGGGCGTTGATCGCGACCACTGCGGACGCGGGGGGAGATCTCCTCGAGGTCGACCTGATTCGCGGAGGCGTGATCGATCGTACCCAGGGGTTGGCGCCACGGGTCTTCAGCGATGCCGGTCTCTGGCTGGCCGACGACTGGGGCTTGGCGGTGAGCGACCAGGGCCCGCTGCGCTTCGAGCGCGGCTCGAACGTCGACGCGGACTTCGTTCCCCTACCCCCGGGCACCGGCCCCTTCTTCTCCGGCCAGATGGTGATGAGCCCTGGGAGAACCCAGGCCCTCTTTACCGCCGGGACTGGACCGACGGCGCTGCACGCCTTCGTCGTCGGCCGCACCGGTGCCGCCCGCAGGCTGAGCCAGATCGCTCAAGCCCTGGACGGGGCAGGCTTCTTGCCGGAGGCTCTGCACGGTCCCTACATGATGGTCGGCGACGACGGCCGCCTCGCCGCCTGGCGTTCGATCGGGCCGCTCTCGCGTGAGATCCAGATGGTGCGGCTCGGTGTGGCGAACACGCCTGTGGAGATCACGGGAAACGCTTACTTCATCGACACCCTGGACGAGGTCGGCCAACTGCACGGTGCCTTCGATCCGGGCAAGATCACCCTCTCGGTGGGGGAGTTGGGTGCTGGAGGGGTGATCGAGAAGATCGATGTCTTCGATGCCGGTTTCGACGCCGCGGGGAATCCCGTGTTGGAGAACCGCAGTCTCACCTCAGGGGATTCGACACCCCGCTTTGACGTCCCGGGGACGATCTCACCCGAGCAGATGTATCGCCTTGCCGGAGGCGAGCTGGTTCTCTTCGACGGCAAGGGGGATCGTCTACTGGGACTGGATGCGGGGCAGAGCGGAATCCAAGTATTGCAGTCCGACCTCAAGCAACTCTACGGGCTCGAACGCGCCGGCAGCGACTGGCTGGCGGCGGTGCGCAGTTCCGTCGGCCAGAAACCGGGGCTGCTCTACCGCGTCAGTGCGGACCTTCTCACCTGGACCCCGCTCTCCGGCGGCGGAAACAACACCGCTTTCGCCGACCTGACCGCTGCCGATGACGGCTGGCTGCTTCTGCGGGCGATCGTGGCGGACACCCAACACTTCGTCCTGCGGGTGGACCTCTACGGCAACCAGGTGACCAACTGGGCGAGCGTGCCCTCCTCCTTCCAGACGCCCTTCGGATTCTCGGCCCGGGGAGTCGGCCTCTTTGCCGAGGGCCCTCTCGGTGGACCCGTGCTCCTGCGTGCCTGGCCGATCAGTGGCGGACCCTTTGATTTGGCTGCGTCCGCCGGTCCCGGGTTGATCCTGCCCTGAGCCGGGCTCAGCCGTCCCCCAGGGGGGTCAGCGGGATTCCACGTCGGTGGAGTCGGGCGTAGAGGCTCCCGGTCCGTAGCGTTGCCCGAGGTCGTCGGCCAGGTCGAGCAGGTCGCGGGCCGTGCGCGGGGCCAGGTTCTGTTCGAGGTGCTCGAACTCCGCCGCCACGGCCGCCTGCTGTTCGTCCGAGAGCAGCTCGTCGATCAGAGGGAAGAGGATTTGGTCCTCCGTGCGGGCGTGCTGGCGTTCGTGTTCGATGAAGGCCAGGCCGATATGGACCAGGGCGCGGGCCGAGGCGCTGGATCCCTCGGCCGCTCCCTGGACGTGGTCGCGCATGCAGCGCAGCAGCTCCCGGCCGCGGGCGTGCTCCCGGCAGAGGGCGGCGACGGGGCGTTCACCCCGGCCTTCACCCACCCGGCGCAGACGCTCGAAAAGGACATCTTCCCTGGAATGGTGGAAGCGGTCTCCATACTCCTCGAGAAAGAGCAGGGCCCTGTCCATATCCTCGGGGGCGACCGAACGCGTGCGTGCGATCGTCTCGATCATGCGCTCGAAGGAGTCGAGGAATCGCCGGAGAGATTGGTGTTCGAGGGAGAGAATCTGGGTGGGGTGCACGCCTGTCCTGCCTGGGTGGGCATTGTAGGACAGCCACTCGGGAGTACCACGGGCCGAAGTCCGGACCCTCGCTCGCCCTCATCAGGGGATCCTGGCGGCGCGCCGGCTGTGCAAGACCACGGCCACACTCGAAGCGACCATGGCCGCCGCAGCGAAGATCGGCGTCAAGCGTCCGGTCGCGGCCAGGTACCAGCCAAGGCCGTTGTAGCCAAAGGCCCAGGCGAGGTTGCCCCGGGCGGTCGCGACTGCTCGGCGGGCGAGACCCAAGAGGTCGGGTAGGGCTCCGACCCCCTCCCGGAGCAGACTGACGTCGGCTGCATGCAGGCTGGCGGGACTGGCACCCATCACGGCTACGCCGACGTGGGCCGCGGCCAGGGCCGCGGCATCGTTCAAGCCGTCACCGACGAAGATGCAGCGTTCTTCGCGCACGCGACGGACCTTCTCCTGGGGCAGAAGGTCGTGTTCGACGGGCAGGTGCAGCGCCTCGGCCAGGGCACGGGCCGGTCCAGCTCCGTCGCCGGTGAGGACCGCCAGATCGTAGCCGGCCAGGCGCAGGCGTTCGATGGCGCGCGGAGCGGAGGGGTCGAGGCTGGAGCGCAGATGGAAACGGGCCAGGGAGCGGCCCTGTGCTTCCCGCAGGACGACCACGGTCTCCGCCTCGACCGACTCGTCGGCCACCAGACGGAGGTGGCGTCCCTCGACCCACCCCTCGACCCCCTCGCCGGGAAGATCCCGGAAGTCTTCCACCGGGGGAAGGGCACCATCCCAAGCTGCACGAAGGCCCCGGGCAATGGGGTGGGCGCTGCCGACCTCGAGGGCCGCCGCCAATCGCAGGACTTCGCTCTCGCTGCCCTCCAGGGGCTCGGTACGGACCAAAGAGAGCTCCCCCCGGGTCAGCGTTCCCGTCTTATCCAGACGGATGCGTCGGGTCTGGGCCAGACGTTCAAAGATATCGGCACCGCGCACGAGCATTCCCCGTCGCCAAGCACTTCCCAGAGCGCTGCTGAAGGCCAGTGGAGTCGCGACTCCCAGGGCACAGGGACAGGAGACGAGGGCCACCGCGAGGGCCGCCATGAAGCCATCCTCGGCTCCGTGGCTTCGCCAGCGCAGGACGAGGGTGGTCAGGGCGAGCAGGACCACCAGGGGCAGGAGCAGGGCGGCGGCTCGATCGGCGAGACGGGTCTGGGCGCTGGGCCGGCGCAGGGCCTCGTCGAGAAGGCGCTCCACTTCGGCCCGCACACGACCACTGCCCACGGCAGTGGCCTCGATCTCGAGCACCCCGTCGAGGGACTGGCTGCCCGCCAAGACCGGGTCCCCCGGTCCCACGGCCCGCGGTTTGGCCTCGCCGGTCAGCAGAGCGGTATCGAGGAAGGCGCGCCCCGAGCGCACCTTGCCGTCGACCGGAAGGAGTTCTCCCGGTCGTACGCGCACCAAGTCCCCGACGGCGAGTTCGTCCGCGGCCACCTCCTGCTCGCCCGCGTCCGTGAGGCGCAGGGCCCTGGGGGCCGCCTCGGCGGCGAGGTCGCCGAGGTGGCTGCGTGCCCGCTCCTTGGCCCGGGCGTCGAGCCAACGTCCGAGCCCGACCAGTACCAGGACCATCGAGACCGTCTCGAAGTAGACCGGACCGCTGCCCCGCACCAGGCTCCACAAGGAGGTGGCGAGGGCCGCCCCGACTCCGAGCACGATCAGTCCGTCAGCGGAAAGCCAGCGTCTACCCTGGGCGGTCGAGGCGGCCAGGGGCACCCCCAAGAGGAAGACGATGGGTAGGGTCAGGACCAGGGCGGCGGCTTGGTACAGACCGTCGAAAGCCTGGGCCGCGCTGCCGGCACGCTCGGCTGCGTCCCCCCCCGCCATGTAGCTCCCGTAGAGGGCCAGGGAGGCGACCATCACCCCCATGGCCAGGAATGCACCGAGGACGACGCGGGCAAGCAGCTTGTCCGCGCCGCCCTCGAAGGCGGCTCCGCTGAGCCGGTGCGCGAGGGCGCAGCCGGCGCAGCAGTACCAATCCGTCTCTCCGGTGGGGCCTCCGGGCAGACCGCAGTGAACGCACGCGGTCACGGCTGACGCACCACCTGGGTTCGACCCGCGCCTAGTCGGCGGGCGCTTCCTGGACGCTATCCGCCGAGCCGAAGGGGCTGTGCTTGGCGAAGTCAGCGAGCTGGAAGGTCACGACGTACCAGGTGAAGAAGCCGAGAAAAGAGAGGTAACCGAGCAGCAAAAACCACGGGACGCCTCCTTCCCCGAAGCCGAACTCGTGTCTCTTGCTGTCGGTTACCTCCGGACTCATCTTGGTCTCGTCGGGGCTCATTGTTGCTTCCCTTCCTTCTCGAGCCGCTCCTGCTCGTAGTAACGCTCCATCCACTCGTACTTGATGCCCTCGATGTCGTGGAACTGGCCGGTCATAAAGGCCCAGGCCAAGAGCAACAGGAAACCGGCGGCGACGAAGCCGTAGATCAGGATCGGGTTGAAGGCGAAGCCGGCCATCTCGTCCCGTTGGACGGTCGAGAGGAAGGCTACCAGCTTGAAGATGAACAGGCAGCCACCCACGGCGATTGCCGTGCCGAAAAAAGTGAGCACCAGGCGCCGGTTGCGTCGATCGGTCTTGGGATCAGTCGACATCGAACTCCTCCGGGTGGGTATCGCGGTAGACCCGGTCGGAGCCGAGCCACTGGATATAGCTGATGATTGCGAAGCCCTCTTTCTTGGGGGTGCCGTCGGCCTCGAACCAGTAGTGGTAGGAGGGCATGACGGACCCTGGCGTCACGTTCTTGGGCTGAATGAAGTGAGCCACGTGCCAGTCGTTGGGGCGTTTGCCCCCCTCACGCGTGAGGTCGGGGCCCACGCGCCGGGTACCCCACAGGTGGGGTTGGTTGAGGACGTTCTGATACTCCTGGGCGTTCGAGGGCTTGCCGAAGCGCTGCTCCTCGTTGGAGACCACGCGTACGAACTGACTGTGGCAGTGCCAGCAGGCCTGGCCGACGTAGAGGTCCCGCCCGAGTTGCAGAGCCTCCCTGTAGGACTCGGGCCCCACCTCGCCGAAACTCTGGGCGAAGGCCTCGGGGTAGCGCTCCGCGAGTTGGTGGAACTCGGGCGTGATCCGTTCCGCTCGGGTGATCTCATCCCAGCCGGCATAGTCCATGCCGTGGTACTTCTTGAGCGACATCCAGGGAAAGATCAGGCAGAGGATGAAGGCCAGAGCAAAGCACCCCAAGCCCGCGGCGAAGAAGACGGTGTGGAAACGTTCCATGGCTGCGAGTCCTCCTAGGCGGCGCCGGTGGGCGCGGGATCAAGGGCATCGGAGGCGTAGTGCTCCTCCTCGACGTAGGGAACGTCGTGGTGCGCTGTGCGCCACATGTTCCACAGGCCGCACATCAGCCCCGACAGCATCAGTCCGCCGGCGAATGTGCGCACATACCAGAAGGGGACGGACATATCGATGATGTCCATCCACGGGTTGAGTTCACGCTGCATGAAGCCGTGGATCAGTCCGGACATGGTCAGGGTCAGGAACATGATCGTGATGCCCAGCGTCGAGAGCCAGAAGTGCCAGCTTCGCAGGGAGTTGGAGGCCCACTCGCGCTTGGTGACCCGCGGCCAGAGCCAGTCGATGACGCCGAAGAGCCAGAAGCTGAAGGTTCCGTACATGATCATGTGCGCGTGGCCAGGCACCCAATCGGTGAAGTGGATGATCTTCTGGAAGCGCCAGGTCGTGTGGAACGAGCACTGTAGACAGGTGATGAAGTAGTAGATCGCGCCGGCATAGAACCAGCGAATCGGGATGGATGTCCGCAGGGTCGAGTATTTGCCCTTCAGGGTCATGAAGAAGTTCACGACCACCGTGGTCACGACCACCTCGATCGCGATCGTCGTGCTGATCGCTCCAAACTCGACATAGTCGGGAATGGGGGAGATCAGGAAGTGGTGCACTCCGCCCATGGGATAGAAGAAGGCCAGCGCCCAGAAGCCGATCACGGAGAGGGAGTGACTCCAGATCGGTTTTTTCAGGATCAGGGGCACGAAGAAGTACATCAGTCCCCAGCCCATCGGGGTCACATAAAGTCCCACCAGGTCGTGGATGAACAGACCCGTGACGGCTGCTCCGGCGGTTCCGGGAAGCACCCACTCGGGGATGATGTTGCCCATCAGGTAGGTCAGTGCCAGCCAGATGTACCCGGCGGTGAAGTACCACAGGGTGACGTAGTAGCGTTGGCGGCGTGCCTTGTAGAGGGGCACCATGAACTGCAGGATCACGCAAACCGCGCCGACCGCGACGAGCAGGTCGACCGGTACCCAGTTGAGCTCGAACGTGCCGGGTCGGAAGCCGGTGGGGGTTTCGCCCCACTCGATGGCTTGGGCCTTGTCGAACAGGTAGCCCAGGAAGGCGAAGAGCAGGATGGCCTGCCAGGCAAAGAAGATGAAGTAGCCCAGTTTCTTCGACCACACGCGGTACCCGGTCAGGCGAGGGATGACGTAGTAGGTCATCCCGGTGAAGCCGTTCACCAGGAAACCGTAGGCGGCGAAGTTGGTGTGGATCAGCCGGATGTGTCCCGGCGAGAGGGCACTGCCCGAGAAGGGGTAGTAGCCGAGGAACTGGAGCGAGTACAGGAAGCCGGCCACCATGGTGATGAGGATCGAGACCCCGGCGGCAGCCAGGTGCCAGCGGATGAAGCGGTACTCGACCAGGGGGCCGTCATCGCCGCCGGGAGTCACGGCCGGCAGGGTCGGGGAAGCGGTAGCGGTGCTCATGGCTTACTCCTCCGAGCCGCCGCCGGCGGCCAGGAATTGGATGTAGTGAACGAGGTGCCAGAGATCCTCCTCGGAGAGAACCTCACGTTGTCCGGGCATCGGCGTGCCTTTGATGCCGTGGGCAATCAGGTTGTAGAGCTCTGCGCCTTCCTTCCCGGCGCGCAACTTACCCGTGGTGATGTCCCGCGGGCGGATGGGATAGCCCCAGGTATCCAAGTAGGCGTCCGCGTTGGGGCCGTCACCCCGCCCGCTCTGGCCGTGGCATGAGCTGCACTGGGTAGTGGCGCTCTCGAAGATCTCCTTGCCGCGGGCGATGGAGGCCGCGTCGGCCTCCGGCTCGTTGCCGGCGGGGAACACGGGAGCGGATTCACGCCATTTTTTCTCGACGAATTCCCAGACCTCCTCGGGGTCGGGGATCTCCTCATCGGCCAGGGCCCACTCGACCATCGTCTGCTCGAACTCACCCTGGATGGCCATGAAGCGCACATACTCCGCCAGGTCCCAGCGTTTCTCCTCGGGTACGAGGCGGAAGTTCGGCATGGCCGAGCCGACCAGTCCGTGGGTGATCGTGCGGAAGAGATCGGAACGCAGGGCGCGTCCATCCCACGGAGCGCTCGTGAACTTGAAGATACCCCGGCGGAAGTTGCGCGGCCGGGGGTCGAGGTAGCGTGCAGCGGGGCCGGAACCGTCTCCTGCGGGGCCGTGACAGCCGGCGCAGAGGCGCAGGAACTCCCGTTGGCCGGGCATGAGGCGATCCACTTCGAAGAGTCCGCTCTGGGCGGCGGCATCGAGGTCGATCGGGGCGGGGTTCAGGGTGCCCTCCCAGGGCTTGCCCGCCTGGTCGACGAAGAGGGTCTCGTAGGTGGCGTGGTCCGGGGCGAAGTAGCCGCGGTAGTCACGGCCGTAGCGCTGGAGGCTCGCCTTGGAGACGACGGCGTCGAAATCCTCGTCGAACTCGAGCTCCTCCTGGACGTAGGCGACATCCTCCAAGAAGGGGAAGTCGAGCGGCTCGTCCGCGTCTTCGTCCTGGGAATAGAACTCGGTCTTGCGTCCCGGATCCGGGGCGCGCCAGTCGCTCACGTCCTTGAACTGCAGGAAGGGCAAGACGAAGAGGGCGATACCGAGGGCCCAGAGCAGGGCGCCCAGAATCACACTTCCCCGTCGTCGCGGGTGGGGGCGGTGCTGTCCAGGCCGCCCTCGCCGGCGAGCAGGGCGTTGTGGATGTCGGGGTGGTCCGGCAGCCAGCGGCCGCTCAGGGAGCGCAGCAGGCCGAAGCCGCTCATCACGAAGCAGTCGTTGACGATG
>JALWOP010000468.1 GCA_027083445.1 Planctomycetota bacterium | reverse complement strand
GGGGGGGGCGGGGGGGGGGCCCGGCGGCTTCGATCTCGCGGGACGCTCCCTGCGGGAGGTGGAGCGGGAGCTCATTCGCGTCAACCTCGAGTTGATGGGGGGCAACCGCGCCAAGACCGCCCAGGTGCTCGGCATCGGAGAGCGCACGCTCTACCGCAAGATCAAAGAGTACGGGCTCTGAGGGTCCTCCCTCCGGACCGCTGCCCATCTGGCAGGAGGTCAGGAGGTGGGAGCGCCCCCCTGCCGAATAGGCAGCCGGTCTGCCGGGATGGGGCCCCCCTGCGGGGGGTGGAGGCCCATTCACAGGTGTGGCACGGGGTTTGTTCTCTGGGAGCCGAATGCGCGGAGGGACGCGCCAGGAACAGGAGTCCAAAGAACAACCATGAGCCAATCCAAGATCATCGGCATCGACCTCGGCACGACCAACTCGGTCGTCTGCGTGATGGAGGGCGGAGAGCCCGTCGTCATCACCAACCTCGAGGGCGCGCGCACCACCCCCTCGGTCGTCGCCTTCCAGGAGGACGGCTCGATCCTGGTGGGCGCCCCTGCCAAACGCCAGGCGGTGACCAACCCGACTCGAACCATCGCCTCGATCAAACGCTTCATGGGGCGTCGGCACCGTGAGGTGGCCGAGGAAGAGAAGAAGGTGCCCTACGAACTGGTGGGTGGGCCTGACGACCTGGTCAAGGTCAAGGTCGGCGACAAGAACTACACCCCGCCCGAACTCAGCGCCATGGTGCTCTCCTACCTCAAGGATGCAGCCGAGTCGTACCTGGGAGAGAAGGTGGATCGCGCCGTGATCACCGTCCCGGCCTACTTCAACGACTCCCAGCGGCAGGCGACCAAGGATGCGGGCACGATCGCCGGCTTGACTGTCGAGCGCATCATCAACGAGCCGACCGCCGCGACCCTGGCCTTCGGGGTCGACAAGAAGAAAGAGGGCAAGATCGCCGTCTACGACTTCGGTGGGGGCACGTTCGACATCTCCATTCTCGAGATCGGGGATGGGGTCTTCGAGGTCCTCTCGACCCATGGGGACACCTCCCTGGGCGGCGATGACCTGGATGAGGTCCTGATCCAGTACGTCGCCGAGGAGTTCAAGAAGGACTCGGGCATCGACGTGCGCGAGGATCCGATGGCGCTGCAGCGGCTCAAGGAAGCCTGCGAGAAGGCCAAGATGGAGCTCAGCTCGAACACCCAGACCGACATCAACCTGCCCTTCATCACGGCGGACGCCTCGGGTCCCAAGCACCTGCAGATGAAGGTTACCCGGGCCCAGTTCGAGGGCCTGATCGGGGAGTTGGTCGAGCGCACGATCAAGCCCTGCCAAACCGCTCTCGACGACGCGGGGCTCAAGCCCTCGCAGATCGACGAGATCCTCCTGGTCGGTGGTTCGACCCGTGTGCCTCTGGTTCAGGAGAAGGTCAAAGCCTTCTTCGGCAAGGAGCCCAACAAGAGCGTCAACCCCGATGAGGTGGTGGGCCTCGGGGCCGCGATCCAAGGCGGCATTTTGGCCGGCGACGTCTCCGATGTGGTCCTGCTCGATGTCACGCCGCTCTCCCTGGGGATCGAAACCCTGGGCGGAGTGATGACCAAGCTCGTCGAGCGCAACACCACGATCCCGACCAGCAAGAGTCAGGTCTTCTCCACGGCCTCCGACAACCAGCCCTCGGTCGAGATCAAGGTCTACCAAGGCGAGCGGGAGATGGCGGCCGACAACCGGCAACTGGGCACTTTCGTGCTCGACAACATCCCGCCGGCACCCCGTGGCCTTCCGCAGATCGAGGTCTCCTTCGACATCGACGCCAACGGCATCCTGAACGTGACCGCCAAGGACAAGGGCACCGGCAAGGAGCAATCCATCCGCATCGAGGCCAACTCGGGTCTGACCGAGGACGAGATCGAGCGTATGAAGCGCGAGGCCGAGGCCAACAAGGAAGCCGACAAGGCCCGTCGTGAACTGATCGAGCTCAAGAACCAGGCCGACCAGCTCGTGCACGAAACCGCCAAGCAACTCGAGGAGCACAAGGACAAACTCTCCGACTCCGAGCGCGAGGAGATCGAAGCCGCGCGCAAGGATCTCGAAGAGAAGTCCAAGACGGACGACAAGGCCGCCTTGCAGGCCGCCCTGGAAGAGTTCGCCAAGCGTGCTCAGAAGCTGGGCGAGGTCGTCTACAAGGCGGCCCAGGCCGAGCCCGAGGTCGAGCCCGCCCCCGAAGGGGCATCCCCCGCGGGGGACAGCGGCGACGACGAGCCGGTCGACGCCGACTTCGAGGTGAAGAACTAGTCGAGTTTCGGGCTAGATCCACAAACGGCTGCACCTGCGGTCGCCCGGGGGGGACGGCGAAGGGTGCGGCGAGGTGGGGCCGGGCGGAGACGACAGTCTCTTCCCGGCCCCGCCTTGTGGGGTGCGCGGGCATGGGGCCGAGCGTGGCAACCGCAACCGGGCCCGAGATCAATCTCGCGGGGAGTCGCCGGAAACCCTGTCCGAGAGGACCGTCTCGGCCTGCGCTTCCCACTCTCGCAGGCGCTCGCTCCATTCGGGTTCCGAGCTCAAGGCTGCACTGACGTGACCGAAG
>JALWOP010000467.1 GCA_027083445.1 Planctomycetota bacterium | reverse complement strand
ACAATGGTCCGGTCAGTTCTACGCAGCGATGGCTCCGTAGTTCCTGAGGTCTTGGATGATGGGCTGGATTATTGGGGATGTCGGGTCAATGCCTAACCTCTCGAAAAGTCGATGCATGAGGTTTTCATTCTGCTTTCGCCGCCTGGCGGAAGCGATGGAGATGACGCCTTCGCCCCGCGCCAGCTCTTCAATCCGCAGCAGATTCAGCGCGGAGAGCGACAGGTTGAAGTGGAAGCCCAGGGCCTTCTCATCCCGCGCCTGACAGTCGTTCAATCCCATCTCCTGCTTCCCTTCACGAAACAGAAATTCTACCTGGAACCGACTTCGGTAGATCCGGACGACCTCAAAGGCATCCATCTGTACATCTGTGCTGAACAGCAACACATACTTCCCAGTGATCGACTGACGAAGCATGCTCACCCGTATCGACCGTTGCAGGCTGTCATGCCAGCACACCACGCTGTACAGCTCCACACCCTCTTCGACCACCCCCATCCACCGCCACCTGGTCAGGTCATCGTAGACGACCTTCCCGTCGTACCTCTTCGGACGACCACGGCCGCTGTAGGGACCGCTGTACAGGCGCCTCATCGCCGCATCCTTCCGAAGCCGGCACACCATCGTATCTCCGGTTTCAGCAACGGAATCGACAAATTTCTTCTTTGCATATGCGCCATCGAAGACCCAGGTGTTGGTCCACTGGCAGATGACCTTACGCTGGGCCTTGTACTGAGCGGCAGCAGCATCGAGCCGGCTGCCTTCCTCGGGCTGGGGCTGGACCTGCTGAACCTGGAAGGTGTAGGCGAGGTTGTCAGTGTGATCGATGAGACCGACCAGAGAGATTTCGAGTCCTCGGCGCGCTTTTCGATTGCAGGCGTCGTAGAAGAAGCCCAGTCCGTGGGTCTTCTTTCCCGCCTTCCGGATGAAGGACTCATCCATGACGGCGACCAGCTCGTGCTTGTCGATGCCGGCTTCGATGAACGTCTGGTGGTTGAAGGCGGTGAAGTCGAAGTCTCTGTGGGCCCATCGGTACTGGCTGCTGGGGCTTGGCGCACCGTGCCTGGCGAGGTTGGTGCGATTGGCGCGGCCGGTGAACGAGAAGAAGGCGGCGAACATCGACAACATGAATTTCAACTGGGGCTTGGCAAGAGCGGGAAGGCGAGTGAGAATCTCTTCGACGAAAGTCACCTGAGCTCCGGTGGTCGGGGGGTGGGTTGTTACTCCCACCTATCACCGGGGCTCTTCTCAATTCACGACTGCGACGCCCTCAAAACTGACCGAACTATTGTCAACTACGACCTGCCCTGGAACCCAAACCGACTGGAGCAGCGCTTTGGTCGCATTCACCGCATCGGCCAGCGGGAGGTCTGCCACCTGTGGAACCTCATTGCCAAGGACACCCGCGAGGGCGACGTCTATGTGCGCTTGCTGGAGAAGCTCGAGGTGGAGCGCGAGGCGCTGGGTGGCAAGGTCTACGATGTGCTGGGGCGCCTCTTCGACCAGACCGCACTGCGCAAGCTGCTCATGGAGGCCATCCAATACGGCGACAACCCAGCCACCAAGGCGCGCCTGGACAAGGTGGTGGAGGGCGTGGTCAACCGGGACCATCTGCGCAAGGTGCTGGCGGAGCGTGCGCTGGTCCACGACTCCATGAACACCAGCCGCATCCAGGCCATCCGCGAAGACATGGAGCGCGCCCAGGCCCGGCGGCTGCAGCCGCACTTCATCCAAGCCTTCTTCCTGGATGCCTTCACGCGCTTGGGGGGCAAGGTCTATCGCCGGGAGGAGGGGCGCTGGGAGGTCAAGCATGTCCCTGGCGTCCTTCGCGAGCGGGATCGACACATCGGTCTCGGGGCACCGGTTCTCAAGCGATATGAGCGGATCTGCTTTGAGAAGGACAAGGTCGATCAGCACCCCCGAGCGGAGCTGGTCTGTCCAGGCAGTCCTCTGCTCAGCGCCACCATCGACCTCACCTTAGAGCGCCACGGAGCGCTGCTCAAGCGAGGAGCTGTGCTGGTCGATGAGTCCGATCTGCACGAGGTTCCTCGCCTGCTGTTCTATCTGGAGCACGCGGTCCAAGGCGGTCGCCGCGCGCGCACGGGGGAGTCGCAGACCATCTCCAAGCGCATGCACTTCGTAGAGGTGGGGGCGGACGGTCGCTATCAGGACGCCGGCGCCGCGCCCTACCTGGACTACCGTCCAGCCACGGCGGAGGAGCGCGCTAGCCTCTCCGCTGAGCTCGACGCAGACTGGCTCAAGCGCTCGTGGGACGATGAGGTCACAGGCTACGCTGTCGCCCATGTGGTGCCAGGTCATGTGGCCCAGGTGCGCGCCCAGCGGCTGGAGCACACCGACAAGATCGAGCGCGAGGTCAAGGCTCGCTTGACCAAGGAGATCAGCTACTGGGACCGCCGCGCCCAAGACCTCAAGGAGAAGGAGCGTGCCGGCAAGCGCACCCGACTGCCCGCCCAGGTCGCCCAGGAGCGCGCGGATGATCTGGCCGCTCGGCTGCAGAGCCGCCTGCGCGAGCTCCAGCAGGAGCGGCACATCATCCCTGCACCGCCTCGGGTGACATGAGG
>JALWOP010000466.1 GCA_027083445.1 Planctomycetota bacterium | reverse complement strand
GCCCCGATCCCATGCCCCAGCCCCTCGCCGTCGCACTCATCGGTCAAAAGTTCATGGGCCGCGCCCACTCCAACGCCTGGACCCAGGCGGGGCACTTCTTCGACCTGCCCCGTCCCCTGCGGCTGGCCGCGGTCGCCGCCCGGGACCGGCGCGAGCTCGAGCGCTTCGCCCGGACCTGGGGCTGGGAGCGTGCCTGCGGCGACTGGCGCGAGCTGGCGGGGGATGGGGAGATCGACCTGGTCGATATCGGGACCCCCAACCACCTCCACGCCGAGCAGGCGATCGCGATGCTCGAGGCGGGCAAGCACGTCGCCTGTGAAAAACCGCTGGCGGGGACCCTCGAGGAGGCGCGGGCGATGCGCGATGCGGCGCGGCGACGCCGCGGCCTGCGCACCTTCGTCTGGTTCAACTACCGTCGTTGTCCGGCGGTGGCCCTGATGCACCAGCTCGTGGCGGAGGGACGGCTGGGAGAGGTGCGCCACGTGCGCGCCACCTATCTGCAGAGCTGGGGGGGGCCCGAGACGCCCCTCTCCTGGCGCTTCCAGCGCAAGCTGGCCGGCTCTGGCGCGCTGGGGGACCTGGCGGCCCACATCGTCGACATGGCGCGTTTCGTCACCGGGGACGAGATCGTCGAGGTGACCGGTTCGCTGGCCAAGACCTGGGTGCGCGAGCGGCCCCTCGTCGGGGGACGCGGCAAGCGCCGCGGGAAGAGCGACGTCGACGACGCGGTGCTCTTTCTCGCGCGCTTCAAGGGGGGAGCGATGGCGAGCTTCGAGGCTTCGCGCCTCGCTCCCGGCCACCTCAACCGCAACACCCTCGAGATCAACGGCAGCCTGGGGTCGGCGGCTTTCGACTTCGAGGAGATGAACGTGCTGCGCTTCCTCGATGCCACCGAGGAGGAACGCCTGCGCGGCTGGCGGCGCATCGTCTGCACCTCGGCCGGCAACCACCCCTATGCGGATGCCTGGTGGCCGGATGCCCATGTGCTGGGCTACGAGCATGGGTTCGTCAACATGGCCGCGGACATCGTGCGTGTGCTCTGTGGGGAGGAGCCGGTCGTCCCCCTGCCCGACTTCGCCGACGCCTATCAGACCCAGCGGGTGCTCGAGGCGGCGCTCCTCGCCGCCAAGGAGCGTTCGGCGGTGAAGCTCTCGGAGGTGCGCTAGTGCGGCGGGTAGGCTTGCCGTGCCATGGCCTTTAGCTCCAGCTCCTCTCCTTTCGCACGCCGCGGCGGCGCTTTGCGTGGAGCCCCCCCCGAGGGGCTCTCGCGGCCCGGAGCGGCTCTCGATCCGGGGTGGGGGGGAAGGCCGTGGTGAGCGACGCCGTACCCAAGCCCCCGCTGGTGCTGGTCGCCAACGCGCGCATGCCTTCCAAGCGGGCCCAGTCCCTGCAACTGGCCCAGGTGGCGGCGGCCTTCGACGCCCAGGGGGTCGAGACGACCCTGCTCCATGCACGCCGGACCGGGACCCCGCGGCTGGCGGCCGAAAAGCTCTGGGAGCACTACGGCGTCACCTCGCGGGCGCGGGTCGAGGCGATTCCCTGCTGGGATTGGATCGACCGGGTGCCGCGCCGCTGCCAGTACCTCCCGGCCCGGCTCCAGGAGTGGAGTTTTGCCCGCGGCGCCGCTCGGCGGGTGATCCGGGGCTTTGGGGGGGCCCGGGTGCTGACGCGGGAGCTCGAGAGCGCGCGCCTGCTCGCCGGCCGGGGGGCGCTCTTCCTCGAGCTGCACCGCGTCCCCGGCGGCCGCATTCGGCGTCGCTGGTTGGCCGAGGCGCTGGAGGCGGCTGCGGGGGTCGTCGCGATCTCGGGCGGCGTGGCGCAGGACCTCGTCTCCCTCGGGGCGGAGCGGGATGCGATCGTCGTCGAGCACGACGGATTCGACCGCTCGCGTTTCTCGCAGTTGCCCACGCCCCGGGAGGCGCGCGAGGCCTTGGCGCTTCCCGTCGAGCGCCCCACCGTGGTCTATACCGGCGGCCTGCTCGCCTGGAAGGGGGTCGAGGTCCTGGTCGAGGCTTCCCGCCGACTCGACGCACAGGTCGTGATCGCGGGGGGGATGGACGCCGATGTCGAGCGCATCCGCCGGTTGGCCCGTGGGCTGGAGCATGTGCGCGTCGACGGCTTCCAGCCCCCCTCGCGGGTGCCGCTCTACCTGGCGGCGGGGGACGTGGGGGTGGTGCCCAACCGATCCACTCCCCCGATCAGCGCCCGTTACACCTCGCCCCTCAAGGTTTTCGAGGCGATGGGCGTCGGCCTGCCCCTGGTGGTGAGCGACCTGCCCAGCCTGCGCGAAGTGTTGACCGAGGAGCAGGCGCTCTTCGTCGCACCGGACGACGCCGATGCCCTGGCCCGCGGCCTGGGCTCCCTGCTCGCCGACAGGCAGCGGCGCGTCGAAATGTCGGCGGCCCTGCGCGAGGAGGCCGGGGAGCACACCTGGGAGGCGCGTGCCCGGCGCCTTTGGGATTGGATGGGAACGCGCCTATGAGAGTCCTCTTTCTGACCGACTCCCTTTCGGATCTCGATGGAGTGGGCCGTTACGCCATGCGCCTGATCGCGGCCATGGAGGCGCGGCGAGGGGGGCTCGAAGTCGAGATCCTCTTGGCCCGCAAGCACCGGCCGACATCGGACCAGGTGCCCGCCCACTGGCGGGTGCGCGTCGCCCTGCCGCCGGACTACTACTTCTACATGAGTCCCCTGCGCTACTGGGTCTGGCGCCTCCTCTCGACCCCGCGCGTCGCCCTGGCCGCGCGCCGCGCGGATGTCGTGCATGCGATCAAGGACTTTCCCCACAACCAGATCGCCCTCGACGCGGCCCGGCTGGCCGGCAAGCCCTGCATCGCCACCGCCCACGGCACCTATACGATCCAGCCCCTGCTCTCCCGTCGCCACGGCCGGCGGGCGCGGCGGGTCTACCGCGCCTTCGCCAGTCTGATTTCGGTCAGTCGCTACACGCGGCGGCGCCTGCTAGAGCTCATGGGCGAGCTCGACCCGGCACGCGTGGTGGTGATTCCCAACTGCGTCGATGCCGGTGCCTATCTCGAGCCGCGCGCCCTGGGCGAACGTCCGTGGCACGGCCTGCGCTTCACCCTGGGGATCGGTGAGATCAAGGAGCGCAAGGGACACCATCTGGCCTTGGAAGCCTGGTGCCGCCTCGCCCAGGCCATTCCCGACCTGCACCACTTCATCGTCGGCCGGCGCGACGGCGACGACTATGAGCGTTCCCTGCTCGAACTCGCACGGCGGGCGGGGGTCTCGGAGCGGGTGCACCTGCTCGGCAACGTGAGCGAGGAGGAGAAGATCGATCTGTTGCAGCGGGCCGAGATCTTCATCCACACGCCGGTCACCGCCGCGGATGGGGGCTTTGAAGGCTTCGGCATCGTCTATCTCGAAGCCTCTGCCGCGGGCACTGCGGTGATCGGCACCCGGGACTCGGGAGCGGAAGACGCCATCGTCGATGGGGTTACCGGGTACCTGGTGGAGCAGCGGCCCGAGGCGGTCGAGTCGGCCCTGGCCGCCTTGCTCGGCGATGGGGAGCTGCGCGCCCGCATGGGGGCCTCCGGTCGCGAGCACGCCTGCCGGTCCCGCTGGGAGGAGAACGCCGAGCGGGTGCTCGCCCTCTACGACGCCGCGCTCGGGGAGAGGGGCGGGCGATGAAGGTGCTCTTTCTGACCGAGATCCCCGATCCGGGCGTGGGATCGTCGGTGCGCCAGATGTACCAGGAGGCACGCTCTCTGCGGCGGCTGGGCCACGAGGCGGTGGTCGTCTCCACCGTGCGCAGGCGGGAGGAGGTGGGGGAGGTCGAGATCGAGGGCACCCGCGTCCACCGACTCCACTCCGATTATCCCCTGCGTTGGCGTGGCTGGGTCTCCCTGCACAACCGGGCCATCGACGCCCCCCTGCGGCGCATCCTGGAAGCGGAACGGCCGGACGTGGTGCATGCGCACCTGGTCCACACCCACCTCGGCTATCACAGCTTGACCCAGGCCGCGCGGGCGGGTGCGGGGGTGGTCTTCACCGCCCACGACGTGATGACCTTCTGCTACCAGAAGCTGACCTGTTTCCACGGGGGGGAGGCACGGGGGGGCATGGACTTCGACGTGCGTGCCCGCCCCTCCAAGTGCATCCCCTGCCAGCGCCTGCGTTTTCGGCCCGGGCGCAACCGGCGCATTCGCGCCGTCCTGGAGCGGGATGTCGATCGGCTGACCGTCGTCTCGGACGAGTTGGGGAAGGTGCTGGCCGCGAACGGGATCCGGGTCGATGCCACCGTGCCCAACGCCATCGAGCTCGGGCCCCCGGTGGATCCCGAAGGGGTGGCGGCCCTGCGGGCTCGGCTGGGGCTCGAGGGAAAGCAGGTCCTGGCCATCGGCGGCCGGCTACACAGTCAGAAGGGGGTGGGCAAGCTGCTCGAGATGCTCGCGCTCCTGGCGCCGGATTTTCCCGATCTGCGTCTAATCGTGATGGGGGAACGCCGGATCTACGACGAGGAGTTTCGCCCACAGGCTCGCGCCCTGGGAGTCGATGAGCGGGTCGTGCCGACCGGTTGGCTGGCGGGGGAGGAGTTGCGCAGCGCCTACGCGGCGGCGGATCTCTTCGTCACCCCCTCGATCTGCTTCGACACCTTCGGGCTGGTCAACCTGGAGGCGATGGAGCAGCGCAAGCCGATCGTCGCCACGGTCCACGGGGGGTCCAAGGAGGTGGTGGTTCATGGTGAGACGGGCTTTGTCGCCAACCCCTTCGACGTGCGCGCCTTCGCGGATCGCATCGCCACTCTCCTGAGGGATCCGGAGCTCGCCCGGAGGATGGGGGAGGCGGGCTACCAGCGGCTGCTGCGCCACTTCACGATCGACCGGTTGACCGAGCGCTTCCTGGAGATCTATCGCGCCGCGCGGGCCGCCCGCGGTAAGGTTCGAGGAAGGCGGCTGGCAGGCTCGTAGTTGTAGAAACCTACCGTGAAGGGTAGAGTTTGAGGGCGCCGCCCGCCGATCTTCTCCGCGAGGCTCTCCTCTCCCCGCCACCGCCCCTCGGGGCGCTTCATCATGCGCAGCACCCTTCTCACCTACGTCAAGCCCCACGTTCAGGAAGACCCCCTCTCGATGATCCTGGGCATCGGATATCTGGGGGCGATGTTCGAGCGCGAGGGGTTGCCGGTCGAGTGTCACGACGAGCGCATCGGCAGCGACCAGGACATGAAGGCGGCCATCGAGCGCAACGACATCATCGGTTTCAGCGCCCTGACCCCCAACATCCGGCGTGCGATCGCCTGGGCCAAGTACGCCAAGGAGCAGGGCAAGATCACGATCATGGGCGGCCCCCACGCCTCGGTGGACCAGGGGGTCTTTCTCGACAGCGGCCACTTCGACTATGTGCTCAAGGGGGAGGCGGAGTACACCCTGCCGCAGATGATCCAGGCCCTGGAGGGCGAGGATGAGAAGGCCCTGGCGGAGCTACCGGGGCTGGCGGCGATGAAGGATGGGGAGCTGGTGATCGACAACCCGGCGCCGCCCCTGATCAAGAAGCTCGACGAGCTGCCCCTACCCGCCCGGCATCTGCTCCCGATGGATGCCTACTTCAAGAACAACCCCGAGCACCTGGTCTACATCTTCACGACCCGCGGCTGCCCCTTCAAATGCATCTTCTGTCAGAAGGAGCTCACCGGCCGCGGTTTCCGGGTGCGTTCGACCGAAGCGATCGTCGACGAGCTGGAACACATCATCAAGACCTACGACCCGGGGGTGATCCTCTTCGTCGACGAGATCTTGACCCTGCGCAAGAAGCGCATCCACGAGATGTGCGACGAGATTCTGCGCCGCGGGCTGAAGTTCGAGTGGGTGGCCAACACCCGCGCCGACTGCGTCGACTACCCCCTGCTCAAGCACATGCACCGGGCCGGTTGTCGGCGCATCTACTACGGTTGGGAGTCGGGTTCCCAGCGCATGCTCGACGTACTCAAGAAGGACCTCACCCCCGAGGTGATCGTCAACGCGGCCAAGATGACCCGTCGGGCGGGGATCTGGGCCAAGGTCTACTTGATCGTCGGTTCGCCGGGGGAGACCCCCGAGGACGTGGCCGAGACCGAGAAGGTCTTGCGCCTGGCGGGCCCGGACCTGATCCGTATCTCGGTCTTCAACCCCCTGATCGGCACCGAGAGCTGGGACAACTACCAGGCCAACATCGACATCAGCGACCTTTCGGAGAACTACGTCTCTTCGAACCGCTCGGGTTACAAGCACGAGCACTTCACCCAGGTCGAGCTCGAGGAGCTGCGCAAGAACATGGTGCGCAGCTATGAGCGCTGGTACTACTCGATGCCCCAGCGCGCCAAGCGCTTCTACGAGCGGGCCCTCTACTACCTGGAGAACCCCCAGTTCGGCCGCAAGCGTCTGGGCCGCATGGTGGGTCTGGTCCCCCCGCCCCAGCGCCACGTAGTGACCAGTCACCACTGATCCCCTCGGGAGAGCGAGGCGGGCCGTGCATGGGCCTGCTCAGCGGGCTGGGGTGGATCGATGCCTGGAAAGGTTTTTCCGGTTTTTCGCTTCCGATTCCGCGCCTTCGGCACCTTCAGCTAGGTTGAGAGGGGACCCTTCCGGTCCCCGTCGGCATCACAAGGTAGTTCGGATGAAGTTGTCCCCCCCCTTATGCCCTTGTCCTCCCTCTGCTCGCCCTCGCCGTAGCTGAGCGTGCCCCGGCCCTGCAGAGCGAACCGACGCCCCTGGTGACCCTGCTCGACGTCTCCGGCCAGTCCCGGGCCCGGGCGCTGCTCTGTACCCCCTCGGGCCGCATGCTCTACAGCGCCGAGGGAGGCACCGTGACGGTGATCGACATGTACGACGAGAGCGCCCAGGCCCCCGCCTATTACGACGCCAACATGCAGGCGCTCGACGGGAACAAGCGTTTCGATCTCGGCTCGATGGGGGTGCTCGCCTCGAAGATGGTCCTCGATCCGGCCGCGGCCGATCCCCCCGTTGGGGGAGGAGCCGACTGGATCTACGTTGCCGGGGGGCGTGACGGCCTCTGGGCCGTGGCGGACAACAGCGGCGGCATCCGCCTCTACGGGCACTAGGAGGGAGGATAGCCATGTACCACACGCAACGAGTTAGCGCGGTTCTCTTTCTTCTCGGCCTGTTCAGTCCGGCGGGTGTAGCTCAGGAGCAGCTCCTGGAGGTGACCGGGCGTGCGCATGCGGCAGGTGCCCATACGGTGGCCCCAGTGGGAGACATCACCGGGGATGGCATCGCAGAGTTTGTCGTCGGGCTGATAAGCGTTTGGGGGAAGGGAGGCGGGGTGCTGCTATGTGATGGTGCCAATGGTGAGATTGTGCGCAGCCATGTAGCTCCGACCTTCTATGACTACGGTTGGCAGTTGAGTGGCGTCGGTGATTTCGATGGCGACGGCGTGACCGACTATGCGAGCGGGGTGCCCCTGAACGGTTACCTGAGCATGACCGGCGAGGTGCGGGTCTGGAGTGGTGCCACGGGCGCGCTCCTGGCCGTGATCGATGGATCGCAGCACCCGGGCCGTGCCTTTGGAGAATACCTGGCCCTCTTGGGGGATGTGGACCAGGATGGGTATGCGGACTTTGCCGCCGGATGGGAATCAGCAGGGGAGCTGTGGATCATCGGTGGCCCCGATGGGCACGTGATTCGTAGGCATATCTATGGTGGGGGTCTCTCGGGCTTTCTGTCAGCGGCCCCCATCGATGATGTCGACGGTGACGGGGCAGGGGACTATATCGTGGGAGTTCCAAACCTGAACACGGGGGGCGTGTTTCTACATTCCGGTAAGACCGGGGAGCAGTTACTCCACATTCCTCCGGTGCCGGGGTACCCGGACAACTACACCTGGGCCTATTTTGGGCGCGCGGTGGCCGGCATGGGCGACATGGATGGGGACGGCAGCCCCGACCTGGCGGTCAGTGCGACCTTTTCGACGCAGTGTGGTTACCATGAAGCCTCTCACACCCGCTCGGGCTGGATTCGTTTCTACTCGAGCAAGGACGGCCATTTCATCGATCAGTGGGATCTGGGTCCGACCTTCAAGGTGGATTCCCCCGGGGGCTGCCCCTTCTGGTGGCTGCGGGGCGGTGAGGACGTCAATGGGGACGGGGTGCTGGACCTGATGGCCATAGGCCGGAACACCTTCCATGACTACAATTCCAGCAACCTTTCGGTGTATGGCCAGACGATGGTCTTCTCCGGCCGCACGGGGACGATGCTCTGGCAATTGCACCCCGGATTCCGGGGGGCCTTGATGGGTGACATGGACGGGGACGGCATCTCCGAGTGGGCCCATGGCAATTGGTACTACAGTCGCGGTGTCCCTGGGGCCGGCCGGGTGCGCATTCTGCGGGGCTCTGCCGGGGATGGGGAGCGGATCTGTTGGTCGTCGCCCAACTCGACGGGCCAGGCGGCGAGCCTGCGGCTCGAGGGGCCGATCAGCGTGGGGGCCAACGCCCTCTACCTTTCGATCGAGAACGGCGTCCCCGGCGAGCCGGCTTACTTCTTCTATGGCCCCAAGGAGGTGACCCGTCCCATGGGTGCGGGGGTGCTCTGCGTGGGGGGTGGAGCCCACGGTCTGATCCAGATCGGAGATCCGATCCAGCTCAATGGCCACGGCTACGGGGCGCTGAAGGTGGACATGACCGACGGCCCCCTGGCCTCCGGCCCCACCGCCTGGCTCCCCGGCCGCACCTGGGTCGTCCAAGCCTGGTACGGCGACTCCGCCTTCCCCGCCGGCTTCGGCCTCACCGACGCCTACAAGATCACCTTCGTACCTTGAGAGCGGCCTTGCCGACCCACCAACGGGCTGGGGAACTCAAGACTCCCAACGGCGCTTCCCTGGCCGATTCGATCGGCACGCCGGCTTGACCGAAGCGCTTCTACCAGCGAGAATTCCCATGTCGGTTCCAGATGAGGTAACCGAGGTCCAACCGGAGTCTCCCGATGCTCAAAACGATCGAAGCCATTGTCGACGAGAGGGGAAACGTGCGGCTGCTGGAGCCGCTGCGGCTGGACCACGCGAGCAGGGCACTCGTCACGATTCTCGAGGCCAGCGAAATGTCGGCCGATGACGAGTTCGCGGATACCGCAGTGTTGAGCGAGGCAGCGCTAGCCGCCGACTGGGACCGGCCGGAAGAGGATGCAGCATGGGCTCACCTGCAGCAGGATCTGTAGTCCTCGTCCCATTCCCCTTCTCCGACCTGAGCCATTCGAAGCGGCGGCCGGCCGTCCTGCTTGCGAGTGTCGCTCGCGGTGACGTCGTCCTTTGCCAAGTGACCAGCAATCCGTACGGCGATCCGCTGGCTCTTGGCATCGATGACGCGGACTTCCGGGAAGGCGGACTGCGGCGTGAGAGTTTCGTCAGACCTGGGAAGCTGTTTACCGCGAGCAGTGCACTGGTGGTCGCAACGGTGGGGAGGCTCACACACGAGAAACACAAGGATATCCTGGAAGTGGTGGTCCGGCTTTTCAACGAGGGGCTGAGGAACGAGACCAGTTAAGAAGGCGATGGATATCGCGGTGGATTACGAGGGGGGCGCGAGCGCCCTTCTCTACCTGGCTGAGCGCAGGGTGGGCTTCGAGGTCTTGCGCTTCGATCCCAGCAAGAACAAGATCCTCAAGCGGGTGAGCACGGTGCAGACCCCGGGGGAGAACCAGGGGTTGCCCCTTCTGGTGGCTGCGGGGCGGTGAGGACGTCAATGGGGACGGGGTCTTGGACTTGATTGCCATCGGGAAGAACACCTTTGAAGAATACCACTCCACCACCCCTCACTTCGTGTCGGGCCAGACGATGGTCTTCTCCGGCAGCACGGGGACGATGCTCTGGCAGTTGCACCCCGGATTCCGGGGGGCCTTGGTGGGTGACATGGACGGGGACGGTATCTCTGAGTGGGCCCATGGCAATTGGTACTACAGTCGTGGTGTCCCTGGGGCTGGCCGTGTGCGCATTCTGCGGGGCTCTGCCGGGGACGGGGAGCGGATCTGTTGGTCGTCGCCCAACTCGACGGGCCAGGCGGCGAGCCTGCGGCTCGAGGGGCCGATCAGCGTGGGGGGGGGCGCCCACGGTTTGATCCAGATCGGGGATCCGATCCAGCTCAATGACCAGGGCTACGGGGCGCTCGAGGTGGACATGACCGACGGTCCCCCGGCCACCGGCCCCACCGCCTGGCTCCCCGGCCGCACCTGGGTCGTCCAAGCCTGGTACGGCGACTCCGCCTCCCCCGCCGGCTTCGGCCTCACCGACGCCTACAAGATCACCTTCGTACCTTGAGAG
>JALWOP010000465.1 GCA_027083445.1 Planctomycetota bacterium | reverse complement strand
GCTTGCGAGCCCTCCCCTCACCTCTTCGCCGGGGAGGACGACGTCCCGGGGAGGGCTCGCAAGCTCTTGGCGCAGGGCGACCCCCAGGCTGCCGCCAAACTCCTGGCCGACTACCTGCGCCACCAGGCCGGCGACAGCAGCTCCGCCGCTCTCTACGGAGAGGTGCTCCTGAAGCTCGAGCGCCGGGACGAAGCTGCGCACTGGCTCGCGGGTGCCCTCGCCGCCGAGGAACGCTCCGGCGGATCGCGGCGGACCGTAAGGCGTCTGGAGAAGCTCCTCGGCCAGGCCGATCCCCTGACGCGCACTCGCGCCGGCATGCTCGACCGGGCGGTGACGGAGTTTCTCGCCGCGGCGGAGAAGCTCGAGAAGAAGGGTCAGGGCGAGCGAGCGCTCGAACTGCTCGGACGCATTGCCCCCATCGCAGTCGATCCCGACAAACGGCGCGAGATCGACTCCGCCATCGACCGTATCCGCAGCCGCGATGCCAGTGTCGACCTCGACTCGCACGGGGACGGCGCGGAGGACCCTACGCGTCCCGAGGTGCGCGTCGAGACTCCCCACTACCGGCTCCAGTGCGCCCTGGAGCCGGAAGTGGTCGACCAGCTCGCAGTGACCGTCGAGGATATCTACTCGGGGTTCGTCGACGTCTACTTCGGTGGCGATACCCGCCGAGCCCCCAAGGCGCGGGTGACGATCCACATCCACGCCACCTGGGACGACATGGCCGCCTTCTACCCCGGCGGCGCTCCCTCCCCCGGTGTCCAGGGCTGGTGGGCTTCCGGCTCGAATGAGATCCACGCTTACGACGCCCGCACCCGCGGAGGATCCCTGGACGACACCTTGATCACCCTCCTCCACGAGGGCAGCCACCAGTTCATGTCGACCTTCGCCGGCGCTACCCCGGCGTGGATCAACGAAGGGACCGCCTGCTTCTTCGAAGGTTCGACCGTGATGGTCGATGGGCGCGTGCTCTGGCCCGAGGCCGCCGAAAGCAGACTGACGAGCCTCGTCGCGGACCTCACCAGCAAGCCCCGTCGCGGTCCACGGGAACGCGAGGTGATCGCCTTCAGCGGACAGGGCTCCTACTCGGGGGCCTACTACCCCCACGGCTGGGGGCTGGTCTATTTCCTCCAGCAGTGGGAGGACCCAAGGACCCTCGAGTACGCCTACCGTCCCCTCTACCGGAAGCTCATCGATCGCTACAGCGGCAAGGGAAGCGCCAGCAGCCTGCGCACCTTCGAGGAGGTCATGCTGGGACCCGGATCCCCCCTGGGGCACACAGACCTCGACGCCTTCCTCGCCGACTGGCGGCGTTGGCTCCTCGAAGAGGTGCTGCCCTTCTACCAGGGCCCCCAGCCCGCGCGGCGTGAACTCCGCCTGGCCCGTGCCACGCGCTACCTCGACGCCGCGGATGGAAAGGCTGGCCGGGAGGTGACCGTCCCCGCGGAGGAACTGCTGCGACGCGCCCTCGGGGAGCTCGAAAGCCTGCGCCGAGAATCCCCCACGCCGGACAAGGAGGTGCTCCTGCGCCTGGCCGACGTCCTCGAGCGCCTCGACCGCCCGCGCACCGCCGCGGCGATGCTCGACCAACTGCTCTCGGAGGTGGATGCCGGAACGATCGCGATGGAGCCCGAAGAGGTCGACGAGCTTACCCGCCGCATGGAGAAACTCGACCGGGGCAACTGGAGTCTGTCGACCCTGCGGCGCAAGGAGCGCCTGCACGCGCGCAAGCTGCGCGGCCTCATCCAGCGCTACCGCAGCGAGGAACCCGAGCTCGCCCTGCGCACCTACACCCTGGCCTCCGTCGCTTCCGCGCTCTTGCCCGAGGATGCAGGACTGTCCGCCCTGGCGAGTGAACTGCGCGCCGCGGTCAAGGACGCGGGGCACCTCATGGGACGCATCGTGCCGGTGGCCGGCAAGGCATCCGCCTGGCGCACGGTCTTCTCCCAGGGTCCCGAATCCTTCCGGGTCGAAGGGGGCGCGATCACCCTTTCGAGCGTGCGCCCGGTGGCCATGATCGACACCAGCGTCACGACCCAGGGGGAGTACACCCTGCGGGCGCATCTCGCCCCGAACGGGGAGCAGCATCTGGGCACCTCCCGGGGAGTGGTTGTCGCGGGGACGCCGACCGAAGACTGGGTCCTGGTCGGGATCGACGAGGACGGCAACGTCGGCCTGTGGGCGGTCCGCGGAGTCGGTCGTGGCAGCGTCGGCTTCAAGTACCTGGAAACCCTCTTCCTCGACCAGCCCCTGGAGGAAGGGGCCGCCTGCGACCTGTCGGTACACGTGCTGCCCACGGGGGTGCTCCAGATCCAGGTCGACGAAGAGGAGCCCGTCGAGACCGAGCTCGACAGCCCCCCCGATGGTCCCCAGCACGTGGGGGTCTTCACCCGCGACGGTGGAGTTCGCGTCGAGGGGTTGACCCTGGAGATCATCGGGTGAGCATCGCCATACCCGCCCGAGAGGCCCCCCCGCGCTACCTCCCCGACCACATCCTGCCGCCCTACGCCTACCTGCCCGGGCGGGATCCCCACCCCACGCGCCATCCCCAGGGACACTCCTTTGGGCGTGATGAGGCTGCGCGTCCCT
>JALWOP010000464.1 GCA_027083445.1 Planctomycetota bacterium | reverse complement strand
CCTCCCTTCCCCATGGCCTCGAAAACCCACCCCTCCCGCGTCGCCGGCTCCCCCGAGGAGAGCCGCGTGGAGTTGATCGACGAGACCCTGCGTGGGGAGCTGACCACCTTCGAGGTCTTCTTCAAGACCTTCGGCTTCAAGCGCATCCTGGGACGGGTCTGGGGCCTGCTCGTACTTTCGGGGCGACCGATGTCGAGCAAGGAGATCGCCGCCGAGCTCTCGATCTCGGCGGGAGCCACCTCGACGGCGGTCAACGAACTCGCCGAGTGGGGTGCGCTGGTCTCGGAGTTCGACAGCTCGCGGCGCTGCAACCTGCACCGTCCGGTGGGCAACACGCTCAGCATCGTCGCCACCGTGCTCCGGCGGCGGGAGCAGGTCGCCTTCAGCCAGTTCAAACAGGGGGCCGAGCGCGCGCTGCTCCACATCAAGCAGCGCTACGGCAAGAGCGATCCCCGCGTCCTGACCCTGCGTTCGATCCTCTCCTCCTGTGAGATCGCCGATGCCCTGATGCAATTGATCTTCACCACCGTCGGCTCGGCCCTGGGCGATCCCCAGAGCCTGCTCTCGCGTACGGTCAACCGCGCCCTGCGCCTCGGCCTGGGTGTACCCGCCCGCCTCGTCGCGGCTGGATTCGACCCCGAAGAGGAGGACGATGAGCTGCGCGGGCTCGAAGAGAGTCCGGCGGTGGGAGAGCAGACCGATGGGGGGGAGGAGACGGATGGCGAGTGATCTGCCGCGCGTCGTCATCACCGGTGTGGGGCTCACCAGTCCCAACGGCGATGACCTGCAAACCTATCGCCAAAACCTCCTGGCTGGGGTCTCGGGGGTCGAGCCCTGGGAGATCCGGCACTTCGGTCCAACCGTGGCGGGGGTCTGTCACTTCGAAACCACGCGCTACCAAAAGCGCAAGGCCCTGCGCCGCGGAACCCGGGCGGGTTCGATCGCGATCTGGTGCGCGAACGAAGCCCTGCGCCACGCGGGGCTGGACCTGTCCACCTACGACCGCAGGCGGGTGGGTGTCTACGTCGGCACCACCGAACACGGCAACGTCGAGACCGAGAATCAGATCCACGAGGTCAGCCGCTACGACTTCGACCTCTCCTATTGGTCCCACCACCACAACCCGCGCACCGTGGCCAACAACCCGGCGGGCGAGGTGACGCTCAACCTCGGGATCACCGGCCCCCACTACTGCATCGGCGGCGCCTGCGCCGGGGGCAACCTGGGGCTGATCCAGGCCACCCAGATGTTGCAGCTCGGCGAAGTCGACCTGGCCCTGGGCGGGGGCGTCTCCGAGTCGATCCACACCTTCGGCATCTTCGCCAGCTTCAAGGCGGAGGGCGCCCTCGGTGAGCACCCCGACCCCACCCGGGTCTCGCGCCCCTTCGACCGGGCACGCAACGGGATCGTAGTCAGCGAGGGCGGCTGCCTCTTCACCCTGGAGCGCCTCGAAGACGCCCAGGCGCGGGGCGCGCCCATCCTGGGCGAGGTCGTGGGCCACGCGGTCAACTCCGACGCCGCCGATTTCGTCCTGCCCCTGCCCGAACGCCAGGTCGAGTGCATGCGCGGCGCCCTGGAGCGCGCCGGCCTCGAGGCGCAGGAGGTCGACATCGTCAACACCCACGCCACCTCGACGCCCCAGGGAGATGTCCAGGAGTGCCTGGCGGTGCGCCAGGTCTTCGGGGACAGCACGCGCACACGGATCAACAACACCAAGAGTTTCATCGGCCACGCCATGGGCGCCGCCGGTGCCCTGGAGCTGGCGGGCAACCTGCCCGCTTTCCAGGACGGTTTGGTCCACCCCACGATCAACGTCGACGAGCTCGACCCCGAGTGCGCCCTGCGCGGGCTCGTGACCGGCGAACCGGAACCTGTCGGGCGCATCGAAACCATCCTCAACCTCTCCTTTGGAATGCTGGGGATCAACTCCGCCGTTCTCGTCAGACGCTGCGACTAGCTTTCACCCCCAAGCCCCCCACTTGCCACCATGACCACCGACGAAATCGTCCTCGCCGTCAAGGACATCATCGCCACCATTGCTCCCGATGAGGAGCTCGACGGATTGACCCTGGATGAGCCCCTGCGCGAGCAGATCGAGCTCGATTCGATGGATTTCCTCGACATCGTGATGGAGCTGCGCAAGCGCTACGGCGTGCACGTTCCCGAGGAGGACTATCCCGAGCTCGCCACCCTGCGCGGCTGTGCCGACTACCTGGCGCCCCACCTGGCGGACAAGGAACTCGGACCCCTGGTCCAGTAGTCGCGCTTTGGCGGACCCCGGTTGCGACGCGGTCATCATAGGCGCGGGCCTCTCGGGGCTGGCGGCGGGGATCCGTCTCGCTCTGTTCGACCAGCGCGTCGTCATCCTCGAACGCCACTGGCTCTGGGGCGGGCTGAACTCCTTCTACAAGAAGGGGGGCTACGCCTTCGATACCGGCCTGCACGCCCTGACCAACTTCGCCCGGCGGGGGGAGCGGGGTCGCCCCCTGACCCGCGTCCTGCGCGGCCTGCGCATCGGCTGGGAGGAGCTGGCCCTCCAGGAGCAGCGCGGCTCGCGCATCGTCTTTCCCGACGTGACGCTGCGCTTCGGCAACGATTTCGAGCTCCTGCGCAGTGAGGTCCACGGCGCCTTTCCCTCCCAGGCCGCCGGCTTCGATCGCCTGGCCGCCGACCTGGCCGCCACCGGCTATGCCGAGCTGACCGCCCCTGACTCCGCCCGCGAGGTGCTGGCGCGGTACCTATCCGATCCGCTCCTCGTGGACCTGCTCCTGCACCCGATCCTCTGGTACGGCTCCCCCACGCCCCTGGATGTGCAGTGGCCGGTCTTCGTCGTCATGTGGAAGAGCCTCTACGAGGAGGGATTCTCGCGCCCGGCGGGGGGCATGCGCCCCCTACTCGAACTCTTGCGCAGGCGCTTCTTGGAACTTGGGGGTGAGCTGCGCCTGAAGAGCGAAGTGCAGGGCCTGCTCCTGGAAGGGGGTCGGGCCGGAGGGGTGCGCCTGGCGAGCGGCGAGGAGCTGCGTGCTCCAGTGGTGCTCTCCTCGGCGGGTTACGTCGAGAGTCTGCGCCTGGCGGGCGAGGAGCGTGGCGATCAGGCGGGCCGGCTCTCCTTCGTCGAGACTTCGGTCGTGCTCGACCGCCCCCCCGCCGAGTTGGGCTGGGAAACGACGATCGCCTTCTACAACCTGGCGCCGACGACGATCTACGGCGTCCCCGAGGGGGAGATCGACGCCCAGAGCGGAGTCGTCTGCTGCCCGACCAACTACCGGGGCAACGAGGAGGACACTCCCATGCTGCGCGTGACGATCCCGGCGCGGCCCGAAGCCTGGATCGATGGAGATGCGGGCGACTACGACCGGCGCAAGCGCGCCGCCTCGGCGGCGGCCTTGGATGCCGCGGCGGCGATCGGCGCCGACGTGCGGGACCACGTCATCTTCCAAGATGCCTTCACCCCGCGCACGATCCAGCGCTTCACCGGCCACGACAACGGTGCGGTCTACGGTGCACCGACCAAGCGCTGGGATGGGCGAACGGAGATCGAGGGCCTCTATCTGATCGGCACCGACCAGGGCAACTACGGCATCGTGGGAGCGTTGATGAGCGGCCTGGACGGAGCCAACCGCCACGCCCTCGCCCCCAGCGCAGGGGGCGCGCGGAGATGAACGGTCGAGACACGCACTACTACACCGGTAGCCGGGACGGCAAGCGACCGGGGGGGCGCGATCCCCTGGCGCGCGCCGCCAAGCGCTACGACGTGATCGTCGTCGGCAGCGGACTGGGGGGGCTGACCGCCGCCAACATCCTGGCCCGGGCGGGACGCTCGGTCTGCGTGCTCGAGCAGCACTACAACCTGGGGGGCCTGGCGACCTGGTTCAAACGCCGGGGCGGGCACATCTTCGACATCTCCCTGCACGGATTCCCCTTCGGGATGCGCAAGAGCGTGCGCAAGTATTGGAGCCGCAGCCTCTCCGAACGCATCGTTCCTCTCGATGGTGTGCGCTTCGACAATCCGCAGTTCTGTTTCGACACATCCTTCACCCGCGAGGACTTCACCGAGAAGTTGGTCGGGGTCTTCGGTTGCGAGCGCAGTCGGGTCGAGGGCTTCTACGATGCCCTGGCGCGCATGAATTACTACGACGCCGACGCGCGCACGACCGGCGAGCTCTTCGAGGAGTGGTTCCCCGGGCGCGACGATGTCCACCGCCTCCTCTTGGAGCCGATCAGCTACGCCAACGGCGCCTCCCTCGACGACCCGGCCATCAGCTTCGGGATCGTCTTCTCGAATTTCATGTCGAAGGGGGTCTACACCTTCAGCGGGGGCACGGAGAAGTTGATCGCGGAGATGCGCTCCATCCTGCGCGCCGGTGGCGTCGACCTCTTCAGCCGCTGCCAGGTGGAGCGCATCCTGGTGGAAAAGGGCCGCGTGCGCGGAGTGCTCGCCGCCGGGCGGGAGCTGGGGGCGGAGGTGGTCATCTCCAACGCCAACATCGTCGGCACCGTGTTGCGTCTGGTGGGCGCCGAGCACTTCGACCCGCAGTGGATCGAGGGGCTGCGAAGGGTGCGGTTGAATACCTCCTCGACCCAGGTCTACCTCGGCCTCGCCCGGGGCGAGAGCCTGCCCTGGATCGCCGACCTCTTCTTCACCTCGACCCGAGAAACCTTCGACTCCCAGGCCCTGTGCGACATGCACGGCCAGAGCCGCACCTTCAGCTTCTACTACCCCAAGCTGCGTCCGGGGAGCGACCGTTACACGGTGGTGGCCTCGATGAACGCCCGCTTCGAGGACTGGGCGGAGCTCGACGAAGATGCCTATCGCGCCCACAAGCGCCGCCTGGAGGAGGAGACGGTGACGGCTCTGGAGAACTACGTTCCCGGGGTGCAGGCCAAGCTGAACCACATCGAATCGGCCACCCCGCGCACCTTCGCCTTCTACACCCAGCACGACCGGGGGACATCCTTCGGGACCAAGTTCGAAGGGCTGCCCTACTCGATGAAGCTCGCCGAGCAGGTCGAGGGCCTCTACCACACCGGCTCGGTCGGCATCATCATGTCCGGGTGGTTGGGTGCCGCGAACTACGGCGCGATCACCGCCAACGCGGTCGACGGCCACCTCGCAACCCTGGCACGGGTGGAGACATGAGATTCGAAGAGCAACATGTGATCGTCACCGGCGGTACGCGCGGCATCGGACGCGCGATCAGCGAGGCCTTCCTGGCCGAGGGGGCCGAGGTCCACGCCACCTACCGGGGGGACGAAGAGGCAGCCGAAGCCCTGCGCGCTTCGGTGGGCGAGGCCGCGGAGCGCTTGCACCTGGCGCGGGTCGACCTGTGTGATCCCGCCGCGGTGGAGGGCTTTTGGGAGGAGCTCGAGGAGACCCCCATCTCGGTGCTGGTGAACAACGCGGGCATCCGCCGGGACGGCATCCTGGCGACGATGAGCGAGGAGAACTGGAACGCGGTCCTCGAGACCAACCTGACCGGCGGCTACCGCATGGCCCGCCAGGCGGTGAAGAACATGCTCGGCCGGCGTTACGGGCGCATCCTCTTCGTCACCTCCCCCGCCGGCCGGGTGGGCTTCGAGGGTCAGGGCAACTACGCCGCCTCCAAGGCGGGGCAGGTGGGCCTGGCCCGGGCCCTCTGCAAGGAGGTCGCCAAGCGCGGAATCACGGTCAACTGCGTCTCCCCCGGCTTCATCGAGACCGAGCTGATCGCCGACCTTCCCCCCGAGCGGGTGAAAACCTATCGCGCGGGCATTCCGGCGCGGCGTTTCGGAACGCCGGCCGAGGTGGCGGGGGCGGTGCTCTACCTCGCTTCCCCCGAGGCGTCTTACGTTACCGGCGCCACCCTGGAGGTGACCGGTGGACTCTGACACGACGGAGGTGCGCGCCCTGCTCCCCCACCGGCCCCCGTTCCTCTTCGTCGACCGCATCGTCGACCGCGGGGCGGAGGAGCTCACCGCCGCCTGGCGCGTGCCTGAGGATCTGGAAGTCTTCCGCGGCCACTACCCGGGCAACCCGGTGCTGCCCGGGGTTCTGATCGCCGAACACGCTTTCCAGAGCGCGGCGCTCTTGGTGGCGATCCGCGAGGGAGGAGCGCTCGCGGATGGCGACGAGGGCTCGACTCCGGTCCTGGTACGCATCCACGACGCCCGCTATCGGCGTATGGTGCGTCCGGGCGAGGAGCTGCACACCACCGTGACCCTGGAGGAGAGCCTGGCCAACACGCGCCGCTTCCAGGCGGCGGTGTGCCGTGGCGAGGCGCGGGTAGCGCGCCTGCTCTTCACCCTCGCCCTGGCCCGGGAGGAAGCATCGTGAGCGAACCGAAGGATGGCGATTGGCTCCAGCTTGCGGGCAAGCGTGTCCTGGTGACCGGCCTGGCCAACCGCAAGTCGGTCGCCTACCACATCGCTCGCGCCTTGGAGGAGGTCGGTGCCGAGCCGCTCTACCTCGTGCGCACCGAGGAGCGCCGCGACGAGGTGGCGCGTTGGATCGGCGAGCGTGAATGCCGGGTCTGCGACGTGCGCCACCAGGAGGAGATCGACGCCCTGGCGGAGAGCCTCACCGGCCCGCTCCACGGGCTGGTGCACTCCATCGCCTTCGCCGACTACAGCGATGGTTGGAAACCCTTCCACGAGACGAGCAAGGAGGCCTTCCTGGAGGCGGTCGACGTTTCGGCCTTCTCGCTGGTCAACCTCGCGAGCGCCCTGCGCTCCCACCTCGACCCGGACGCTTCGGTGGTGACGATTTCGATCTCCACGACGGCCATGGCGGCGGAGAACTACGGCTTCATGGCCCCCGCCAAGGCAGCGCTCGACAGCGCGGTGGTCTTCTTGGCCAAGAGTTTCAAGAGCTTCTCGCGGGTGCGATTCAACGCGGTACGCGCGGGCCTCTTGAAGACCAGCTCCTCGGCCGGCATCCCCGGTTACCTCGATTCGTACCTCTACGCGGAGCAGGCCACCCTGCGCAAGGCGGGACTGCGCACCCAGGAGGTGGCGAACACGGCCCTCTTCCTGCTCTCGCCCCGCTCCTCGGGCATCGATGCCCAGGGGATCGTGGTCGACGCGGGGATGGGGGTGAACTACTTCGATGCCGAGATCGTGCGGCGTGTTTCGCGGCTCGACTGAGGCTCCGAACCGAGGCTCCAAACTGGGGCTAGTGCACCGTGGAACCCCTGCACGTCTTCCTGCGACCCACCCCCGATCAAGGTCCGGAGCATCCCGCCCGGGAGCGGGTGGCGGCCCAGCGACGGGCTGCGCGGGCGGCCCTGGACGAGGCGGCGCGGAGGATCGGACTCGCGGTCGCCGCCTGGCCCCAGGAGCAGGAGGGGGGGCGTCCCCTGCCGGTCGGGGGCCTGCACTGGTCGATCAGCCACGACGCCGACTACGTGGCGGCGGTGCTCGCTCCGGTGGCAGTGGGGATCGACCTGGAGCGTATCGCGCAGCGGCGGGCCGCTCTGACCGAGCGAGTCGCGGACGAGCAGGAGCGTGCCCTCTTCCCCACCTTCGATGCGCAAGCCTTCACCCGCCTCTGGACCGCCAAGGAGGCGCGCCTCAAGGTGGCCGGAGTGGGGCTCGGGGAGCTCTCTCGCTGCCGCCTGGAGGCCGTCCTGGGAGACGAGCTACGCCTGCGCCACCGCGGAGCCCTCCACCGGGTGATCGAGACGAGGTTCGGCGACCACATCCTGGCCCTCGCCGCCGCCCTGCCGGAGGGGAGCGCCCCGGAGGTGGTCTGGCACCTCCCAGAGCCGTAGGGTCGCCCTCTCCGCAGGAGACGGGAAGGATCCCCTGCGCCGCCCTATTGCGCCGCCCTATTGCTCTGGCCTATTGTTCTAGTATATGTAGAACTATGCTTCTACGAGTCGACCCTTCCTCCCCCCAGCCCCTCTACGAGCAGCTCGCCGCGGGGCTGAGGGGGGCGATCGCAAAGCGGGAGTTGCGTCCCGGTGACCGTCTGCCCCCGGCGCGCAAGCTCGCCGACGGGCTCGACGTCAACGTCCACACGGTGCTGCGCGCCTTTGCGGTACTTCGGGACGAGGGACTGCTCGAAGTGCGCCGGGGACGGGGAAGTGTGGTCACCACCCAGGCGCCGCGCATGGCCCGCCTGACCGAGCTGGCCCAGAGGTTGGTGCGCGAGTCCCGTCGTGCCGGCCTGGTCGAACGGGAGATCCTCTCCCTGGTGGAGGCTCTCCTATGACGACCCGCTCCCCTCGCGCGACCCGCCTGGCCCTCGTCCTGGGGCTGCCCCTGGCGGCCCTCGCCACCGCTGCGGTTCCCCTGCTCCTCTTCGGCGCCCAGCTCCCCCCTCTCCTTGCGAGTCACTTCGACCTCAGCGGGACCCCCGATGACTCGGTCGCGCGCTCCCTCTTCTTCACGACCGGGTTCATCATTCTGGCGATCCTGATCGCCATCGGCGCCCTGGTCGCGCTTTGGCCCCGTCCCCTCCCCCAGGGACTGGTGCCGCTCTTCTCGGGGACCACGGCCTTCGGCGCCCAGCTCACGGCGAACATCCTCGCTTTCACGGTACTCAGCCAACGGGGTCTCGAGGATTGGCACCAGGCCCGGGGACCGGTGCTGGCGCTGGTCTGGATCATCGGCCTGGCGGTCTTCGCGGGTGGGCTCGCCGCCTTTCTCGCGGCGGACCTCCCCAGCCGGCACCTGGTGCCGCCTCCGTCCGAACCGACCCCACCCCTGAAGCTGGCCCCCGGGGAGTACGCCCTCTGGACCGAAACCCTGCGGCGCCCCTGGATCACCGCCCTCTCCCTGCTCCTCCTCGCCACGACGGTCGTCCTACCCCTGGTCATCCCCTGGCCCTTCGTGATGATTCCCCTCTTCGCCCTGGTGGTCGTCACCCTGGCGAGCCTGGCCTTTGCGCGCATCGAGCTTCGAGTCGACCATCGGGGCCTCGAGATCCTCTACGGCCCCTTCGCCTTTCCGCGCCAGCAAATCCCCCTCGAACGCATCGAGAGGGCCTCGACCACCGCGGTGCGCCCCCTCGAATGGGGCGGCTTCGGCTATCGCGGCAGTCTGAAGTTCCTGCACCGGGCAGCCCTCGTCCTACGTCGCGGCCCCGGCCTGCGGCTGGACTTGAAGGACGATTCGCTCTTCTTGATCACCCTCGACGATCCCACCACGCCCGCCGCCCTGCTCAGCGCCGAAATCGAGCGCCGCGCGGGCCGCTAGAGGGGCGTTCCGGCTCCGCGCCGGAGTCTACTCCCCCGCGCAACGCTCGATCGCTCGGCGCAGGGCGGGGAAGACGGCGCGGTTACCGGCGGCGGTGTAGTGGCGACGGGCGGGACCGCGGCTGACGAAGAGCTCCTCGAGACTTCCCCCCGACTCCAGAAGATCCCCCGCGGTGAGCTCATAGGGCATCCCCAAACGCTCCAGTTCACCCAGGAGCAGGGGCTGCCAGCGGGGCACGAAGCTCGGGTCGCGCAGGACCTTCTGGCCTTGGAAGACCACAATGGCGTAGTCGAGCCCACGCCCCTCGCACTCGTCGCGGATCGCTTTCAGAAGGGCCGGAGTCAAGCGCCGCACCCGCTCGCGGTGCCCCGGACCGTCCTCGCTCGATCGAAGCCCCAGGGCACCACTGAGCCAAGCCCAGGCGTAGCTCGTGACCCCAAGGCCGTGCTCCTCGATCCAAGCCTCCGCCGAGGGAGGAACGGCGGGACCCGGCACCAGCGCCCCCTTCTCGTCGACATCGAGGTGGGGCTTGGGCCACTGGAAAAAATCGAGAGCCGCCCGGTCGAGATCGGCCTCGACCAGGAGACTCACGATCACGATCGGATCACGCTCCTCGAAGCGCGGCAGGATCGATCGCAGGAGTAGGTAGATCTGATCCAAACCGTATGCGGGCACGCCGTAGTTGAGCAGGCGATAACGCCGCCCCAGCTCCGACCTCTCCACCAGACCCTCGAAGCAATCCTTGCGCTCGGTCACACAGGCGGCGAAGGAGTCTCCCAGGAGCAGGATCGGACGCCGCGCCCCGATCGAGGCCTCGCCCAGGTGGGCCAAGGTCGCCCCATCGAATCGGGAGTGGGTCCAGCCCAGGAGGGGATGGTGGGCGATCGGACGGTGGGCGGCGGGATCGGCGAACTCCCAGGCGAGAGCCTCGCGCGCAGTGCTCCAGCGGGCGCTGTAGAGGCCGGCCCGGCGCAGCCCCTCCACGGGCCAGACGAAAAGGAGCGCTCGCAACGAAAGCTCCAGTGCGACCGCCCCGAGCAGGATCGCAACCGAAAGGCGCCACAGGAAGCGGGCGGAGACCCGCCCCCGGGTCGGTCGAGGATCAGCCATACCGCCCAAGGTAACCCC
>JALWOP010000463.1 GCA_027083445.1 Planctomycetota bacterium | reverse complement strand
GCCATGCCGAAGCCCCCCCGAGTTTCGCGTTTCCCGCGGCCTGATGGGGGGCTTCGGCATGGCGGTCAACCCCGAGCTGCTCTACCCGCCGATCGAGCTGGCCCATGTGGCCGCCGTCCTCGAGGCCGAGGGGCATACGGTGCGCATCCACGATGCCGACGCCCGTGGCTTGGATGCGGCGGGCTGCCTGGAGGATGTGGCCGCGACCGGGCCCGACCTGGTCTGTCTCGACTCCTCGAGCACCTCCCTGGACCAGGACCTGGCTTTGGCGCGTTCGATTCGCATGCGCCTGTCGGTGCCGGTGGCCATGCTCGGGAGCCAGGTGACCTTCACCCCCGACGAGATCTTTGCCGACCAGCCGGTCGACGTGGTCGTGCGTGGAGAACCGGAGTACACCGTGCGCGATCTGGCTCGCCGAGTCGCGGCGGGCGAACCCCTGGAGGGGGTCTTGGGCACGAGCTGGCGCCGCGGGGACGGCGAGGTCGTCCACGAGCCGGAGCGGGAGAAGATCGCCGACCTGGATGCCCTACCGATCCCCAGTCGGCACCTGCTCGACAACGGCGCCTATCGCTTCCCCGGTATCGCCGGTCCGATCACGACGCTCAAGTCCTCCCGGGGCTGTCCCCTGGACTGCTCCTTCTGTGGCTACACCCTGGCCCAGGGATTGCGCTTTCGCTTCCGCAGCCCGGAGCACGTCCTCGAGGAGCTGCGCGACCTCTACTTCGAACACGGCCTGCGCCACGTCGTCTTCCGCGACCCGATCTTCACCACCCGCAAGGAGAGGGTGCGCGCGATCTGCGAGGGTATCCTCGCAGAGGGGATGACCAAGCTGGAGTGGCAGTGTGAAACGGCGGTCAAGACCCTCGACCGGCCGCTGCTCGAGCGCATGGCCGCGGCGGGATGTCGGCACATCTCCCTGGGCGTCGAATCCGGCAACGAACAGATTCAGCGCCTGCACTGCGGCAACAAGCTCTCCGACCTCGACAAGGCCCACGAAGTCTTTCGGGCCTGCCGTGAGGTGGGGATCGAGACGCGCGCCTTTTGCATGATCGGCTTTCCCGAGGAGACGCCCCAGATGGCGGACGAGACGATCGCGCTGGTCGACAGTCTCGATCCGGACCAGGTGCAGTTCTGCGCCGTGACTGCCTATCCAGGGACACCGCTCTACCAGATGCTGCGGGGGACGCGCGAGTTCGACTACGCGACGATGACCGGCTTCCAGGCCCTCGACGGCAACGAGCACATGAGCGCGGCGGAGATCGAGGCCAAGATCCGTGAGGGCTACCGCCGTTTCTACCGCCGTCCCAAGCGCCTCCTGCGCGAGCTCCGAGAGCCGCGACGGTTGGCGGGGCGGGTAGCGCGCTACTTCACGCTCTTCCGGCGTCGAGCGGTTCTCTGAGGCGCGGGCCGTCCCATCCCGGGCTGGATCCTTGGAGAAAACTCCACTGCGCGACCGGCGAGCGGGGTAGGATTCTGCTGTGAAGCGACTTCTCTCCTCGAGCCCCTATTCCTATTCCCGCACCTAGCGGGTGGGGCCTTCACACTCGGATCCGAAGTGACGATTCGACCACCGAAGGCAGCCGCCAAGGCTGTCTTCACGCGCTTCACGGGGACAGCCCGGCCTCTCCAGCCATGCACCTCCCCAAGGCAACACCGCCCCCCGGCCCGAGCCCCGTTCGTGAGGGGCGTTTGGACCTCGTCCAACTCGACGCGGATCACCCCGGTTTTCGCGATCCCCTCTATCGAGCCCGCCGCGAGGAGATCGCGCGTCTGGCCCTCGCCTACGAGAGCGGGACCTCCGTCCCATTGGTGGAGTACACCCGTGAGGAGCGGGAGACCTGGGCTGCAATCTGGCACGCGCTTCGGGCGGCCCATCCCGCTCATCTCTGCAGACGAGTGCGCGAGGCGTTGGAGAGGCTCGGCCTGAATGGGGAGTCTGTTCCCCAGTTGGAGCACCTCAGCGCTCGCCTCGAAGCGGAGAGCGGCATGCGGGTCGAACCGGTGGCCGGCCTCGTCAGCGCCCGGGCCTTCTTCGAGGCCCTGCGCCGGGGGGTGTTGTTCTCGACACAGTACCTGCGGCACCCCTCTCAGCCGCTCTACACCCCCGAGCCGGATCTCGTCCACGAGGCGGTGGGTCATGCCGCCTCCCTGCTCGATCCCCAGGTCGCGGCGTTGAACCGGGCCTTCGGTGAGGTTGCCCACGGGGCAGATGAGGCGCGCATGCTGCGCCTGGAACGGATCTATTGGTGGACGATGGAGTTCGGCCTCGTGCGTGAGGGTGGAGAGGTGCTGGCCTTCGGTGCGGGACTCATCTCCTCGGCCGGGGAACTGGCCCGCTGTCCGGCCCATCTCCCCTGGGATCTCGAGAGCATGGCAGGGCGGGAGTACGACCCGACCGGATACCAGGAGGCCCTCTTCGTCGCCCCGAGTCTGGAACGGCTCCTCGGCGACCTCGGCTCGTGGCTCGTGCGCGAGGGGGAACTCTCTCGAGCGAGTTGATCCCCCAAAGAAAGGGCGGCCCCCGCGTTCAGCGAACGCGGGGGCCGCTTGTCGCGGCGGGCGTGGACACGCGCGTGGGGGGTGCCCCGGTGCGAGGGGGG
>JALWOP010000462.1 GCA_027083445.1 Planctomycetota bacterium | reverse complement strand
CGTCGCCGGCCCGGACTCCCCCTGGGGCAGGGGGGGCCGGGCCGGCGACGAGCTCTAGAGCATCCAACCGCCGGAGACGTCGAGATTCTGCCCCGTGATGTGGGCTGCCTCGGCCGAGAGCAGGAACGCGACCGCCTGGGCGATGTCCAGGGGAAGACCCGCGCGACCCAGGGGGACCGCCTGCGCCAGGGCGTGGGTATCCGCGGAGGCGTGGGGGTGGGGGACGATCCCCGGCGAGATCATGTTCGCTCGGACACCGTGCGCCGCCTCCTCCGCAGCCAGGCTGCGCATCAGTACGAGCAGGGCACTCTTGGCCGCCACATAGGCCGCGGCGGTGGAGCGTGCGCGCAGGCTCTCGACGCCGGCGCAACCGAAGAAGACAAAGGAGCCGCGTGTCTCGCGCACCGCTTGACGAGCCGCCTCGACCAGCAGGAAGGCGCTCTCGACATTGCTCTCCAACAGCCGCCTGAGGTCGGAGGGAGCCAAGCCTTCGAGGGGTCCGCTCACATACTCCCCCACCGCGTGCACCACGCCGTCCAGGCGGCCGTCTCGAGCGAGGACCTCGGCGACGACCCGCCGGCAATCCTCCTGCCGGCAGAGATCCCCCTGGTGCAACCGCGCGGGGAAACGCTCCTCGAGTTCGGCCTGGCCCGTGGGACTCCGGTGGACCGCATGGGTTCTCCATCCCCGGGCGGCGAGCTCCCGCGCCACGCCCAGCCCGATGCCTCGCGCCGCGCCGGTGACCAGGGCGACGGGTCGTGACCGCTCATCGTTCACCGCCGGTTTCTATCACACCTCCCTTTGGGGAGCGAGGGGGGCGCTTCAGTCGATCAGGCCGACCCGTCCGAGGGGCCACAGGCGCGCCCGCACCTTGCCCCGCAGGTATTCCGCGGGCACCTGGCCGAACTCGCGGCTATCCGACGAGCGCCGGCGGTTGTCCCCCAGGACGAAGTAGTGTCCGGGCCGCACGACCGTGTGCATCGAGCTCCAAGGGTCGATCGCCGCGGCGGCCACATAGGGCTCATCGAGATGCTCCCCGTTGATGTAGACCTGGCCGCGCTGGATGACGACCTCGTCCCCCGGCAGACCGATGACCCGCTTGATGTAGTCGAGGCTCGGATCGAGCGGATAGCGCAGGATGACCACGTCCCCCCGCTGGACCGAGCCGAAGATGTAGGAGACCTGGTCGACCAGGATGCGATCCCGATCGTGGATCCCCGGTTCCATGGAGCTGCCGCGCACCTCCGAGAAGTTGAAGGCCAGACCCCAGGCGAGGGAGATGACGATCAGCGCCTTGCTCCCCGCGACGATCATGCGGCTCCACCACGGATAGGAGGGGGCGGAGGGGGCCGCCGGAAGGGCCGGCCTGGTGCGAGCGGGTGGGGCCGGTGAGACCAGCGCCGGCTCCGGGGCGAGGAGCGCGGCGCGCGAGAGATCGGCCTGGGAAGATTCTTCCGTTTCGAGGGGCCGGGGAGAGGCAGGCTGGCGGGGAGTCACGGGCCAGCTATCGACCCCCGCGGGGAGGCGTCTTGAACGCCTCTTGCCCACTCTGTCGAATGGCAGCGATGTCCTCGCCCTCCAAGGCCCCCACGCCCGAAACACGCGCCCGGCTCGACCAGCTCTTCGCGGGACTCCAGGACGGGGGCGAGCCCCTCGCACCGATCAGCCCCGCGGAGTTCGCCCAGCGCACGGCGCGCCTGGGCGAGGAAATTTCGCGGGGGGGGCTCGATGCCTTCCTCGTCGAGCCGGGAACCACCCTGACCTACCTCACCGGGGTGGAGTGGGCCATGAGCGAGCGCCTCTTCGCCCTCCTGGTCACCGCCGAGGGCCGCCGGCTTTGGATCCTTCCAGAGTTCGAGCTCGAGCGTGCCCGGGAGACGATTCCCCCCCAATCGGGTGACCGCTTCATCCCCTGGCAGGAGCACGAGGGGCCCTACCCGGCCCTGATCGACTGCCTACGCCGGGAAGGAGTGGAGCGGCTCGCCCTCGATCCCAGCCTGCGACTCTGTTTTGCGCGCGGCATCGAGGAGCGCTGGGACCCCCCTCCCCTCTTGGGCGATGCGCTCCTCCTCGAGTTGCGCGGCCGCAAGGATGACCACGAACTGGCGCTGCTCCGCCGGGCGGGCGAGCTCACCCAACAGGCGATCGTGGCGGTCGCCGAGACCCTCGAGCCGGGGATCGAGCGCTCCGAGATCGAGCATCGGCTGACCGCGGCGCAGGAGCGGCTCGGCTTGACCGATATCTGGCACCTGGTCCTGATCGGCCCCGCCGCCGCCCTTCCCCACGGGGACGAAGTGCCGCGCCGACTGGAGAGGGGCGACCTCCTGCTGATCGACACCGGTGGCAAGCTGCACGGCTACTGCAGCGACAACACGCGCAGTTGGGTTCCCTTTGGAAGCCCCTCCCTGCGGATCGAAACGCTCTGGCACGCGGTGCGGGATGCGCAGAAGGCCGCCTTCGAGGCCCTACGGCCGGGCCGTCCCTGTTCGGTGGCGGATCGCGCCGCCCGCGAGGCCCTGGCCGCCGCCGGTCAGGGGACGGGATACGAACACTTCTTCCACCGCCTGGGCCACGGCATCGGCATGGATGGACATGAGGCCCCCTACCTCGACGGTGGGAGCACGGTTCCCCTCGCCCCGCGCATGTGCTTCAGCGACGAACCGGGTCTCTACTTCCCCGGTGAGCTCGGCCTGCGCATCGAGGACATCGTCACGATCACGGACGAGGGGGCGGACCACTTCGGGGAGTGGCAAGCGGGGCCGGGATCCCCAGCACCCGCATGAGGCTTCCGCCCAGCTTCATCGTCGCCCACAAGGAGCTGCTTTCGAGCCTCAGGGATCGGCAGACGGCGCTCTACACCTTCGTCCTCCCCCTCGTGCTCTACCCGGGGGTTTTCTGGCTCATGGTTCAGGGCATGCTCGTCCTGCAAGGTCAGCGGGAGCACACCGCCGTCAGGGTCGGCCTCACCGCCGAGGTGCCCGCCGAGCTCGACGCCGAGTTGGCCCAAGCCCTGGGCGGGGGGAGGGGCGGGAGCGTTGACGGGGCGCGGCCGGAAGGGATCGACATTCTGGAGGTCGAACGCGACCCCTCTCCCCGCAGCCTCGAGGAGGCCCGCTCCTGGGCCCGGGAGGAAAAGGAGGGTCAGCCGCGCTTCGACGCGGTGCTCCATCGGGATGACCCTGCCGCTCCCGAGGCACACACCCAGGTGCTCTATGACAGCTCTCGCAGCCGCTCTGAGCTCGCCCGGGACCGGCTCCTACCCCGCCTGGAAGCCTTCGTCGAGCGCCTGCGCGTCAGGGCTGCCCGCGAGCGCGACGTCGACCCGCGCCGGCTCCAGCCCCTGCGAATCGAGGAGGCCCCCATCACCCCCAGGCGCGACATCGGCGCACTGATCCTCTCCTCGATCCTGCCGATCCTGCTGGTGGTGATGGCGGTCATGGGCGCCTTCTTCCCCGCCGTCGATCTGGCCGCCGGAGAGAAGGAGCGACGTACCGCGGAGACGACCCTGCTCCTGCCGCTGCCCCGGAGCACCGTCCTGCACGGCAAGATCCTGGCGGTCACCTCGACCGCGGTGGTCGCCGTCGCCCTCAACCTCTTCGCGATCGGTCTCTCCGCCGAGCACCTGATGTCCATGCTCACCGGCGGAGCGGCCCAGGCCAGCTTCGAGCTGCCCCTGCTCGCTCTCCTCGCCGTCGCTCCACTCGCCATCCTCTTCGCCTTCTTCGTCAGTGCCGTGCTCACCGCGGTGGCCGGCTTGGCCGCGACCTTCAAGGAGGGCCAGGCCCTGCTCGGTCCGGTGCAGATGGTCTTCATCCTGCCGGCGATGATCGGGGTCATCCCCGGGCTGGTGCTCAGTCCGGGTTGGGCGTTGGTGCCGGTCGTCAACGTGGTGCTCGCCTTCCGCTCCCTCCTGCGCGGCGAGCCCCTCTACCTCGAATACGCCCTCTGCTCGGCGGCCCTTCTCGTCTACGCCCTGGCGGCGGTCCGCGCCGCGGTCTGGATCCTCTCCCGCGAGGAGGTCGCCCTCGCGGGCGCCACCCTCTCCCCCCGGCGCCTCTTCACCCTCCTGCGCGGCCGCGACAGCCGCAGTTGACCCATGATCCCGGCCATCGAAACCCGAGCACTGCGCAAGACCTTCCAGGACCCCGAGCGGGGGCGAGTCGAGGCGGTGCGGGGGCTCGACCTCCAGTGCCACCGGGGCGAGATCTTCGGCCTCCTCGGCCCCAACGGAGCGGGCAAGACGACCACCCTGCGCATCCTCGCGGGGATCCTGGGGGCGACCTCGGGGGAGGCGCGCATCGACGGGGTCGACGTCACCGTCGACTCCCTCGAAGTGCGCCGCCGGATCGGCTTCCTCTCCGCCAACACCGGCCTCTACCCGCGCCTGACCGCGCGCGAGACCCTGGAGTACTTCGCCCGGCTGCACGGACTGGAGGGCGAGGCGCTCACCCGGGCGGTCGAGAAGGTCATCGCCGCCTTCGACATCGCCCCCTTCCAGGACGGGCGTTGCGAGGGCCTCTCGACCGGGCAGCGCCAGCGCGTCTCGATCGCTCGAGCCGTCCTGCACGACCCACCGGTCTTGATCCTCGACGAACCGACCACCGGTCTCGACATCCTGGCCTCCTCCGACATGATCGACTTCATCGAGTCGCGCCGGGCGGAGGGCACCTGCGTGCTCTTCAGCACCCACATCCTGAGCGAGGCGGAGCGCCTCTGCGACCGCATCGGCATCATCCACCAGGGCCGCATGCTCGCAGCGGGCAGCCTGGCCGAGCTGCGCGAGCGGACCGGAGCGGAGTGGCTCGAAGAGGTATTCCGCCGCCTGGTCGAGGAAGCAGCGGCATGAGCGCCATCGTCTGCGCCGTGCTCGGCGTCGAGTTGCGTCGGCTCCTCCGGGATCGGCGTGCCCTCTTCGCCGCGGTCATCCTGCCGGCCCTGCTCTACCCTTTGATCTTCTGGACCACGGACCGGGTCGAGCGCAGCGGCAAGGAGATCCTGGCCGCCCGGGAGGTCTCCCTCGCCCTCGACCTCAGCGCCGCCCCCCCCGAGCTGGCCCAGGCCGCCCGGGATGCGCTCGCCCAGCAGACACCGATCCAGCTCTTCGACCTGGATGCCGAGGCCCTGATCGCCTTCGAAGAGAATGGGACCGAGGGCCTCGATCGGGAGGCGACCACCGCTGGGCGGCGCGCCCTCTACGACCGACTGGTGGGGGGCAGCGGCCAGGCCCTGGTCACGGCGAGCCCCGATCCGGGCTTCCCCCAGCGCACCCTGCTGCGCATCTACTCCGATGTGAAGGAGGACGTATCGCGCGAGGCGGGCACCCGCGCCCGGCACGCGCTGGAGGAGCTGGACCAGCGCTTGACCCGCACCCGACGAAAAGCCCTGCTCGGCGCGGATCCCGCGGCCGGACTCGACCCCCAGGTGATCGACATCGCCTCTGCCGCCGACTCCAGCGGTGCCGCCCTCGGTCGATTGTTGCCCCTGCTCGCGGTGCTCGTCCTCCTCTCGGGGGGCTCCTACGCCGCCCTGGCCACCTTTGCCGGGGAGCGGGAGGCGGGCACCCTGGAGACCCTGCTCGTGCAGCCGATCCCGGCCCGTCCGATCGCCCTGGGCAAGTTCGCCGCGGTCCTCGTCGCGGGCTGCGTCACCCTGGGGGTCAACCTCGCCAGCCTGATGCTCTGCGGGCTCGCGGGGCTCGGTCACCTACCGGGATTCACCGACGGGGCGCGCGGGCCGGGGCTGGCCCGCCTGGCCCTCGGTCTGGTCTACCTGCCGGGCGCCGTGCTGATCTGCGCCCTGCTCTGTTTGGTCTGCGGCAAGGCACGCAGCTTTCGGGAGGGGCAGCAGACCATCCTTCCGGTGATGATCCTGACCGCCCTACCGACGGCGATCGTGCTCCAACCGGGTGTCGAGACCAGCCTGCTCCTGGCGGCGGTGCCCTTCACCGGGGCGGCCCTCTGCCTGCGCGACGCCCTCTCCGGAGAGCTGGGGTGGACGGCGGCCCTGGTCATGTGGGCTTCGCACCTGGGTGGAGCGACCCTCCTCTTGGGCCGCCTGGGGCACCTGCTCGACGGCGAGCGGGTCTTCGCCGGCGGGGGAGCCTCCTCCCGGGCACGGGGAGAGCGCCCGAGCGAGGCCCATGCCCTGCGCTGGGGCATCGGCGGCGTGCTCGCCATGTACCTGGTCGGAACGCGCTTGCAGCAGTGGGATCTCAGCCGCGGGCTGATGCTGACCCTGTGGGTGCTCATCCCCTCCCTGGCGCTGGCGACCGCCTGGCGTGCCCGCGGCCGTGGGAGCCTTGGCAGGGAGCTCGGCCTGACCCCTCCCCGCGCGGTGCACCTTCTGGGTGCGCTCCTCTGCGTGCCCGCGGTGACCTGGGCGATGACCCACCTCCTCGCGTGGCAACTCGAGGTCCTGCCCATGCCCAGCGCCGCCGCCGACGCGAGTGGGCTCGGAGCGATCGAGGGCTGGAGCACCCCCATGCTGCTCTTCGCGGTCGCCATCTCCCCCGGTATCTGTGAGGAGCTCTTCCTGCGCGGTGCCCTGCTCTCGAGCCTGCGCAGGGACCTCTCCGCCACCCGCGCGGTGCTCTGGCAGGCCCTCTTCTTCGCGCTCCTGCACCTGTCGATCTACCGCCTGGTGCCGACCTTCCTGCTCGGGGGAGCCCTGGGAGCGCTGCGACTGCGCACCGCCAGCATCCTGCCGGCCATGGCCGCCCACGCCCTCTACAACGCCCTGGCCGTGCTCACCCAGGGGGAGAGCCCGCGCGTCGGCTGGGCCCGCGCGGAGTGGATGCACTACCTGCCCTTCCTGGCCCCCCTGGGTCTCCTACTCCTGGCGCTCCCGCCGCGCCGGCGCCTCTCCGGAGGGCAAGTCGAGGAGCACCGTCCGTAGGAGATCCTCCTCGCCGTCCCGGTAGACGACGACCAGGTGCCGACCCTGGCGGGCCATGCGGGCGAAGCCGTCGTCGCGCCGGCCGCTCACCCGTGCAAAATCGAGGAGCGGCCCCCGTCTCCCCTCCGGTGCCACGGCCCGGGCCCGCCAGCGGGCATCGAGTCCGTCCCGTTCGAGCCAGCAGACGACCAGGTAGTCCCCGAGCCAGCAGGCATCGACCCGGCCCAGGGGTTCCCCCTCGCTGAGGAGCAGGGGCTCCCCGAAGGAGGAGAGGTCCGGCGCGGCGAAGGCGACCTGCACCCGCGGCTCCCCGCCGCCCACCGTGAACCAGGCGATGGCCGCCCCCCTGGGCCCGGTCGCGACGGCGGGTCCGTTGACCGGGCAACCTTCGATCTGCCAGCGATCGGGGTAGAGCAACTTGCCGGGGGGCAGGGGGGCGCTGGGATCCCCGGCGGTCCAGTAGATGTCGCGCACCTCCTCCTCGGAGCGGTCGCGCCAGGCGACCAGGACGCGACCGTCGGCCAGTCGGCCCGCGTCGGTCTGGCAGCAGTCGCAGGTGCGCGGGTCGACCAGGACCTCACGGCCGTCGGTCAGCCGTGCGCGCAGACTCATCGCCCCCTGCTCCCCCAGCTCAGCCTCCTCTTCGCCGGCGTGGGTATTGCGGCCGTCGAGCCAGACCGCGAAGAGGCGCTCCCCCCCCAGCGCGACCAGGGAGACGAAGCCGTGCTCAACGGGAGAGCGATCCCGGTGAAGCCAGCTCACTTCACCCGTCGCATCGCGCAGTCGGACCCCGTAGGCGAAGGTCCCCTCTCCGAGTTTTTCGAGCCAGGTCGCGACCGGCCCTCCCTCACGGAGGGCGAGTTGGGGGGTGTCCGCCCAGTTGACGAACCACTCCGCCCCCCGGGCGAGCTCTCTCCCCTCGCTCCACTCGTCTCCATCGAAGCTGCGCCACTCCAGGCGAGCCGGGGGGCCGGGCAGAAGATAGGAGAGGGCCAGCTCCCCCCCGGCACCCGCGACCAGATCGGGCGCCAGCGCTCCGAAGATCGGTTCGACCGCAACCGGGGAAAGGCGGAGGGCGGGGGGTGGAGCGGTGGGGCTCTGGAGGGCTCCGCCGGAGAGGATCACTCCGGCCACTCCGAGCAGTCCCAGCCCGGTCCCCAGCAGGGTGCGGAGCCCCACGACCTCACCGAAAAGGGGAGCCAGGGGCAGGGTGAACAGGGGCGTGCAAGAGAAGAGCAGAGCCCCGATCGCTCCGGGGAGGGCCTGCAAGGCGAAGTGGAAGGGGATCAGGTTGAGGAGTGAAGCACAGAGCACCGCCGGGGCGAGGAGCGACAGGAGGGAAGGGGAGCGGAAGGGGCGCGCCAGGTGGTGGAGTTCCTGGCGCAGGCTGCCGCCGCGCCGGAGAGCGACGAGGAGGATCAAGAGCAGCGCACCGAGCAGCGCACCGAGCAGGCGCCCGAAGGCGCCGACGAAGACCCCGGCCCCCTGCATGGCGGCGTGGCCCCCCAGGGTGGCGGCCGCCCAGGAGATTGCCGCGCCCAGGGCCAGGAGGTGTCCGCCCCTGGCGGAGCCCCCCTTGGTTTCGGTGCCGCTTCCATCGCAGAGCACGAGGAGCACTCCGGCCAGCACGACCCCCATCGAGACGAGCACCCTTGCCGGGAGGGGCTGGTCCAACCAGAGCCACCCTCCGAGAGCCGCAAGGGGCACATTGGCCAGCCCGATCACCGCGCTGGTCTGGACCCCCACCCGGGGCAGGGCGGCGAAGTAGAGGTGGTCCCCCAGGGCGAAGCCGAGGGCACCCGAGACGATGAGCCCCAGCCAAGCAACCGGACTGGGCCTGGCCCCGCCCAGGAGGGCCCAAAGCACTCCGAACCCCAGGAGGGCCAGGGTGCAGCGCAGGAGGTTGATCGCCGCGGGGGAGGGGCGCCTATCCGGCGCGAGATGGGCCAGGATGCGGGCGATCAGGTGAGACGCCAGGGCCCAGGTGCCCGCTGCGACGAGAGCCAGGAATGCGGCCAGCGGAACGCCCATGAAGCGCCTCGGGACAGGGTTGCTTCCCCGCCTCAGCCCCGGGTGCGTCCCCTGGGGGAGGCCCCGCAGGGTTTGGGTGCATGCCGAGCGGCAAGAAAAGCAGGTGCCTGCGCGAGCGGCTCAGCCCTTCTTCTTGGCTCGGACGGCAGCGAAGTGCTTGCCCGAGCCCATGCCGATCTTGCGCACGCGTTTGCGACCCCGGGTGGGGCCGCCCGCCTTGATTCGTGATTTGGCCATGGGTGTCTCCTGAACCGAGCGCAAGAGCGTAGCGGCTCAATCCCGCCCTGTCGAGACCGGGTCGGTCGAGACCGGATCGGTGGCTGCCCCCCCCGCGGCCCCCGGAGGCGGATCCGGCACCACCCCACCGATCTCGATCGAGACGTAGGAACCGGGGATATCCCGCTCCAGGGCGCGCATGAACTTCTCGAAGACGAACTCGAGCCGCTCGCGCAGGAGCGCTCCGGGGTCCTCGGGTGGGGCCTCGGCGGGGTAGACCGGCACCCCTAGGGCGTTGTCCCCCACCAGCACATCCCGTTCGAGCAGGCGCGGTGCCGGCAGGATGACGCGTACGACCATCCCGTCGAGAACGACCTGTGAGGGGTCGATCGCCTCCTCGGGCACGCCCCAGATCTCGGGGGGCACCCCCTCCCGGGCCGGTGCGACCATGTGGGAGACCAGGTAGGGCTTGTCGCTCGAGAAGCGGCACTTGTGGAGCACCTCGAGCAGGCGCGGCTGGAGATGGCTGAACCAGAGTTCGACCCGCTTCTCGGGGGCGCTGGGGGCCTCGCTCAGGATCCGCTCTCGGGTGCGGCGCAGATCGCCCACCTTCCAACGATAGAGGGCGGGCATCCCCATCCCGACGGCGATGACGGTGAAGAGGACGGCCAAACCGGGAGCGCGGCGCATGGGAGGATTCTCCCAGGCCTTGCCCTGGCCGTCGAGGGGCAATAGCCGATCATGGTTGGGTGAACGAGCGGCTGATCTTCATCGGGGACATCCAGGGCTGCCGGGAGGAGCTCGAGCAACTGCTCGAGGCCCTCGCCTTCGACCCCGCCTGCGACCGGCTCCATCCCGTCGGCGATCTGGTCAATCGGGGTCCCGACTCCCTGGGCGTGCTGCGCCTACTCCGGGGGTTGAACGCGGGTGGTGTGCTCGGCAACCACGACCTGCATCTGCTCCGCACGGCCGCGGGCCTCCGCCGCCGGGGGGCCCGGGACACCCTGGATGGGGTGCTCGCCGCCGAGGACTCTGCCGACCTGCTCGCCTGGCTCTCCGCGCGACCCTTCATCCGCCGCTTCGAGGGGCAGACCTGCGTCCACGCGGGGTTGAACCCGACCTGGTCCGACCCCCTCGCCACCTTGCAGGGGATCGACCCCCTCGTCGGCGACGAGCGCAGCGACTTCGTCACGCGGGTGCGCTACTGCACCGCACGGGGGGAGCGCCCCCCCTCCGAT
>JALWOP010000461.1 GCA_027083445.1 Planctomycetota bacterium | reverse complement strand
AGGAACCGCTATGCCCACCACCCACAAAATGACCCTGTTTGCCCTCGCCTGTGGCCTACTTCTCACTGCATGGCTCCAGAACCCAGCCCCCGCGCCCAGCGAAACGCTTCAGGCTGCGCGTCAGGACCTGCCGGTACCCGCGCAGCGCGCTCTCGATCTGCTCATGATCGAGCCGAACCTGGGGCACACGGAGCGCAGGGCCTTGATCGCCGCCAGTGACCGGGTTCGCAGGACCCTGCAGGCCCTGGGTGAGGAGGACGTCGGCCAGGCTGTCCTCTCACGGTTGGCGGAAGCGCGGATTTCGCAGGACGAAGCCCGTGCCTACTATGAACGCCACCGGGAGCTCTTCGGCCGGCGCAGCTTCGAGGCTTCGAGTTGGACGATTCGCCAACTCATCGCGATCGAGCGCACCCGTGCCGAACTGGGTATCGAGCGCTGAGGGCACCGCTTGGTTCCGCGCCCGGGATCGCACCCGTGGCGCGGTTCACTCGTAACGCGATTCACTCGTAACGCTGACCCTCGTATTCGAGCCAGCCCCCCTCATGGCGACCGGCGGGATCGTGGTGCGTCCAGTGCACGACCCCGCCCTTTGCATTCCACTCGTACTCCCCGTGAAAGCGGATGTGTGCTCCCTTGCGCAGGCCGGGGATCTGTGGGGCCAGGTCGATGTTGTGGGAGATCTTCAGGGTCAGCTGTGGGTCGCGGGCAAGTTCGACGAGGAAGTTCTGGTGCCGGGATCCTTCGGTGTCGAGGGGCATCACGTAGACGACCTCACCCTCCGCCTCGACGATGCGATCCGAGGTCTGTGTCCGAAAGAGCTTCCCGATCAACTGCGTATCGTCGCGTCGGGAGTCCCCCGCCAGGGCGTCCCCGATCGAGGACTCCCGCTTCGGAGAACTCTGGACCGCGGAGCTCCCAGGCGTTTCCCCTTGCCCCAGCCCCAGATCGACTCCCACACGTTGGGCCACCAGGTAGAGGGCCAGGGCAGCCACCAACGCGGCTACCCCCTTCAGGGTGAGCGGCTTGCGTCTCTTCGAGTCCGTCATGGAGGCGGAAGCGTACCGAACCCGGACCGTTTCGGTGCGGGATCGACTCAGCGCACGAGCCCCCTCCGCCGGGCCAGGGCCAGAGCCACCCCGCGCACCTCATCGGGGGAGAGCCGGTGGGTCTGCTGGCCGAGGAAGGCGCTGGGGTCCAAGCCTCGGATGCGCCCCAAATCGACCTGGGCGGCGAGCTCCTCCAGGAACTCGCGGCAGAGGCGCGCGTAGGCCGCACCGTGGGGCGTCTCCCCCGCGCCCCCCTCCTCGGCGGCCTCGAGCAACTCGACCAGCAGGGGGCGCGGGTCGGCAGCTTCGCAGAGGGCGACTAGCTGGGCACGTTCCTCGAGGCGCTCGGCCAGGCGGCGGGGGGAAAAACCCGATGAAGCGAGAAAGCCCAGCACCTCGAGCCAGTTCTCTTCGAAGGGGAAGAAGCGCGCGCGGTCGCAGAGGTGTCCCTCTTCGTGCAAGGCGGTCAGGCGGCACAGTTCCTCGAGGGTGAGGGCTCCCCCCCGGTCACGCATGATCGCCAAGCGCAGGCGATCGGCCGCCCCGAGCAGGAGGCCCGGGTCGGAGGCCTCCTCCCCCTGGGCCAGATGCAGGGGGGGCACGGCGAGCACCGCGGGGATGCGATCCTCGAAGCGCTCCCACAGCTTCCGCCAGCGCGCCCTCTCCCCGCGCAGAACAGCCAGGTCGATCCAGTAGCCCTCGTGCAGGGCCGCCCCCGCGATGCGCTCACTGCCCCGGCCCGCCATGGGCGCCAGCCTGGCCCCGTCGCACCAGAAAACCGTCCCGCGCCACGGCACCCCCAGGTGCACGCCCCTGCGCTCTTCGACCCACACTCGCCCGAGGAGCGCCCCATCCACCGGTCGGCCGAGGCCCCGGCCGAAGAGGCCGAAAGCGCCCAGCCGATCCAGGACATCCGGCAAGCCGGGGACCCGAGCGCCTCGGGCACCGAGCCCCTGGGCCTCATCCAATGCGGAGAAGCGCGGGCCGGGGTGTAGCAGGGTTCCCAGCGGGCCGAAATGGATGCGCGGAGTGGCCGCCAAGCGTTCCCTCCAGCTCTCCGAATCCCCCTCCCAGCCGAGGAGTGCCCCCACCCGCGCCAAGGTCTCCGCAAGCGCGGCCAAAAGCCCATCCAGGTCCTCGATCTCCTGCCCCTCGCTGCGCCCTGCGAGCAGAGCCGCGGGCGAGAGGTCGGGTGCCGAGCGTGCACGGCCGCGGGCGATGGCGTTTCCCAGGGAGGCCAGGCGAGAGAGGATCGCTTCGCCCGCGCGAGCCTGCCGGTCGAGGGCGAGGGCCCCTTCGAGATCCCCGGCCGGGAGACGCCCCGCGAAGGCGCGCGCCTCCTCGAACCAACCCGCGGCCACGAGAGCCTCGCCGAAGCGCCGTGCAGCCTCGGGAGTCCAAACGTCCGGCCCGCCCAGGGCGCGGGCCGCCGCCTGGAGCTGCGCCAGGCGTGCGTCCCGAGGCACCTCCCCCTCTCGCAGAAAGGGGGGTAGATCGCGGACCCACTCCTCCACGGCCTGGGAAGGGTCCCCGTAGGCGAAACGCAGGCGCCGCCGAGAAGGCCCCCCCCCGGAGCCCTCCGCCAGGGCGAGGGCCAG
>JALWOP010000460.1 GCA_027083445.1 Planctomycetota bacterium | reverse complement strand
TGGGCGATCTCGGGGTCCACGCCCACCCCCTCCGGCAGTTCCCACTTCCCCGAGGCGATGCCCCAGGCCCAGTAGTCGTGATAGCCCGCGTCGACCAGCGGGCTGGCGAAGTCGGGCTCGCTGCGGATCTCGGCCAGGTAGGCCAGGCGTACGGCGAGGGCGAGGAAGAAGAGCAGGAGCGGGACGAGTCGCTGCCACCCGGCGGAAAGCTCGCCCTCGGGTCGAGCTGCCCGGGCGGGCTCCGCTTGGGGGGGGGCATCCATCTCCCGCGAGCCTACTTTCCCTCGAGCCAACCCGCGACCGCGTCCTCGTCGATGCGCTCGACGGCGAAGAGGGCGGCGACCAGTTCATCTTCGCTTCCGGCCCGATGGGGGCTCTGGAAGAGCCAGACCACCTCTCCCTCGGGACTGAGTTCGAAGGCGCGTCCCGCCCCGGTCTCGGTCACCAGGGTATCGCCCCCGGCCAAGCGCTGGGCCGTCCCGCAGAAGCGGCTGAAGAAGGCGCTCGGCGGGTCGGCTCGCCACTCCCAGACCAGCTCGCCGCTTCCCGGCAGGAACTCGATCAGGCGTGAGGCCAGCCCGTCGCGCGCATTCGAGGCTCCCAGGTTGTCGAAGAGCAGAATGTGACCGTTGTCGAGCTCCCGGGGATCGTGGGGCATGCGCCCCAGTCCGGCGCGGGCCCAGGTGACCTGGCGCCGGAGGGGATCGAGGGCGAAACAGAGATCGAGGTTGCGTGCGCAGAGCAGGAGCTTGCCCGCTTCCAGGCCGTGCACGCCGCTGGTTCCCTTCAGGAAGGAGAGGGCGTTGGTGTGCAGGAGCTCACCCCCCGAGTGGGGCAGGAGCCGAGCCCAGGGGGAATCGAGTAGAGCCCTGGTGATCGAGATACGCTCCAAGACTCGGCCCTCGGGTGAGAGGGCGACCAGCTCGTCGTCGATGATCGCTTCGCGGCTGGAAAGACGTTCCTCGATGCGCTCGCGCCGCACCAGGGTCCAGATACGTCCCTCGGCGTCTACCGTCACATCGTGATGGACGCGCTCGGGGAAGAGCCAACGGAGGTGCGAGTCCCGGTCGAGACGTACCAGAGCGCGACCGCCGTGGATGGCGAGCAGGTCGCCATCGGGGAGCAGGCGCACCCGTCGCCAGCAGAGCTCTGACTCATCGTCGAGGGGAGGGGCGTTCGGCAGGTCGGCATAGGCCAGGGCCCAGCGGTGCCGCAGCTTGCCCTGCATGTCGATCAACCGCGCCTCGGCTGCATGGCCCGAGCTGTACAGGTTGAGGCCGCCTGCGCACTTCTCGGGTCGATGGATGAGGACGCCGCTCTCGGGGGGCGCTCCTTCCCAACCCGATGCGTAGCCGAGGGCCGCGATGTCCCGGGCGGGTTCGGGTCGCGCCAGGGTCCACAGCCCCTGGCGGCCCTCGACCCAGCCCCCCTCCACCGGCGGTGGCTTGGGAGGGGGGGCGGCGTCGCCGCAGCCGGCGCAGAGGGGAATCGGAAGGAGGAAAGGGAGCAGGAAGCGCACAGGAGCAAGGTAGCAGGTACCTTGCCCTCCGTGCGCATCCCCGCCCTGGATGGTCTGCGCGGCATCGCCGTGCTTCTCGTGCTCCTGGCACACTCGAGCAACGTCGGCCTGCGCCTGGCTCCCGCCCTGGACTTTTCGGGCGTGGGTCGCACCGGGGTCTTTCTCTTCTTCGTGCTTTCGGCCTATCTGCTCTCGAGTCAGATCCTTCAGCGCGAGAGCAGGGAGATTCGCCGACCCCGGACCTGGGTACGCTACCTCGTGCGTCGCTTCTTGCGCGTCTATCCCGCCTACCTGGCGTGGATTTGCCTCTACTTCGGTCTGCGCCGGACCCTGGTGATCGAGCCCTTTTCGAGCTGGACCCTGGGGGATGTGGGGGAGCATCTGGTGCTCCTGCGGGGAGATCGGCACCTGTGGACGATCCCGGTGGAGCTGCGTTGGTACCTGGCGCTGCCCCCGATCGTGGTGGCTCTGCGGCTCTTGGGCGGTGTCCGCTCCCGAGCCCTCGCGGTGCTCCTGCTCGCCCTGCTCGCGCGGTTGCGCTGGCCGCCCGACTATCCCATCGCCCTCGGGCCCTATCTGCCGATCTTCCTCGCCGGTGTCTTGGCTGCGGTTCTGGCCGAGGCGGGGATTCCCCATCGGCGCTGGGGCGCGCTTTTCGTAGTCGTCGGAGCTACAGGGCTCGCGCTGCACCTCCCCGCACTCTGGGGAGTCGACCACCGTGCCTTCCACCTCGCCTTTGTCCGGCAGGCCGCCCTGGCGGCGACCCTGCTCTTCGGACTCGCCTGGTCGGGACCCTCCCTGCGGCGTCCCTTCGAGCTGCGAGTGCTGCGTTGGATCGGGAGCATCAGCTACAGCGCCTACCTCGGCCACCTCTTCGTCCTGGTCGCGGCGGAGCGCTACTGTCCCGGACCGCGCTCCCTCGCTTTCATCGCCTTTCTCGGGGGGAGTTTGCTTTTGGGGTGGATCTCCCACATCGCTCTCGAACGCCCCTTCGCGCGGATTTGGGGCCACCTGGCGACCCCCGGTGGCAAGGGGTAAGCTTCGCCCGCCATGACCACCCAGGAAGCTGCGCAGGAACTCCTGCTCCACGTCCGCGAGGCCTTCATCTCCGCATCCCCCGGCCCGGACGATGTCGAGGATGCCGCCGCCCAGGCCGTCTACGGTTTTCTCTTCCCCGCCCTCGAGGGAGCCGAGGATGATCGCGAGCTCGTCCGCCAGGCGGTTACCGGTGCGCTCGAAGGGGCGATTCGATCCGGGGCGCCGGTCTGGCATGCTTCCCGCGGGGCGCTGATCGGCGTGCTCCACGCTGCCGTCGGTCGCGGCGCCGCCCCCGGGCCTTGGATCGACGCCGCGGTCGGCGCGGCCCTCGGCGCGACCCACGCGGTCGATGCGGACTACGGAGCTGCGGCGGAGGGAGCACTCGAAGGCTGTGTTCTCGCGGCGGACGAGCTAGGGCTCTCGCCGAGTGAGCTGGCGACTCGGGCCGCTCGAGCCGCCCTGGATTGGGCCTGTGCAGTCGGACCTCCGGCCCACGACAAGCTGGCACACCTGGTCACACGGCATGTCATGGGCATACCGGTGCGCCTCTCCCATCACACCTGCTAGGAGCCGATCATGCCGACCCGCCGAGCCTTCCTTACAGGAGCCGCAGCCCTGGCCGTGGCGCCGCGTTCCCTGCGCACGTCATTCGCAAAGCGAGACGAGCTCTTCACGATCTCCCTCGCCCAGTGGTCCTTTCACCGCAAGCTGCGCTCGGGGGAGCTCGACAACCTCGAATTCGCGAGTTATGCGCGGGACAACTTCGGCATCGATGCGGTGGAGTACGTCAATCAGTTCTTCAAGGACAAGGCGACCGATTTCGAGTATCTGGGGCGCATGAAGGACAATGCGGACGCTGCCGGCGTGCGCAGTCTCCTGATCATGATCGATGGAGAGGGGGCCCTGGCCGCCGCGGACGAAGAGGAGCGCAAGCGCGCGATCCGTTCCCACTTCAAGTGGATTCCCGCTGCTGCCTTCCTCGGTTGCCATTCGATCCGTGTCAACGCGGGGGGCTCGACCGACTGGGATGAGGGCATGCGCCGCGCGGCGGATTCTCTGCATACTCTGGCGGAGATCGGTGAGCAGTACGACATCAACGTCCTGGTCGAAAACCACGGGGGCCTCTCCTCGAACGGGAAATGGCTGGCCGGTGTCATGCGTGCCGCGGACCATCCCCGCGTGGGCACCCTGCCCGACTTCGGCAACTTTCACCTGGGACAGGGCGAGGAGTACGACCGCTACCAGGGCGTGAGCGAGCTGATGCCCTTCGCCAAGGCGGTCTCCGCCAAGTCCCACGACTTCGACGACGAAGGCAACGAGATCCACACCGACTACCGTCGCATGCTGCGCATCGTGGTCCAGGAAGCGGGATACCACGGCCATCTGGGAGTGGAATACGAGGGGGGCGGCGTTTCCGAGGATCAGGGAGTTCTCCTGACCCGAGACCTCTTGCTGCGCATCCGCGAGGAGATGAAGCGCGGCTGAGGGCCCAGTTTGGTCAGGATTGTGTCGAAAACCATCGCGGGGGGTCGCAGTTCACGGCGCCCGGCGTAACCTTCCGCCGAGACCCTTTTCAAGGCTATGAACATGCAGATGACCCTCCGTGCGCTGGCCCTCAGCGCCCTTACCCTTCCCGTGCTCGCCGGCGAGACCTGGCATGCCGATTACGACGAAGCCGTCAAGGTGGCCCAGGATTCCGGGAAGTACCTCCTGGTGGACTTCACCGGCTCCGACTGGTGTGGTTGGTGCATCCGGCTGCACGATGAGGTCTTCTCCCACGAGGAGTTCGACGCGGGAGTGAAGGACAAGTTCGTCCTCGTGAGCCTCGACTTCCCCAAGTCGGAGGAGGTCAAGGCCAAGGTACCCAACCCCGAGCGCAACCAGGAACTGCTCGAGCGTTACGGTATCGAGGGTTTCCCGACCGTACTGTTGATGACCGTCGACGGCGAGGTCTTCGGCCGGACCGGCTATCGCGAAGGCGGACCCGAGGCCTATGTCGAGCACCTGAACAAGCTGGTCGAGACCGGTCTGGCCGACCTGAAAGCGGTCAAGAAGGCCTTGGAGGAGTATGCCGCCGCCGAGGGTGAGGCCCGCTCCGCCAAGCTGGATGTCCTGCTCGATCTCCTGGCCCGGCAGGATCCCGATTCGGCCTTCATCGACAAGCTCCTCGGTCCGGCTCACGACGCGCTCGCCTCGGGAACCGACGCCCAAAAGAACAAGGCGATGAGCGCGCTGATCGAGGTCGGCGCAGTGGACAGCCAGGTCTTGGCCATGGCTCGCAAGGCCGATCCCAAGAACGAGGCCGGCAAGTGGTTTGAGGCCCTCTCCGCCTACCTGGGAACGATTTCGGACGTCGAAGGAGTCCAAGAGGCCCTGCTCGAGATGGACGCGTTCGTCGATGCGGGAGCGACCGTCCCCGAGACGGACGCACCCCAGTTCTACTTCATGGCCGCCTTCTGGTACGACCAGTTCGGTTCGCCCCTGGCCGAGGACGCCGATGACGCGGCCCGCAAGGCCCACGATGAAGCGGACGCCCTACGCGCCAAGCGCTACGCCAAGCTGGCGAAGCCCCTGTGGGACGACCCCCAGCGCCTCGAGATCCTCGACGGGATTCTCGGGAATTGATCGGGCCGGAGACCCGGCGGCAATTCGACCGCGGTCGGGGCTCCAATCCACGATCCAAGAACCGCGATCCAAGAACGCCGTCCGGAGGCCATGCCTCCGGACGGCGTTCGCATGTGCGGTCCGTCTCCGGTCCGAGGCCGGGGCGTTGCCCCGGGGGTGCCAGGCTAGGAGCCCTGCTCGATTGTTCTAGGGAACTGGGGTCGTCAGCAGCAGAGGCTCCTTCCTGGCGCATGTTCCTCTCCGGTGCGGCGGGGAGGGATGGGGGAAGAAGTCGCTCCTGAACGTTCCGAGTTCCCGCTCTAGGGACGCACGGGGTCCCACCCAGGGGGCGCCGTGCCGGAACTGGGGTGACGGCTGCTCAGTGAGCGTGTCCGCCGGGCCCATGGACGTGGCCGTGCTCGAGCTCCTCGGCCGTCGCGGCGCGCACGCCGAGCACCTGGAGGTCGAAGTGCAGGGTCTCCCCCGCCAGGGGGTGGTTCCCGTCCAGGGTGACCGAGTCGCCCTCCAGGCCGGTGACGGTGACGATTCCGACCCCCTCCCCATGTTGGACCTGGAACTGCATCCCCACCTGGATCTCCCCCTCGGGGAGTTCGCTGCGCGGAACCTCGATCACCAGCCCTTCGTCGCGCCCCCCATAGGCCTCCTCGGGGGGGATGACGACCTCCATGGTGGCGCCTTCCTCGCTCCCGAGCAGGGCCTTCTCCACACCGGGGATCAGGTTGCCCGCACCGTGGAGGTACTGCAAGGGATGCTCCTTGTCGGCCTGGTCGAGGATCTCTCCCGAGCCGTTCTTGAGGGTGTACTGGATGGAAACGACGGTCTGGTCGGCAATGTGCATCCCCCTAGCCAAAGGGTTTCGGTGCGGGAAGCCAAGCCCTTTTCCACCGGATCCTTCAGCGGCCCTGGCGAGTGGGGCCGCCGATCTGGACGGTTTGCCCTAGACCGATATCGGCCAACATCTTGAGAAACCCGATCTGAACGTCCCCGATGCCGATGCAGTGCAACTCGACCCTTCGGAAGAGATTCATGCGGCGCACGTCGTCGAGCAGGTAGTTCCAGTCGGCAAAGGGACCGTGGTAGTGGACGCGCGGGGCGGCCTGCATCTTCTGCCGGCTCTCGGGATCCCCGAGGCGGTCCTCGCCGTAGTCGGGTGCGACCTCGTCCCAGTCATCCCAGGTCGGGTCACCGTCCGAGAGGACGAAAACCGTGTCAGCGCCCTGGAGGAAGGTCTTGGGGTTCACGTAAGCCCCCTCGCCGATCAGCTTCTTCTCGACGGCGCCGAAGGCCATGCGCAGGCCCGCGTGCAGATTGGTCATCCCCTCCAGGGTTCCGTCGGGTCGCCGGGGCGTGGGGGAACCCTGCTCGATCTTGTCCAACTCGGCGATGGCTTTCTTGACCGCCGTTCGCTTGGCCCGGGTCAGACCGCGCGTGGCTTTCAGCGTGCGGGCCCGGTCGCCAAAGAGCACGACGCAGAAATACTGATCCTCGGAAAGACGGCGCAAGCTGAGCTTGAGGTGCTCTCGGGCGAGGTCGAAGCGTGTCTTGACCAGATGCCAAGGGATGTCCGCCTCGGTCGGCAGCTCACCCTTCTTGTGCTTGGGGCGTGGTCCCGAGACCGGTCCCTTGGGCCTCTCACCCTCGATCGGCTTGCACATCGAGTCCGAGGCATCGATCACGTAGACGATGCGCTGCCCGGAGCCTTCGATGCCGAAGAAGGTCGGCTTGACATATTCCAGGCTCGCTCCCGTCTGCTTGCGGGCCATGCCACCCAGGAGATCGACCCAGGGCTGGGAGTCGAGGAGCAGGGTCTGTTGATCAAGAGCGCGCATCAGGTGGCGCGCCAGGACGAGCTTCGAGCCGTAGGGTAGGTCCGGGTCATCGAGCAGGCGAATGATGGGGACTGCCATGTTGCGGTACTCCTTGGTGCTGCGCTTGCTGCGTAGGGAGAGCAAGACGTCAGCCAGGGCCCCGGTCAGCACCGCGCGTTGAGCGGGATCCTTGGGCAGGGTCAAGGAGAGCTTCTCGGCCCGCTCGTAGATCTCGCCGCTGGCCGCCGCCGCCAGGGCACTCAAAGCAGCGGCGCGTAGAAAGACGTCGTCCTGCTGCTCCAGGGCGGCCAGGGCCAGATCGGCCCGTCCACGGCGCGCCGCGAGGGCCAGGCTACGCTGCCAAAGCCAGGCGTCCTCGCTCTCTGCGTGGGCTCTGCGCCACTCCTCCATGGGGCCGATGCAGTCGCTCGAGCGCAGATAGCGCGTGGCGATGGCGGCGATCAGGTAGCGTCCGTATTCGAGGTCCGGCGGTCCCGGGTCGTCGTAGTCTTCGGCCAGGATGGGGACGGCGCGAGGATCCCCGCTGGCCGCCAGGGCGGTCCAGCCCCGGGCGTGCATGAGCAGGGGCGGCCTCTGCAGGCACTCCCGGTAGCGGGCGAGTCCCTCCTCGAAGCTCTTGCCCTGGGCGAGGAGCGGGGCGGCGAGGGCAGAGAGGAGGACGAGAAGCGAGAGAGAGGGGTGCGGGCGCATCCCCCTAGGGTAGGAAACTCTTCTTGTTCTTGAGTTTACGCGGCAGGTACTCCTCGATGACGAAGTTCAGGCCCCACTTGGCCAGGGCTTGCTGCTCGGCGCGCACCTTGGACTTCAGCATATCCCGCAGGGCCTTCTGCCAGGCGCTGTGTGCCTTGAAGAAGGGGTCGTTCTTGAGGGCGTCATTGGCGCGTTTGATATCGACGGCCTGCAATTCGTGGGTCGCATCTTCGAGCTTGAACTCCTTGATGTCGGCCGGAGTGACCCCGAGGAAGGTCGCCTTGGGAACGCAGAAGAAGCGGTTGATATGCGCAGCATTGCCCGAGCCGACCTTGAGTGTGCGGTAGATGTTGGCGATGCCGTAGGGATCGCAATCGACGAAGCAGTAGACCGGGATGCGCATCTCGTCGGAGAGGCGGCGGATGAAGCGCCGCGTGGCCCGCGAGGGAACGCCGGCCATCTCGACCAGGATGCAGTTGGCGGTCTTCCAGAACTTGTGCTTGTTCAGGCGCTGGAACATACCGCCGGTCTCGATGGCCAGAATGAACTTGGCGCGGGTCTCGAAGCCCAGGTGTTCGACCGAGTGGGGGATCGAGTAGGAGCCCGATCCGAAACTGGTGCAGTCGACGCGGATCTCGGCTCCAGTCTCGTCGTCCCGATCGAGTACGACCAGCGCTCCCGCTACCGAACCGCCGTGCTCTTCGGGGTAGTAGCGCAGGTGTTCTCGTGAGAGCCCATCGAGGCTGGCCAGAGCCTCGATGTCATCCATGACCGAGTCGGACTCGGGCTGTTCCTTGAACTTGGCCGCTCCCCAGTTCTTCGAGACGTAGTAGGCCTCCCGCTTGGTGGCGAAGTCGTTGTTCTCCACCATCTCCTTGGACTGGGCCATCAAGCGCAGGGTCTGGGCGAAGTTGCGCACGGTGTTGACCGAAAGCGCCCGGGCCTTGCGACCCTTGCCCAGCTCGAAGTAACCGACCTTCTTGTCGTACTTGACGTTCTTCAGGGAGCGGATGGGGAAGCGCAGCTCGGGCAGGACGCGCTTGTCGATCGAGTTGCGCACGCGCTGTGCCGTGCTCTCGATCAAACGCAGGGTCTTCTTGTCCTCGGCGGTCAGTTTCGAGCGCTTGCGCGCCACGGTCTTCTTCTTGGCTTTCTTCTTGGCCATGATTCCCCCGACTCAATCGCGCTTCTCGGAGAGAGCTCGCGCCTCGAGCGCGCTGATCTTCTTGGCCAGCTTGCTCAGCCAAAGGCTCTGGAAAAATACCCACACAAACAGGAACAGGAGGTAGTAGCGCAGCTCGTCCATGCTGGATCCCCGAAAGGAGACGGTAGAGGGAGACGGTCAGAATTTACGCGAGCGGTGGAGCACGTCTTCGAGCGTAGCCACGGTCTCATCGCGCTCCTTGGCCGTGAGGTCCAGGATCTCCTGCAGGGCGATGCCGATGTGGGGGATGTAGGTCTCGATGTACTCGCGTTTGTCGTACTCGCGCTTGAGGCGCTTGCCCTTGCGGATGTGCGTCCCCAGCTTGCGCCCGCACTCCTGCAGGCCCAGCTTGATCTCCTTGATGATCTCGGGATAGGAGGCCAGAGCCTCCTTGGATTCCGAGGTGAAGGGCACCCAAACCGAGGCGATGTGGACCATGATCGCCATGGGAGCGACCGGGAGTCCACCACCGGGTTGGCTGAGGCCGTAGCTGCGCCAGTTGGTCTGGGTCACGCTCTTGGTGATCGCGCAACCCGCCTGCTGATAGAGCAGCGGCACGCGGTTGGCAAAGCGCAAGAGTCGCGCGGGCTCGTCCGCCGCCGCAACCAGATCCTGGGTGGCGTCGACCTTCGCCTTCTTGCGAATGCGGCCGGTCTCGGTGACCTCCAGGCCGACGCCGCCCGGTTTGCCATAGGCGATTCCCACCTCGATCTGAAAGGGGTTGCCTCGATAGACGGCGGGGGGGCGGGTAGCGGTGACGTAGAAGTCCGCTTCGAGCTCCTTCTTGAGCCCCTTGAGCAAGAGCTCGGCGCCGATGGGAGCGATGCAGTCGGTGGGGGGGGAGCTGATGCGCGTCGCCGCGATCGCCTTGTGCAGGCTGGCGGCCTCCTCACGGGCGATGCGGGTGGGGTAGGACTTCAGGGAGAGCCCCTTGCCCGCGGCGGCGACGATCTTTTTGGCGACGGTGGGGCCGACGCGGCAGAACTCCTCCTGGAGGAAGCCCGAGAGGGATCGACAGGAGGTCTCCTTGAGCATGGAGATCAGCCTGCCGAGCTCGACCCCGTGGGGATGGGGCTTGATCTCGGCGGTTTGGGGCGGCTTTTCCCGGCTCGCCCGTTCGTAGACCACCTGTGCCCCGGTGGGATCGACGTAGGTCAGGGTCAGATGAGGGTTGGCGATCGCGGTCTGCTTGAGGTACATGTCGACCGAGCGCTGGCCCTTCTTGTAGAGGGCCTCCATCTCGATCTCGACCCGCGTCCCGTGCTTCTTGCCCTCCCAGGCCACCACCTCGCGGGAGTGCTCCTCGGGCTTGTTGCGCAGGGTATCGATGCTCAGGATCGCCTCGACGGCCTTGCCACGACGCGTCTTCGAGAGGATGCGCACCGGCTTGCCCGTGGTCAACTTGCCGTACATCCCAGCCGCGCTGATGCCGATGCCCTGTTGTCCACGGCTCTGGGAGAGCTTGTGGAACTTCGAGCCGTAGAGCAGCTTCCCGAAGATCTTGCCGATCTGAGTGTCGGGGATGCCCGGTCCGTTGTCTTCGACGGCTACCCGGAAGACACGCTCGCCGGTCTGGGTCAGCTCGACGCGGAGCTCGGGGAGGATTCCGGCCTCCTCACAGGCATCGAGGGCATTGTCGACCGCCTCCTTGACCGCCATCAGGATGGCCTTGGTCGGTGAGTCGAAGCCCAGCATGTGCCGGTTCTTCTCGAAAAACTCGGCGACCGAGATGTCGCGGGCGGCGCCGGCCGAGGTGTCCTTGCGCCGGCTCGTCTTCTTGGCGGCCTTCTTGGCGCTCTTCTTGGGCACGTCCTCGTCCAGCTCGAACAGGGTGTCAGTCGGGAGGGTCAAAGCGTAAGGGGTTCTATGCCCGCGAAGGGTCCGATTCAACAGCCTTGTGGGAGACTCCCAGGGGGGGGCCGGTCCATGCAGGTGTCAATGCAGGAGCCACAGCCAGAAGGCGATCCAGAGGGGAGCGGTACTCAGGCAACCCGTGCTCAGGTGGCGTTGCTGGAGGGAGCCCCCGCAGCCGTCACAGAAAGCCCGACTGCGATCCTCGCGCGGCTCCCCGCAGTGGGGGCAGTTTTCGGCGTCGATGAGTCTAGGCATGCAACTCTCCGAGGGGGATTGGGGTCGGGCCGAGGTCCGCCCGGCAGAGGCCGCAGGTCGCCGCGCGGGCCTGGAAGGCGTGCAGGCTTTGGCGGTGCTCCTCCTCGGGCAGGGAGAAGGTGCACTCGTCCAGGAGATAGGTCCGGCAGGCCTGGGAGGGGATACCCCAGTTTCGGGCCGCCCGTTCGGCCAACTCGTTCCGCAGGGCACGGCCCCGCTCCGCGGCCCGGAGGAAGGCCTCGGCATGGGGCTCGATCTCCACGCCCGGCCGCACGATCCAGGGGGCGAAGAGGAAGGGTAGACCGGTTGCCTCGGCCCAGGCCGCGGAGGGGTTCCAGTGGGGGAGTCCCTCGGCGTGGAGCTCGCGCAGGGCGGCGTCACCGATACGCAACCAGGCGTCGCAGCCCGCATGGCGGGGATCCTCGCCGAGCGGGACTTCGACGAAACGCACGGCCCTCTCGAGCAGCAGGGTCTGGACCAGGGCTCGGGCGGTGCGGCTGGCGGGGTCGAGGGCGATGCTTTCGACCTCCTCGATGCTCGAGGGGCCGTTGAGGAAGACCTGGACGCTTCCGACGTAGCCCCGGCCCGCGACCCCCAGCCCATCCAGGTAGCGGTAACCGGGCCTGCGGAAGAGTTCGATCGAGCTGACCAGCGCCACGTCGAGCCGTCCCGCACGCAGGTCCGCCACCAGCCGGGCGGGGATGGCGTGTACCAGTTCGATTCCTTCTTCCCCATCGAGGCCCTGGTCCAGGGGACGGCCGACCAGGTAGGGGACGCTTCCGACGCGCAGGGGAGGCATGGCCGCGCAGTCTAGCGGGGTGCGTGCCCTCCGGCTGGGGATCAGGGTGCAACTCGATGGCGGGCGCTCCGGTCACCGGGGTGTGCCGCCTCGATCCTGCCCGCGTTGGACCGGGGCGGCCCCGGCGGATGCCGCCGCGCTCGGAGGTGACTGGGGCCTGGCCCGCGGGCATGCTCCTCGCCCCCGGGCGCGGTGGTAGCTCCCCGATAGGCATTCGGCAGGGATTTCCCCCTGGGTAGGGCCTTGGTTCGCTCGCGCGGCGGGTATTCGCTCGCGCGGCGGGTATTCGCTCGCGCGGCGGGGGGGCGTCACTTGCGTAGCTGCATGGTCACCGAGAGCCGCAGCTCCTTGCCTGCGCGCCAGATGCGCACCTCGGTGGGCTCACCCGGGGGTGTGTCGGCGATGGCGGTGCGCAGGCTCTTCTGGTCGGTGATCCGCATGCCGTGGATTTCGAGAATGATGTCGTCGTCTCGGATCCCAGCCGCCGCGGCGGGGGTGTTCGGCTCGACCTGGGAGACGACGACGGCGCTCTGGCCCCGGTAGCCCCGGCTGCGGGCGATCTCGAGCATGCGGGCGGAGGCCCAGGGCGTGTAGTTGCTGATTCCAAGGAATCCGCGTCGTACATGGCCGAAGCGCAGCATGTCTTCGACTACCCGTGCGGCCATGTAGCTCGGGATGGCGAAGGCGATGCCGTCGTCCCCATTGGAGGCCAGTCCCATGGCGGTATTGATGCCGATCACCTGGCCCTCCAGGTTGATCAGGGGTCCACCGCTGTTGCCCGGATTGACGGCGGCGTCGGTCTGGATGAAGTCCTCGTAGAAGGCGATGTTCAGGTCGTTGCGTCCCAGACCGCTGACGATCCCCGCGGTCACGGTATGGCCCAGCCCCAGGGGGTTGCCCATAGCCAGGACGATCTCGCCCACCTTGGCGCCGGCCGTGGTGTCGAGGGGGGCATGAACCAGGCCTTCAGCCTCCACCCTCAGCACGGCCAGGTCGGTATCCGGATCGCTGCCCAAGAGCTGCGCCTCCAGTCGCCGCCCGTCGGTGAAGATCACCTCGAGCTCATCCGCCCCCTTGACCACGTGGGAGTTGGTGACCAGGACCCCGTCGTCCCGCACGACGACCCCTGAACCCTCCTGCAGGGCCCGTCGACGCCCGGAGGTCGAGTAGGTCTTGATCTGAACGACCGCTGGACCGACCCCCTCCGCCAGGGAGTGATAGGCCCGTGACAGCTCCCGGGCCAGTTCGAGGGGATCGCTGGGGTGGGTGGCTGCCGGGACGAGGCGGCCGGCGGAGAAGCCGGCGGTCAGGAGGCCCGCCAAGGCCACCAGGTGGAAGCTGCGGTCGTTTTTCATGACGGTGTCCGGGGAAGGAACGCAGGGGGCCGGGCCTCCTACCGTAGTCCGCGGGGGGCGGATTCCGATGTCTGGTCCCCGTACGGTTGCCAGTGCGTGGGCCTCTGCGGACCTAACCCGTTTCTGGGCATACGTTTGAGTGCAGGAGAACCTGTCTCGAAGCGGGGCAGGGTTCGGCGAGGCGTCTCTGCCGAATAAACGATGCTCCTACTCAAGCAAGGGCCCAAGCCCCGTAGATTGGTAGGTCAGCCCGGTGGCTACCGGGCCCGGCCCGAGGCGATCCGATCCCGGAGATCCCACCGGCCGTGCGACGACCGACCGACTTAGACCCCCGGATTCCACCCGGACCCCACTCTGGGCGTCCTCCGAGACAGCCCGATCAGAGACCCAAACCATCCACATGAAGAAACTCGTTCTCACCATCGCCCTCGCGGCCTCGGCAACTCTGCCGTCGTTCGCCCAGGACTGTCCCGCGAGCAAAGCCGCCAAGGGCGAGTGCGCTAAGGCCGCCGTCGTCTGCCAGGACGCCAAGGCCCAGGATTCCAAGGAGTGCAAGAAGGCCTGCGAGGGCAAGCAGGCCCAGGTCGTCTCGGCCAAGCAGGAGTGCTGCAAGGCAGCCAAGACTGCCGGTAGCGACTGCCCGCATCCCTGCCCGACCGCCAAGGCCCAGGTGGTGAGCGACAAGGCTTGCAGTGGCAAGCAGGGCTGCCCGGAGAAGGCGGCGCAGCTCGTGTCGGCCAAGGCGAAGTGCGACAAGGCCAAGGGCGAGTGCTGCATGGAGAAGGCCAAGGCAGCGGCCCAGAAGGCAGCCCAGAAGGCCGACTGCAAGGGCAAGTGCGACGCCAAGGCCCAGGTGGTGAGCGACAAGGCTTGCAGCGGCAAGCAGGGCTGCCCGGAGAAGGCGGCGCAGCTCGTGTCGGCCAAGGCGAAGTGCGACAAGGCCAAGGGCGAGTGCTGCATGGAGAAGGCCAAGGCAGCGGCCCAGAAAGCAGCCAAGAAGGCCGACTGCAAGGGCAAGTGCGACGCCAAGGCCCAGGTGGTGAGCGACAAGGCTTGCAGCGGCAAGCAGGCCTGCGATGCGAAGAAAGCCCAGACCGTTTCCACACAGAAGAAGTGCGACGGGGCGAAGGGCGAGTGCTGCGAGTCCAAGAAGGCCTGCGACAAGGCCAAGAAAGCCGCGCTTCCCAAGGAACCCTGCACCGGCTCGAAGAAGAGTGCCGGAGAGGTGATCGGCGGTCGGAAGTAGCCGGCTGCCCCCGAGCCTCGTCCTGCGGGGGCTTCTTCAACCAGGTGGCGGAGCGGACCTTGCGTCGGCTCCGCCACCGGTGCTTTCGGAGCTAGGATGGCAGGGTGAAGCGAGCCTTTGGCACAGCCTCCCAGCCGATCGTGCTCCACGTCGACAATCACCTCCTGGTCGTGCGCAAGCCGGCGGGGGTTCCGACCGTGCCCGACTCCAGTCGGGATCCGAGCCTCCTCGAGTGGGCCAAGGCCTGGATCGCGCGTGAGTACGCCAAGCCCGGTGCGGTCTTTCTCGGTGTCGTCCACCGTCTCGATCGGCCGGTCTCGGGGGTCGTCTGCTTCGCCCGCACGAGCAAGGCAGCCGGCCGTCTCCAGCGCGCCTTCGCGGAGCGACGGGTCAGCAAGGTCTACTGGGGGGTGACCGCGCGCCCGCCCAAGCCGGCTCTGGGAGAGCTGACCCACTGGCTCTGCAAGGACAGCCGGCGGAACACGGTCCGGGTGGTCCCTGCCGAGAGTCCCGGGGCGCGCGAGGCGACGACCCGCTGGCGCCTACTCGAAGCCCGTTCCGATCGCAGTCTCGTAGAGCTGCGACCCCTGACCGGGCGCCCTCACCAGCTCCGGGTCGCCCTCGCCAAGCTGGGAACACCCCTGCTTGGGGATCTGCGATATGGGGCCTCCGCAGCCCTCTCCGACCGCAGTATCGCACTCCACGCTCGGAGCCTGGAGCTTGATCATCCCGTGCGCGGCGAACGCCTGCGTTTCGAAGCGGATCCTCCGACCGGGACGAGCTGGCGTTTCGCACTCCTCGGCTCTTCTGAGACCTAGCCCGGACTAGAGCGGTGGCGCCAGGCATGAGACCATGCCGGGCCATGCGCACCGGCCTCTATCTCGTGCTCGGCCTCGCGGCGGGTCTCCTCGCCCTGAAGCTGCTGTTCCATGACCTGGCCGGCTTCCACGCCCGCATGGATTTCGATGGGGGATCCCTGGAGGACTTCAGGGACTTCTACTATCCGACCGGCCGGACGATCCTCACCAGCGGAGAGGCCACCGGGGGATTCCTCTACCCGCCGAGTTTCGCTCTGGCCTTGGCGCCCCTCGGGAGACTCGACGAGGAGACCGCAGTGACCCTTTGGGCCGCCCTCGAGTTGGCCGCCACGGCTGCGGTGATCGCCCTCGGTCTGGCTCTCCTGCGCCCATCTCCGCCCCTCTATGGAGCGGGGGTCTTCATCGCGCTGACGAGCGTGCCCCTGGCCCACAATCTCCACTGGGGGCAGGTCAGCAGTTTCATCGCGCTGCTCCTCCTGGGAGCGCTGGCCTGTGAACGCCGCGGTCGCCAGGGGCCGGCAACGGTCCTGATCGCCCTCGCCGGCGCCATCAAGCTCTACCCCCTGCTCTACCTGACCCTGCCTGCCCTGCGCCGAGAGTGGAGTCGCGTCGGGCAGGGGCTCCTCCTGGCTCTGGTCCTGATCGTCCTCTTACCAGCGCTCATCCTGGGCCCGGCCGGCACGGGGGAGTTCCTCAGCCGGATGCTGCATGGACTCCTGGAGCGACGTGCGGAGCTCTTCGCCGCGGACAATGCCCAGGCCCTGGGACCCGTCCTTGGACGTTGGTTGGGCTGGGACGGCACCTGGCCCGCCTGGCTCGGAGTGGCGGCCACCCTGGCCCTCCTGCCGTTCCTGCGCAAAGCCGCGCAGCGACCCCTCCTCGGCTTCGCGGCCCTATCCCTGACTCTACCCCTCTTCGTCGAGCCCCATTGGCCGCACTACTTCACCCTGCTGCCCTTCGCAGAGCTCCTCGTTCTGGCGCGGGGGGATCGGCTCGGCCGTGGCCTGGCCATGGTCTCTTGCCTGCTCGCGAGTCTCTTTGCCCTGCGACTCTTCCCCGGGGGGGAGGCCTATGGAGCATCCGGCCTGTTGCTGGTCGCCGATCTCTTGCTGCTCTCAGCGCTTGGGCGGGCCGGAACCTTCGATGACATCGATTCGGTGGCGTCCCAAGAGACGGGAGAGGTGTAGCACCCGCACATCGCTCGGCTTGGAGGCCGGCAGGGTCTGCGAGAAGGGGCCCGGTTCGAGCCACAGACGGCGTTCTACCGCATGACCCCCCTCGGTCCAACCCAGGTCGAGGGGGAGATGGAAGGAGCGCGTGGGGGAGGATTCATTGTCGACGGAGACCTCGATGCGGTCGTCGAAGAAGCGCACCTCCCCCGTCAGGCGCGGGACTCCGCTGCCCTGGACCCACTCCTCGAAGAAGCGTTCCCAGCTCTGCCCCGTCTCCTCTTCGAAGGCCTTGCGCAGGTCTTCGGTCGTTGCCAAGCCGTAGCGATGCTTGCGTTGAAAACGGCGCAGGGCCCCGAAGAAGTGGGCATCGTCGCCCAGATAATGACGGGCTTCGTTGAGGACCCAGGCTCCCTTGATGTAGATCACCGGCAGTAGAGCCTTCGCCCCATCCTCTGCGGCGTCCGTTCGGATCAGTTGGGGATCCTTGCCCAGGTAGGCGGCCAGTTCCTGAAGGAATGCGTCGGCTTCATCACGACCCTGGAGGTGCTCGACCCAAAGGGCTTCGGCGTAGGTGGCAAAGCCCTCGTGTAGCCACGCGTCCCGCCAGGAAGCGGCTCCAACGGCGTTCCCCCACCACTCGTGAGCGAGTTGATGAACCAGCACATAGTCATAGCGCCGATTCCTGCGCGCCAAGGGGTCCTCGATCCCTTCGCTTCCCAGCCACGCCGGGAAGGTGTTGCCGTACCCGGTCAGAGTCGAATGGTCGACCGTTCCCCAACTCCCCTGGGCGATCCCCACCTTGCTGAGGGGGAAGGGCCAGGGTCCGAAGGCCTCCGAGTAGACTTTCAGGAGCTCGGGGAGCTCTTGGAATTGCATCTTGGCGGCAGCGACGTACGGCTCCAGAACAAAGGTTTCCAGGGGGACCGGCGCGTCGAGTCCCGGTAGGTGGAGCTCTTGGGTGGTGTGGGCGTAGTTCGCGACGGCCAAGCCGATGCCGTAGGTCGGCAGGGGATAGTCGTGGCGCCAACGCCAGGTCACCCAGCCCGGTTCGGCCGCCGCCCGCCGCACCAGGCGCCCGCTCGCCGCTGCGGTCAGGCCCTCGGGCACCGTGGCATTGATCCAGATACGCCGGGGGCGGTCCTCGGGGTGGAAGCGCGAGGCCTTGCAGGGGAACCACATCTGCGCCCCTGTGATCTGAGCGGAGATGTCGACCAGGGTCTGCCCGTCCTTGGACCAGCGCACGCCTCGTCCACGGCCGCTTTCGCCCGGGCTCCCCTCGTACTCGATGCAGACCGTCAGGCGCCGGCCTCGCTCGGCGGGACTTCCCAGGTCGCAGATCCAACGGTCCTGCGCATGCCTCCCGCTGAGGACCGTGCCCTCGAGGGGACCCTCCTCGGGCAGGGGGCCGGGTGCCAGGAGGGTGCGTGAGAGATGGAGTTCGTCGTCCGCGTCGAACTCGAGGGTCTCCAGTTCCTGTGCCGTGACCACCAGCTCGATGAAGACCCGACCCGAAAGCCGTTCCTGCGCCGGATCCACGCGCACATCGATTCGGTAGGCCTCGACATCGTAGGCCTCGCGCAGATCCTCCTGGGAGAGACCCAGGGTGGCCGGCGCCAGGGAGAGGGTCAGGAGGACGACTGCGCGCATGGGTACCTTAGTATGGCACCCTCGCGCCGGGTTCTCCCGGCCGGAAGCCCCCCCGCAGTACCCTTTCACCCCGAAGTTGCAATGTTCCTTCCTGGAGGGCCTACACCCCGAGGAGGGAGACGTGTTCCGCCTGGATCGAATCCCACTCCAAGCGGACTCGGGCCAGGCTGACCGGTAGCGTGAAGCGGCGTGGACCGGCGCTGCCCGGGTTCAGGAAGAGGGCGGCGCCCCGCGCCTCCCGACGGGGTCGGTGGGAGTGTCCGCTGATGAGAATGTCGGCGGGGCACTCCGCGGTCCGCCGGGCGTCATCGTGGATGACGTGGATACGGTGGCCGGTTAGCTCGAAGTCGAGCTCCTCGGGCAGCTCCCGGGCCCAGCGGCCGCGGTCGTTGTTGCCGCGCACGGCCTTCACGGGGGCCAGGGCGGCCAGCTCCTCGAGCAGGCCGGGGGTGCAGACATCCCCGGCATGGACGATCAGATCACACCCCGCGAGAGCCCGCCGTGCCTCGGGGCGCAGGAGATCGTGGGTGTCGGAGATGACGCCTAGCAGAGTCATCGACTCCTTGTACCACGCTCGATCCTCCCGATGCCTGTAGGATCAAGGTCCCGGGAGTCCCCGGATGGGACCCCTCCCCAGGAGTAGCCCATGTTGTCGATCGCCCTATCCCTCTCCCTCTGTATCGCTCCGGCTCCCCAGGATGGTCCCGACTTCCTGACCGAGGTCTGGCCGATCTTCGAGGCTCGCTGCATCGAGTGCCACGGCCCGCGCAAGCACAAGGGCAAGCTCCGGCTCGATACCCGCGAAGGGCTTTTCGGTGAAGGCGCCGAGTACCCGCCCGTCGTCCCCGGCAACTTGGAGGAGAGCGACCTGTGGGAGTTGGTCAACCTTCCGGCGGACGATCCGGACCTGATGCCCGCCGATGGCGATCCCCTGGAAGCGAAAGAGCTCGACCTGCTCAAGCGCTGGATCGAGGCAGGAGCGCCCTGGGAACAGCCCGAGGTGCATCTGCCCGAGCCGAACCCCCTCGCCGTCCCCACCCTCACGGATGAGCAGCGGGCTGCGAGGGACGCGGCCCTCGCGCGGCTTGCGGACAAGGGGGTCTACGCGCGCCGGGTCGCCGCGGATCTGGATGTCGTCGAGGTCAGCCTGGCCCTGGGGCGCAAGAGTGTCGGCGATGCGGAACTCGCTTGGCTCGCGGGATTGGAACCGGCACTCGTCTGGCTCGATCTCTCCGGAACCAGCGTGGGAGACAGCGGTGTCAAGGCACTCGCAGGCTTCAAGGCTCTGCGCCGTCTCAACTTGGCGCGTACGGCAGTCACGGATGCGGGCCTCGAGGGGCTCGCTGCCCTGCCTGAGTTGACCAGTCTCAACCTGTACGGCACGGCGGTCACGGACCAGGGCCTCGAACCACTCGCGCACCTTGCCAAGCTGCGCCGCCTCTACGTCTGGGGAACCGGCGTGAGTGCCGAGGGGGCGCGCCGGCTGCAGGAAAAGCTGACCGGGCTCGTCATCAACCGCGGTGGTACCCTCGGTCCCCCTCCCGCACCCGCCGGACCGATCAACGAAAGCTGTCCCGTTTCGGGCAAGCCGGTCGACGCGGCGGTCACCAGTGCCTATCGCGGCCGCATCGTCGCCTTCTGCTGCAAGGACTGCAAAGCCAAGTTCGACGCCGATCCCGAATCGTTTGCCGAGAAGCTGCCCCCATCCGAGGAGCCGACCAACGAGACCTGCCCGGTGTCGGGCAAGCCGGTCGACCCGGCGGTCACCAGCTCCTATCGTGGCCGCGTCGTCGCCTTCTGCTGCAAGGATTGCAAGGCCAAGTTCGACGCCGACCCCGAGTCGTTCGCCGAGAAGCTGTCCTCGCCTCTGGTGCCGGTCAACTCTCGCTGCCCCGTCTCGGGCAAGCCGATCGACCCGACGCAAAGCGTGACCTACAAGGGACGAACCATTGGATTCTGTTGCGCCAAGTGCAAGGCGGCTTTCGAAGCCGACCCGACCAAGTTCGCGGACGCGATCGACAAGGACCAATAGCCTCGGGGAAGTTCAGCCGTCGTCACCGGTGTAACCCAAGGCGGACATTTGCCGCTGCTCCTCTTGAGAGCGCTTCCAGCCCAGGGTCGTCGGGGTCGGGTGCTCGGCTTCGACCTCTTCGAGGAGGGTTTGCAGCCTCTGCACCACATCGGTGCGGCTCTCGTAGGCGTTCTCCTGTTCGAGGGGATCGTTCAGGGCGTCATGTAGATGGGGGAAGCGAACCTCTTCGCATCCGGCCACCGGTAGGACGAGGCGCCAGTTGGATTCGGTGTCGCGGACGGCGCGCTCCCTCAGCACATGGCTATATACCGGCCTGCGCGGCAGGGGCCGGCCCTGCAGGCTTCCGGCGAGGGAGATCCCATCCAATCCGGGTGGAGCGGGAATCGAACAGAGGTCGAGCAGGGTCGGTAGCAGGTCGACGTTCATGACGGGCGTGTCGATGCGCACACCCTCGGGGATGCCTGGACCGGAGAGGATCAGCGGTGTGTGGACCAGGTTCATCGTCAGCACCTTGCCGTGGCCGGACTGCAGGACGCCGGAGGGGGTCAGGCGGTGGGGTTCTCGGCTCTCCGGAGGGAGGGCGTGTTCCCAGAGCCCCTCCCCGTGGTCCGCTGCGACGACCACCAGGGGCTGTGCGCCGGTGCGGCTACGCACTCCATCCAGCAAGACACCGATCCAATGATCGGCGGCACGCACCTCCCGATCATAATTCGCGATCTGCACGGCGACTCGATGCCAGGCGCCCTCGCGCAACTTGCGCTGGGTGAGGGATTCGAACCGCTGTGGCCTGGATGCGAGCAGGCCGTCATCCACGGGGAGCTCCTGCGCATACTCCGGATGCTCCTCGTAGGGATCGTGAGGCTCCATCAGGTGCAGCCAAGCCAGGATAGGCGAGCGTGTCCCGGCGGTCTCATCGGTCAAGGCTTCGTCGAAGAGAGAGAGCGCTATGTGGGTCAGGTTCTCTGCCGTCCCGGAGGCATCCTCGGAACCCTTGCCCGTGTTCTCGAAGCGGTCGAAACCGCGATCGAACCGGTCACGGTGGCTGAGCAGGCCGTTGGCGACGACAGCCAGGGTGCGGTAGCCCGCCTCCTTGAAGATCTCTCCCAGGATGGGCGCATCTTCCAGGGGGAGATCGCGGTAGCTCGTCAGGATGCGGCTTTGGAGCAGGGAGACCATGGAGGTCTTTGTCCACGATCCCTGGGCCGTCACATCCTCGAAGAGGGCTCCCCTCTCCGCCAGGGCCGCGAGGTTCGGGCTGGTGGGGCGCGGGTAGCCGTAGGGTTCGAGCCGATCGGCTCGCAGGGTGTCGACCACGATGAAGAGCACATCCGGGCGCGGAGTGGCCGGATTGGGATCCGTGGAGGGACTGCAGGCACAGAGTCCGAGGAGAGCCTGGGCCAGGATCGGCAGGATAGAGGAGGGTTTGGCCATCGGGACCCCGGTTCAGCTCAGCGCAGGCTCAGCCGGGATCGCAGCCTCCCTGGGAGCATCACAGGAGTCGATCACGTTGTAGAGGGTATCCCGCTCGACCGGTACACGTCCCGCATCCCGGATCCACTGCACCAGCTCGCGCCGCTCGACCTCCTGGGGAGTCGTCGCACCCGCATCGTGGTAGATGCGCTCCTCGACCACGGTACCGTCCACGTCATTGGCTCCGTAGCTGAGGGCGATCTGGGCTACCGGGATCCCGAGCATGATCCAGTAGGCCTTGATGTGATCGATGTTGTCGAGCAGGAGCCGGGCGACGGCGATCTCGCGCAGCTCGTCCAGGGCGGTCGGAGCACCGAGGTGAGCCCACTCGGTGTGATCGGGGTGGAACGAGAGGGGGATGTAGGCCTGGAAGCCGTGGGTCTCGTCCTGGAGCCTGCGCAGGCGGTCGAGGTGATCGACCCGTTCCTCGGGGGTCTCGATATGTCCGTGCAGCATGGTGCAGTTGCTGCGCAGACCCGCCTCGTGGACGATGCGGGCGGTCTCGAGCCACTGCTCGCCGGTGTTCTTCAGGTGGTAACCCTCCCGGTGGACCCGATCCGCAAAGACCTCGGCGCCACCCCCCGGGCAGGAACCCAGGCCGGCCTCGATCAGCTCCGGCAGGATTTCACGCAGTGGACGCTTGGCCCGGCGCGCGATCTGCATCAGCTCGATCATGGTGAAGGCCTTGATGTGGATCTCGGGTCGAGTCTCCTTGACCGCGCGCAGGATCTGCAGGTAGTACTCGTAGGGGAGCTTGGGGTAGATCCCCGCGACCATGTGCACCTCGGTCACCGGTGCGTCCAACTGGGCGCGGATCTTTTCGGCGACCTCTGCCGGGCTCATCACATAGGCACCTTCCTGACCCGGGAGGCGTTGGAAAGCGCAAAAGCGGCAGAGCTTGTTGCAGATATTGGTGTAGTTGATGTGCTGGTTGACGTTGAAGTATGTGCGATCCCCGTGCATGCGCTCACGCACGTGGTTGGCGAGTTCTCCGACAACGTGCAGCGCGGGCGAGTTGTAGAGAGTCAGCCCGTCCTCGCGCGAAAGGCGGGTTTTGGCGAGTACCTTCTCGGCGATCGCGCCCAGACCCGCAGCCTCTGCCCGTTCCCAGAGTTGCTCTTGATCTGCGCCTTGCCGGTTGTCGCTCATCGGGCCGCCTCCTCACGGCAAGTGGGGAAGGTCTCTGCCTGGTGACGTGGATCGACGATGCCGTACCAGGAGTTGCGTTGACGGGGCTGGAATCCCGCAGCTTCGACCAGCCGTTCAATCCGCTGGATCGATTCCAGATGGAAACACCCTGCGGCGGAGACGACGTTTTCTTCCAGCATGGTCCCCCCGAAGTCGTTGGCTCCGTAGGTCAGGCTGACCTGGGCCAGCTTCATGCCCTGGGTGACGTAACTCGTCTGGATGTTTTGGAAGTTGTCGAGGTAGATGCGGGAGAGCGCTTGCATGCGCAGGTAGACCGCGGGGGTGGTGCGCTGGGGATAGAGGTGCTCTTCGGGGACGCCTTCGGGTTGGGTGTTCCAGCAGGCGAAGGCAGTGAAGCCCCCGGTCTCGTCCTGGAGTCTGCGCAGGCGTTCGAGGTGCTCGATACGCTCGGCCGGCGTCTCGACATTGCCGTACATCATCGTGGCGCTCGAGCGCAGGCCGGCTTCGTGGACCCTGCGGTGGACCTCGAGCCATCGATCGGAGGAGGTCTTCTTGGGGGCGATGATCTTGCGCACGCGGTCGACCAGCATTTCCGCGCCGGCACCCGGCAGTGAGCCGAGGCCGGCCGCGTACAGGTCGGCGATCACCTCTTCGACGGGGCGTTTCTCCACCTTGGAGAAATGGTCGAGCTCCGGTGCGGAGAGGGCATGGCAGTTGATCTCCCAGCGTTCGCCGATGTCGGCGATCAGCTCGCACCACCAGTCCGAGAGCAAGTAGGGGTGGTGCCCCCCCTGCATCAAGAGTTGCCGGCCTCCCAGATCGACGGTTTCCTGGACCTTTGCGAAGATCTCCTCGCGCGAGAGGACGTAGGCCTCCCGGTCCCCAGGGCGCCGGTAGAAGGCGCAGAACCCGCAGTCGGTCACGCAGACATTGGTCGGGTTCAGGTTGCGGTCGACGATGTAGGTCACGACCGGCTCGGGGTGCAGCCGCTTACGCACGCTCTCGGCCATGCGCCCGAGGGTGAGAAGGTCTGCCCGCTCGTGGAGCCAGAGCCCCTCTTCGGGCGTGATGCGCTTCCCGTCGGCGACCTTCGCCTCGAGCCGGGCGAGCTCGCTAGCGACACTTCCCGTGCGTGCGGCTCGCGCACTCGGGGCGACCCAGGTTTGGGCGGGGCGGGTGGCAGCCTCGGAGATCATCGCCGGGATTCTACCCCTCCGGGACTGGGCGGGGCAGGGGCTGGAGCAGGCCGGGATGCTGGGGGAGGCCGAGGAGAGGGTGTCTCCCTCCGATTCACCTTCTAGAGCCAGGTCAGGCTCAGGCTCGAAGAGAGGTTCGAACTGCTCCCGTCCCGATGCCAGAGTTGGAAGGTCCAGGTCTCGCCGGGCTGTACGACCGTTCCCTGGGGGAGATTCGTGAGGTCGGGGGAAAGGCTCACGCTGCCGGTCGGCCCGCTGTTCAGGATCTGACCGTCGAAGCGTACCTGGGGCGTTCCCAGGCATAGAAGGCCGTTCCCGAGGGGGGCGTGCCAGGTCGTGGCGGCCATCAACATCATGGCCGGCTCTCCCTGGGGCAGCCCCAAGACGACCAGATTCACGTCGTTGTCGCTGATGGTGAGGCTGCCCGTGGCCGCCAAGATGGAGGGTACTCCGGTGGAGTTGGCGACCGCCAGGCAGTAGGGGTCGGAGACGCCGATCGCATACTCGTAGGCACCCATGTCGACGATCGGAGCTGGACCCTTGCCCGTGTCGAGTGCCGAGGGGTCATCCACCCGGCGCGGGGCGTGGTCGAGATCGAGGGAGTCCAAGGGCATGCTGCGGCTGGAGCCGGCATCGATGGCTGGGCTGGTGGCGGTGAGATGCAGATCGCGTCCCACCAGATCGACGAAGAGAGGGTCGGCCGCGCTGTTGCCCTCGCCGGGGTGCCCTCCCTCGACCAGGCTGTAGACCGCCTGGACGAGGGCATTCAGTTGGTTCCCCGTGCCGTGGGAACCGTCCGCGCCCATGTTGTTCCAGAAGATGCAGTTGCGGATGGGATTGTGAGTGCTGCCGGTGCTCGGAACCAGATAGGCCCCGCCGACGGGAGAGCCGAGGGAGCGGTTTCCGACGAAGGTGCAGTTGGAGAAGGTATTCGGCCAATCCTTCTCGGCATACACCGCACCGCCGTCACCCCAGCGGGCCACGTTGTCGATGAAGGTGCAGTTGCGGGCTTCGACGGCAAAGCTGACGTTGAGCGCCCCTCCCCGGTAACCTTTGTTCTTCTCGAAACGGCAGCGCTCCAAGGTGGGGGCCGTCGGCTTCGCGGAGATGATCGACACTCCCCCCCCCTTTCCGACGGAGATGTTCTTCTCGAAGATGCAGTCGGCGAACACGACCCAGGATGCACTGTAGATATAGGACGCGCGTACGAGAGCCGCGCCTCCTTCCTTCGCAAAGTTGTGGGTGAAGCGGCAGTTGCGAATACGGGGCTTTCCGTTCCAGATCAGCAGGCCCCCTCCTTGAGCATTGTGGTCGGAGGCATACCCGTCGGCCCGGCCCCCGCGGATGACGAACCCGTCCAGCAGCGTCGTCGGCCCACCGGTTCCGCCGCGCACGCAGTGATAGCTGTTGTCACTGAAGTGCCCCTGGTCATCATCGCCGTTCAGGTCACCGTCGATGATCGAGGAGACGCTGCCGAAGGGGGGGCGCTCGGACGGCGAACTCTCGAAACCAAGGAAGCCCCCGTAGATCTCCACTCCGTCCACCAACGTGATCGAGGCGTTGCGACTGGAGCCCAGGGCTGGGCGGTACTTTCCACGAGCAACGAAGATGCGGTCCCCACTCTGGGCGATCAGGGTGGCCCGCTTCAGTCCGGTAGGACCCTGCAGGGCATTGGCCCAACTGGACCCGTCGTCGGCCCCCGTCGTGAGGTTGGCATCGACGAAGATCGTCCCGGCGATGAGGGGCGGGGCGGCGAGAAAGAGGGACAGGGCGAGCGCGAGGGGGCGAATCATGGGAGCGATGACCATGGGTCGGAAAGAGGAGTTGCGGAGGCTTGGGATCGCCTGCGGGTCTGCGAGCGAAGTTCTTGCGCCTCCTGGGGATTTTCAGCGCCAGGTCAGGCTCAAGCTCGAGGAAAAGTTCGAGCTGGCCCCGTCCCGGTGCCAAAGCTGGAAGGTCCAGGTCTCGCCGGGTTGCACGGCGGTTCCCTGGGGAAGATTGGAGAGGTCGGGGGAGAAGCTGACGCTGCCGGTGGAGCCGCTGCTTTGGATGTTGCCCGTGAAGCGGATCTGGGGTGCTCCCAGGCAGAGCAGGCCCGAGGCGACTGGCAGGCGGTCGGTCGAAGCGGAGAGCAGCGGCATGGTGAACTCCCCGCTGGGCAGGTCGAGGACGACCAGGTTCACGTCGTTGTCCGCAATCGAGGTGCTGCCCGTGCCGGCGAGGATCGATGGCAGGCCGGTCGAGTTGGGCAGCGGCACGCAGGTGGGCTCGCTGATTCCGATCGAGGATTCGAAAGCACCCATGTCGACGATGGGGGCGTTGCCGAGGCCGCTGTCGACCACGGCGGGCTCATCCACCCGGCGCGGTGCGTGGGCTGCGTCGAAAGCCGACAGGGCTAGGGTCCCATTGTCCCCCGCATCGATCGCCGGACTGGCCCCCGTCAAGTGCAGGTCACGCAGGGCCAGGTCGACGAAGAGCGGATCGGAGGAGAGGTTGCCCGCCCCCGGATAACTCCCCTGGACCAGGCAGTAGGTCACATCGAGGCCCGAGCTGAGCTGGTTGCTCGCACCCTGGGCTCCGCCCGGCCCCTCGTTGGCCCACAGGATCGTGTTGCGCATGGTTACCGTCGCGCTCTGGCTGCGCAATCCGCCCTGGGTCTGGACGTCGGAGCGATTGCCGACCAGCGTGCAGCCGGTGAGGGTCAGGCTACTGCCGCTTCCGGTCCAGATCGCGCCGCCCCCTCCCGATCCGGTCGAGACGTTGTCGATGAAGATCGAGTCGCTGACGACCACTCCCGCGGTTGCGAAGACCTCCAGCGCTCCCGCGCGGGCCGCGCGATTCCCCGTGAACACGCAGCGCTCGAAGCGTATTCCACTCGCGCCCGTGGCGATGTCGAACGCTCCTCCGAAGGAACCGCCGTCCCCCGCGGCGAAGGTGCAGTCGGTGAAGGTCGGTCCCGAGCCGTTGATGTAGCCCGCGGCGCCGCCGAAGGTGCAGCGGTGGTCGACGAAGAGGCAGTTCCGCAGGGTCGGCGCCCCCGAGATACAGAGGATCCCGGCGCCCTTGTCGTTGTTGCCGCTGCCGTCGGCATTGCCGCCCCGGACGACGAAACCGTCGAAGATGGCGCTCGGCCCCGCGTTGCCCGCCCGCAGGCAGTGGTAGCTGTTGTCGCCGAACTGGCCCGAGCCGTCGTCTCCGGCCAGGTCTCCGTCCAGGATGGTGGGTGCTGTTCCGAAGGGGGGGCGCTGGTCGGGTGAGGTTTCGCCCCCGAGGAATCCGCCGTAGATCTCGACCCCGTCCAGGAGGGTGATCGAGACGTTGCGGTTCGAGCCGATGGCGGGCCGGTAGACGCCCTGGGCGACGAAGATGACGTCGCCGGTTTGAGCGGCTTGAACCGCGTCGCGTAGTCCGCGTGCTCCCTGAAAGGCGTCCGCCCAGGTCGAGCCGTCACCCGCACCGCTCATCAGATTGGCATCGACGTAGAGCGTTCCGGCCAGGAGTGGGGGGCAGCAGAGGAGCAGAGAGGCCGTGCGGCGCAGGTGTCGGAGCATGGTGGATTCCAGCGATGGGGAAGGGGAGAGCACGATTCTAACGCGGGTCCTATTCTGGGACCCATGCGCAGTGTTCTCATGAGCCTGATTCTTTGCGCGATTGCCCTGGGGGGACAGCGCCCCAACATCGTGCTCCTCTACGCCGACGATCACGCCCAGGCAGCGATCGGTTGCTACGGCAGTGTTCTCACCCGCACGCCGCACATCGACTCCCTGGCGGCACGGGGCATGCGCTTTACCCAGAGCTTTGTCACCAACTCGATCTGTGCGCCTGCGCGGGCGGTGGTCATGACCGGTCTCCACTCCCATCGCAACGGTCAGCTCGGCAATCGGCCGGGGTTGCGGGCGGATGTGCCTCTGCTCTCCGAACTCCTTCGGGCTGGAGGGTATCGCACGGCGGTGATCGGAAAGTGGCACCTGCCCGGCGATCCGCGGGGGTTCGACGATTGGACGGTGGTGGAGGGGCCCTACTACGCGCCGTTCCTGCGAACCGCCAAGGGCAAGCATCGGGGGCAGGGCCACTGCACCGACATCATCGCCCACGCCGCGAGCGACTGGCTCGAGGAACACGGTCGGCAAAGCCCCTTCTTCCTGTGGGTCTGCTTTCACGCCACCCACCGCACCTGGGACCCGGCCATCCGCTACCTCGATCTCTATCGGGACCGGGACCTTCCCGAGCCGCGTACCCTTTTCGACGACCATGCCGGTCGCAATCCCGGAGCGGCTCTGGCGCAGATGCGCATCGCGCGGGACCTCTTCCCCGCTTACGATCTCAAGCTCCCGGTGACGGGGAAGGGGATTCTCGATGGAGCTCGCGAGGGCAAGTTGGCGCGTCTCACGGCCGAGGAGCGGGAGGCGTGGGATGCGGCCTATGGTGAGATTCCACCTGCGGACCTCGATGTGGCTGCGCGTACCCGCTGGAACTACCAGCGCTTCATCAAGGACTACCTGCGCTGTGTTCGGGGTCTCGACGATGCGGTGGGGGCGATTCAGCGGCAGCTCGACGAGCTCGACCTGACTGAAAGCACGCTGGTGATTTACACCTCGGATCAGGGCTTCTTTCTCGGCGAGCACGGTTGGTACGACAAGCGCTGGATGTATGAACCTGCGCTGCGCACGCCCCTCATCGCAGCGGGGCCCGGCGTCCGAGTGGGCACGAGCGACCTGCTCGTACAGAATCTGGATCTGGCGCCGACCCTGCTCGATTACGCGGGTTTGGAGGGGGGTGCATCCATGCAGGGTCGCAGCCTCACCCCTCTCCTGCGAGGAGTAGAACCCGACTCGTGGCGTGATGCGATCTACTACCGCTACTACGAGTACGACGAGGGCCGCACCTTTCACCGGGTGACACCCCACTACGGCATTCGCACGGCCCGCCACAAGTTGATCTACTTCGAGCGCTCGCAGACCTTCGAACTCTACGATCTCGAGCGTGATCCGGACGAGATGCACAACCTCGCCTCGAATCCTGAGCAGGCTGAGCTACGCCGAAGCCTGGAGCGGCGTTTGCAGGAGCTGCGCGCGAGCTATGGCGACAGTTGACCCCGAAGCGGCCGGGCTAGCTCGGGTCGTGGCGCTGGCGGTTGACCTCTTCCCGGGCGCGCTCGATGCGGGCCTTGGGGGTGCGTTGCAGGTTCCAGGTACCGCCGACCTTCGAGAGGCTCCAGACGAACCACTTGGTCGGATCGAAGTGGAACCAGCGGATGCCGTTGCGATAGTCGGTCTGGAAGCGGTGGTGGAAGTTGTGGTAGCCCTCGCCCATGGTGATCAGCGCGGTGATGACGCTGTTGCGGGCCGAGGTGCGCGTGCAGAAGGGCTGGGAGCCGATGCAGTGGGCGACGGAGTTGATCGAGAAGGTCGCGTGCCACTGGATGACCAGGCGCAGGAAGCCGGCGACGAGAATCGCCCCGAGCGGGTCGCCCCAAAGAAGCCCGATCAGGCCGGGTACGCCGACGCCCATGCCGAGGGCGAGTGGGATGTAGTAGCGGTCCTGCCAGACGACCAGTTTGTCGCGCTTGAGGTCCTTGACCCCTTCGATCGTGTCGCAGGGACTCTTGAAGAGCACCCACCCGACGTGGGCCCACCAGAACCCCCGTCGGATGTTGTAGGGATCGGCGTCTCGATCGGTGAAGGCGTGGTGACGTCGATGGTCGGAGCACCACTTGAGGGCGGAGTTCTGAACCGAGGCCGCGCCGAAGAGTAGGTAGAAGAGGCGCAGGGGGGCGAAGGCCTGGTAGGCCTTATGGGCGAAGAGGCGGTGATAGCCCCCGGTGATGGACATGGCGCACAGGAGGAACCAGAGTACGCCGAGGCCGAGGGTCCAGGGTGAGGCCTTGACCGCGATGAGGTAGACGATGCCGGCGACGGCCATCAGGTGGGCGAAGCCGAGGAAGAGGGTGTTGACCCAATCCCAACGCAGGCGCGCGGGTTGGGTAGAGGCTGCTCGAGTCATGGGGAGAGATGCCGGATGGAACCGGCCCAGACATCCTAGTCCCCCGGGGGCTCGGGCTCAGGGTCCCGGGGGGTGGAAACCTTTCAAGTCTATCCATCGGGTCCCTGGAGCGGTCTTTGGACCCGATTCGGGGCGGAGGGCCTTCTGGGACGTAGGATGGGACGATGAATGTCCCCGATCCCGCCCTGGAGCATCTCCTGCGGAGGGGAGCGGAGCTCTGGCGCGCTTTTCTCGCCGGCCGAGGGAGCCTCTTCCACGCCTTCATTCCCGCGGACCAGCGCGAGGCCCACGCGGCCTTGCAACTCGAGAGGGAGCGCTGCCACTCCTTCCTGGAACTCGGCTCGGGGCTCGGTGTGATCACCCTTCTGGCCGACCGGCTCGGCTTCGACGCCTTTGGAATCGAGATCGAGCCGGAGTTGCACCGGGCCGCCTGTGACTTGAACGAGGAGGTGGGGGGGGCGGCGACCTTTGCCTTGGGTAGCTTCGTTCCCCCTGATTTCCGGGACGAGGTCTCCCTGCTCGACGCGGAGTTCCACACCCCGACCGAAGGGGCGGATGGGTATGTGGAACTGGGGATGGACCTTGCGGATTTCGATCTGATCTACGCCTACCCTTGGCCGGGTCAGGAGGAGTGGATCGAGGAGCTGGTACGCCGGGGCGCCGCGCCGGGTGCGCGGTTGCTCACCTACTCGGTCAGCGAGGGCTTCGAGGTACGTGAGGTCTGAGCGGTCCCCTCTGCGGGCCGGTGTGAGCCGTGTCGGCTCCGGGGGGCGGTGTGGGGGATCAGCGCGGGGATCCAAGACGTCGGCGCCGCCCACCCGAGGGTGAGAGGCGCCGCATTCGGGGTCAGGAGTGGTTTACCAGCGACCGCCGCCGCCGCCCGGCCGGCGTTCGCGCGCTTCGTTCACCTTGAGGTTGCGGCCGTCGAGCATGGTGCCGTCCATCGCTTCGATGGCGGCCTGGGCATCGGCGTCGCTTCCCATCTCGACGAAGGCGAAGCCGCGGGGTCGACCGGTTTCCCGGTCCATCATGATGACGACTTCGTCGACGGCGCGACCTCCTTCGGAGAAGGCGGCGCGGACGGAGTCTTCGGTACTGTCGTAGGAGAGGTTGCCGACGTAGAGGCGTTTACCCATGGCATCAGGTTTGGGTTGGCGAGACGTCTCTACCAGCATTGCGAAAGGGAGATCGGAACATGGAGTGACGCATCGGATCGAACGACGGTCGCATTCCGGTCCGCCATCGGACCTGAGGAGCACGGCCGTGCGGCCCGGCGGGGTGGCCCCTCCGCGCCACGGGAAGATCCTACCCGATCGGGGGGCTTCCATCCCAGCTCGCCGACCCTCTCGAGGGGCCTCTTGCCGGGTCTCTCTCCTGGAAGTAGGATCCCCGGCCCCCCGAGCGGGCGTAACTCAGTTGGTAGAGTGTCAGCTTCCCAAGCTGAATGTCGTGGGTTCGAGTCCCATCGCCCGCTCCACATAAGGTCCCGGCAGAGCGCCGGTTAGGCGAGCCCTGGTTCGATGCCGCATTGGGTGAGCGGCGGGAGTGTCGCCACGGGATGCCAAGCACCCTGGCAGGGATGTCCCAGGCGTGGTTTGGGGAGCAGAGCCCCATGACGCGAAGAAGAGAGCAAGGATCATGAGCGCAGAATCCTGGAGTCCTTCTGTTCCAAGCTGCGCTCCTCCTGGAAGGTAGTCGAGCACGATCGGGAAGCTCCCGACGGAGTGATCGCCGGCTCGGGGATCGAGGTCGGCGTGCCAGCCTCGGACTCCTTCAGGATCGCGACGATCTGCTCTTCGGTGAATCGGGACTTCCGCATGGGGCCTCCTTCAAGGATTCTAGGCGGGAGTGCCAGAATCTGGTGGACCGGATTCCGGGGGTAAGGTCAGGACAGCTACGACCTGGCCACGTGGCTGGAGAACAACATCCTCCGGCGGCAGTCCATCTTCGAACTCCCGCAATGCACCGGCGGCGACTACTCACGGGCAACGTGCTCGAACGCCTGAGCCGCGAGATCAAGCGGCGCATGCGCGTCGCAGCACTCTTTTCGAAAGCGGCCTTCCTGCTCCAACTCGTCAGCGCTTTCGCGATCGAGATTGCAGAGGAGCGGGAGAGTGGACGCATCTACCTCAGCATGGCCACCGAGAGAGAATTCACACCGCAACTGTTGCTCTGCCGTGCAAGAGATGTGAGCGCATCTATTCTCGGACGTTGATCAGTAAGGGGTCGCTGAAGTCGCCGATAGTCATCGTTACCTGATCGGGGAGTTCCACCCCTTCAAGGGCGGGGATTTTGAGCTGGAACTCTCCCGGACCCGAGAAAATAAAACGCACCTCAGAAACGCCAGTCTTGGCCAGTTCGGCGTTCAGTCGCACGTCTCGATTCTCGTACGATCCTTCTCCACTGATCTTGATGGGGTAAATGTGGAACCACCAGTCTACAGGTGCCCTAAAAGGATTTCCCGACTTCACCAGGCGGACCGATCGGGAGTAGGATTTCTCCACCTCGACCGTGATGTCGTTCCACCCAGCGCCTACGTATACCTGCTTCGTGGTGTATCCATGATTCTTCGTACCCACCTCGAGGGTAATGTTCCCTGCGACGGAGACAACCTCCCATTCTCCTGGAGACACCTCCCGTGCAGGTAGGTTCCATCTCTTGCCCTCGACTGGGTGGGAAACGGCCTGGAAACTAAGAACTTCGACCTGAGTGTTGTCCGCGCCGAAAACCCGAACCCTCGAACGAGCGATACCTTGAAGGGAGATGTCCTCCTTGACTCCTGTTGAGTTTTTCACGAGCACCTCGACTTCGATTCCGAACGGTAGAACTTGCAGGACATGCGCTCCAAAGGGGACTGGCCCTAGCGCGAACCGTCTACCGGATCCTTCCTGCGGCATATCCTCGTACGACTGGTAGCTCACGAGGTTCCGCACACCGTAGAGATATGGAGAGTCCGAGAGAAGTCGGATCGCGACCTCTTGTGGAAGCTCGATGTCTTCGATGAGCTCCAAGCCGGGCACACTCAGGTGCCCTGCAATCATGCCACGTTCAGGCGGTTGAGGTTCCAGGTCTAGGACGACCCGAGTGATCTCCCCGCACTGAACGGTGACCGGTAGACGAGCAACGGGATTGCGCAGAATATGCATCGACGGCCCGTAGCCGAACAGCAGGGTCCCGCTGACTTCGCGAATTCCCACCAACTCCTTGGCATCCAGTACCAAGGGGGCGTAGTCCAGGAGGGGTCTTCCGTGCGCCTCCTCGATCAGTAGGAACCTTAGCAGGTAGCCTCGTGCCGCCCCTACCAGCGCAATCTCCAGGGACCCTGAGCACTCGTCCTCGAGGCGGAAGAAGTGTTCGGCATGTGCCACCGCAGATGGCGCTACGCGATTCCAGGGCCCGTTTGAGGTCCGAATCCAGTACGGGCGCAGATCATCTCCGTCCCAAGGCAGGTACGCCGGCAGCGACCGTGTAGGCCTGCGGTCTTCATCGTTGATGCGACCCGGGTGCTTGAGGTGTGCTTCATAGCTTCGCGGTGTATCGAAGCGTACCACCGAAATGTCTTCACCTTGGAGGTTCTCAGGGCCCTGAACGAGGATCCCTGGGAACATCCATGCGCGAAGGCGTGTTCTACCGTCATCGGTGAGTTCCGACACGATCGCACGTGAGTAGGTTCCGTCGACTTCGAATCGGATGGGATAAAGGCCTTCGATGGACCGCGAACTAGGTTCCTCGAGCGACAGCTGCTGGGAGACATCATCGGTCAAGTACGTAAGAGTTCCGTGATCGACTTCCTCCCAGGTATCATTGTCCATCCACTGCACGAGGATTTCGAGCCCATCACCCGTCAGCTCCCCCAAGGCCTTCCTTGGATTCTGCGGCTCGTCATCAGGCCTTGCTAGGGTGCTCGGGCCCTGGCTTGCCACTCCTCCACCTGAGGGGAATCGTGAGGCGGCGGCTTCGTTCTTCTCTCTGCCACAGACGCAAAGAAGATACAGCAGCCCGCACAGAAGCATGGCGGCGGGAACACCGACGATCGTGATCTTCTTCATGCCGGGTGGAGAGGCCCTTTACGGCAAGCCGTGGCGGCGAATCTAACTGACTGAACCCGATCTTGCCTCAGGTAGCCTGGGAAGAGGTGGGTCACGAAGTGGCGCCGCTGGAGCCGGGGCCCTTTCTCTGTCGTAGGGTACGAGGGGCTCAGTCCGGTTCCTTGCGGAGGCCTTCCTCCTCGGCCAGGGGCTTGGGGTGCACCTCTTCCTTCAGGTGGGCGGCCAGGTCTTCGAGGAAGCGTAGCTGGGTGGCGTGGTTGTCGTGGAAGATCATCACGAAACGGAAGAAGGGGCTCGAAACGCTACCGCGCTCGGTGACGGTCAAGGTCGTACCGCCTTCGGGTCGGGCCTCGAGCTCGTAGCGCCAGGTACCGCTGAAACCGATGCCGGCATCCTCGGGGATACGGGTCACCAGGAGCTTGGGGCGCTCGACGGTTTCCATGACCATGGGTAACTCGCCCCAGGAACCCTTGGCCACCCAGAACGCCTTCCCATCGCGGGGCTCGCGTTGCGTCACCGTCTCGAAGGCGGAGTTCCACTCGGGCCAGGCTGCAAAGTCGGCCAGCACTTCCCAAAGCACCTCCCGGCCGGCTTGAAAGGTCGCCTGCGAACGGGCCACGTGGTCCCTGGGACGCAGGGCACCGATCAGAGTGCAGATCCCTCCCAGTGCGACAAGGACTCCCAGCAAGATCAAGAGCCATTTCATCGGCTGATTCTCCGTTTGGCAGGGGAGGACTCTCCTTCGTCCATCAGAGCCCGCGCGGCGCCGGCAAGGGTTTCGAGCGCCTCCAGGGATGCCCTGCGCTGGTCGGGGGAGAGACGCTCGAGGAGCGCCGTGACCCGCGCCGGGTCGAGGACCGAACGGGCCCTGCGCATTCGTTCTCCCGCTGCAGTCAAACGCAACTCGACCGCGCGCCGATCCCTCGCGCAGGGCCGGCGGGCCACAAAGCCACCCTCGACCAGCCGGTCGACTTGCACCGACATCGTCCCCGGCGTCACCCCCATGTGTCGGGCCAACTCGCCCAGACCCAAGGGCTCGCGCCTGTCGAGATGATCGAGAAGGCTCACCAGGTGGTCGGTCAAGACCCTCCCCGTCCGAGGATCCCTCACGTGCCGTGAATGGCAGGCGAAGAAGACCTGCGGATAGGCACGCAGAAAGCGCCGGGCGAGAGCAGCGGAGACGTGGGGCGTGGCCCGCATATAGTTTGATATACCAAACTATCGGCCGTGGGGCAATCGGCCCCGCGGGACTGGGTCGGGTG
>JALWOP010000459.1 GCA_027083445.1 Planctomycetota bacterium | reverse complement strand
GGAGAGGATGTCGGTCCCCACCCAGGCGGGGACCGACATCCTCTCCTATCTCTTCTTTGCCACCCTCCTGGCCTGTACGTTCCTCGTCTGACTCCCCTACCGAACACCGAGCGCCGCGATGACCCAGGCCCCCCTCACCCGTAGACAGAAGGAGATCCTCGATTTCTTCCGTGACTACTGTGATCGCGAAGGCATCAGCCCCACCCTCGAGGAGATCGCCGAGCACTTTGGCGTCAACAAGGTGACGGTCTTCGGCCATGTGGCCGAACTCGAACGCAAGGGGGTCCTGCGCCGCCGGGCGCGAGGTGTGAGCCGTGGACTGCAGCTCGTCGATCCAGGCGGCACCTCTGCAGGGTCCCGTCCCGGCGCGCCGGGAAGTGCTGGCGTGGGGAGCGCCCTGCCAGCGGTTTCCGCCGGTAGAACCCTGCAGATCCTGGGCTCCATCGCAGCCGGAGCCCCCATCGAGACCATCGAAGCCCCCGAAGAGCTCAACCTGGCCGACATCCTGCCCCCCGATCGTGAGGTCTACGCCCTGCGCGTTAGTGGCAACTCCATGATCGACGATGCCATCGCCGACGGCGACATCGTCCTCGTCGAGCGGCGAGAGCAGGCCCACAACGGCGAGACCGTGGTCGCCGTTCTACCTGAAGGTGAGGCGACACTGAAGCGCTTCTACCGCGAGAAGGGTCGCATCCGCCTGCAGCCCGCCAACTCCGAGCTCGACCCGCTCTACTGTGATGACGTCCGCATTCGGGGAGTGGTCATCGGCGTCTTGCGGCGCTTCTGATCCGATCTGAGTGGTCCTACTTTGGGGGCAAGCTCAGTCCTACTCTGGGGGGAAGCTCACACATCCCAAGGCGCCTAGCCTGGCCGTGTGCTTGCGGAGGGCCGCCCCGGTGAAACCTTTTCCTCCCCGTCGGGCTGAGTCTCGACCAATCTTGCGGTAACCCCCAGACTCCCCGCAATGCCGCGCAGGTACTCCCGCAGAACCTTCTCTGCCGCATTGGTTGCGCGCATGACCACCCGGAAGACGGGACTCTGCCACTTGCCCGACCGAATGGTGGTGACGTTGTGCGCTCGAAGCTCGGTCCCCCCCTCCGATTCAGCCGGTTCCGCCGGGGCGACCTCCAGGGTCCAGCGTGCCGTCATCGGGACAACCTCGTCCTCGGCCAGGAGAACCCAGCGCCGGGGACAGGTGGAAGCATGAACTCCCTCCCCCTCCTCCTCCGCCCCTCCCGGCGCATCGTCGCGCAGACCGTCCGACAGTTCGAGGGTCGTAACCCGCAGGCGTGTGTTGCCAAGGTCCTCCCGCCAGGCTGGCCGGCCATCGACCTCCTCCGCAGCGAACACTCCTCGCCCCATGGAACCCGACAGTGGATGCTCCTGATAGTTCAAGAGCTCGTTCCAAACCTCATCGGGCGGTCGATCAAAGATGACCCGCAACCTGCCCTCATAGACGTCCCGCAGGAACATCCCAATCACAAAGGGCAACAGGACCGCCAGGATGACGATGACGATGAGGATCCAAGCCCAGGTCATAGAGAAAAGTAGGGGGATGGTGATGCGAGACGAATGCGGCGGACCTCGCCGCTAGCCGACAACTTAGCGCTCCGGAGGCTCCCGAACAAACCGCCGTAGAGGGCTAGCCCCCTTTCCACTTCGGCCTAGGGCCTCCGTGGCCCCAGGCAGCCGACCATTCCTGCCCCGCGAGCCAACCCAACCAAGACCTCGACTCCCGTGCCCTACGGCATGACGCCCCCCCCCGGCTCAACTGGCGCCGCTTGGTGACCCACCTCTCCCCTACAGGGCGCCCGCTATTGGGGGCACCCGCCATAGAGGGCAATTGCGGGGGCACAAAAAAACGCCCGTGACCGAGGCCACGGGCGCTGAGAAAACCCGGCGATAACCTACTTTCGCGCATACGCACTATCATCGGCGGAGACTGCTTGACGACCGTGTTCGGGATGGGAACGGGTATGGCCAGCCACCTATAGTCACCGGGAATACTGGCCGGAAGCCGCGCGGAACCCACGCAGCATCCGGACTGAAGGAAAGGTGGATTGCGTCACATTGGAGCACTTGCTCGCGGGAGCGAGACCTTCTCCCGCGGCCCCAGCGAGCCCAAAGGCCTGCTGGAACAGCAGAAGAAAGTGGTTAAGCCGATCGTCCGATTAGTACCGGTAAGCTAAACGCATTGCTGCGACTTACACCTCCGGCCTATCAACCTGGTAGTCTCCCAGGGGACTGATAGGGATGATTCGTCTTGGAGAGGGCTTCGTGCTTAGATGCATTCAGCGCTTATCCGTTCCGAACATAGCTACCCAGCTGTACCAGTTGCCTGATAACTGGAGCACCAGCGGTTCGTCCACCCCAATCCTCTCGTACTAGGGGCAAACCTCCTCAATCATCCTACACCCACACTAGATAGGGACCGACCTGTCTCACGACGGTCTAAACCCAGCTCACGTACCGCTTTAATTGGCGAACAGCCAAACCCTTGGGACCTCCTTCAGCCCCAGGATGCGATGAGCCGACATCGAGGTGCCAAACCTCCCCGTCGATATGAACTCTTGGGGGAGATCAGCCTGTTATCCCCGGAGTACCTTTTATCTGATGAGCGACGGCCCTTCCACTCGGAATCCGCCGGATCACTAGGACCTACT
>JALWOP010000458.1 GCA_027083445.1 Planctomycetota bacterium | reverse complement strand
CGCCGGGGAGCATGCTGTGGACGATCGCTCCCACCCGCTACGCCCTGGTGGGTGCGATCGTCCACAGCATGCTCCCCGGCGAGGAGCCCGCCCCCCGCACGGTGATCGTCTCCGGCTCGACCATCGAGGCTCTGCTCGATCCCAGCCAGTCCCTGGACGAGGAACTCACCACGGTCGACCTGGATGGCTTGCATCTGATCCCCGGCCTCATCGACGGCCACGTCAACCACGACCTGGAGCACGACGCGCTCTACGTCTCCCGCGGCGTGACCCTGGTGCGGGACACGGGCAACATCGTCCACGACATCCTGCTCTTGCGCACCCCGCAGATGCGCGCCCTGGTCCCCGGGCCCGATCTCTACATCTGCGGGCCGGCCCTGGGGGGGGGCAACCAACAGGACGACTCGGTCTGGGGACTGCCCAGCCCCCGCGCCGCCACCGAGGTCCTGCCGCGCAAGCTCGACGAGCTGGCCGCCCGTGCGAAGGAGGTCGGCGTCGCGCCCGATCTCTACGAGTTCGACTACCTCTACTTTCGCGGTGACCTGCGTGCGGAGACGGCCGCGGCCCTCTGCACGATGGCCCACTCCCGCGGTCTCACCGTCTGGGGACCCCTTCCCAGCGGCGGCGACCTGGGGAGCGTGCTCGCCTCGGGACAGGACGGCCTGGTCGGCCTGGGCTGGACGCTGCCGGCCGGCAAACGCTTCGGGGAGGTGACCCTGGACGACCTCGAGCCGGCCATCGCCGCCCTGGCCGAGACGCACACCGCGGTGACCCCTCTCCTGGCAACCACGGCCCGCCAGCTCGACCCGCCGGCCGACCTCGAGGGTGAGTTGGCCCGGCTCGGACCGGTCTACGACGCCAGTTGGAAAGGTTTCGCCGAAGCCGTGGCGGCCAGCGGAGCGGAGCACCGCAGCGAGGTCGAATCGATCCTCGCCCTCCAGCGGGCGGTGGTCCACGAGCTATGGAAGCGTGGCACGCCCCTGGTCCCCGGGAGTGGAGCCCCCTTCGAGTTGCTCCTGCCTGGGGACGGCCTCTTGGATGAGCTCGATCAATGGGTCTTGGCGGGCATCCCCTCCGGCGAGGTGCTGCGGCTGGCGACCTACGGTGCGGCCAAGGCGCTGGGACTGGAAGGCCGGCGCGGTTGTATCGCCCCGGGGGCGGTGGCCGATCTGGTCGCGCTCGGCAGCGACCCGAACGGCGGCAGCCTGGCGGCCCTGCGCGATCCCGAGCTGGTCGTCGTGCGGGGCCGGCGCCTCGAGCGCTGGGATCTCGAGGAGCGCTTGACCGCCTTGACCAAGGCCCAGCGGGAGGCCCGCGAGGCACTTGCACGGGAGATCGAGATCCCCCCGCCCGACATGCCCAGCGGCGAGCTCCTGCTCGAAGGGCGCACCCAATCCGAGGTCGACGGACTGCGGCTCTCCGCGGAACATTTCGCGGTGGTGGACCTACTCGACGGTCGTACCGCCTACGGCACGCGCATGGTGCTTCCCGGCGCGGGCGTGCGTCCCGAGTTCCACGTCCATCTGGTCGAGATCTTCAAGGGGGACAAGCTGGTGAGCTTCCAACTCCTGGCCGAGCCGGCCGAGGAGCAGGGGGCCGACCCCGAGCAGCCCCAGAGTCTCGCCTGGAAGGTCGAGGGCACGCTGATCGGTGACAGCAATCGCATGAGTATCACCCGCTCCCATTCCCTGGCCCACTTCGCCACGGTGCGCGTCGACCAGCCCCTCGCCTTCGTCGACTACTCCGACACGCTCACGGCCCTGATCCTGGCACGCCACGCCCGGGCCGGCACACGGGAGAAGCCCGAGGTCTTCTATCCCCTGCACCTGGAGGGCAACTACTGGGAGCCGGTCCAGGACCAGTGGTACGCGCTCGTGTCCGAAGAGAACCACGCGGTGCTGGCGCAGTCGCCGGAGACCTCCACGGTGGTGATCTCCGGCGTGAATGAGCGCGGTGTCCCGATTCTTTTCCAGAGGCGGACGGGCACCACGCGACGCGACCTGCGGGTCTTCTCCGACGAGGGTCCGGGAGCGCCCCCCAAGAAGGGACGTGTCCTCGATACCAAGTGACCCGCTTCGCCAGCCCGAAGAACCGCGACGTCCCGGTCGCGGCGCCCGGAGAGTTCGCTCCCCTCGAGCTCGGAGCGCTCTCGGTCTGGCCGCCGGTCGTGCTGGCCCCGATGGCCGGGGTGACCAACTTTGCCTTTCGCTCGCTCTGCCGCGAATATGGCGCCGGCCTCTTCGTCTCCGAGATGATCACGGCCCGCGGCTACCTCTACGGCAACCCCATGACCCGACTGCTCGCCCAGGGGCAGAGGGGGGAGCGGCCGCGCTCGATTCAGATCTACGGCTCCGATCCGCGGGACCTCGGGGAGGTGGTCGCGGCCCTCGTCGCGGACGGGGTCGACCACATCGACGCCAACTTCGGTTGCCCGGTCCCCAAGGTCACCCGCCAGGGCGGGGGCAGCGCCATTCCCGCCAAGCCGCGCCTATTGGCACGCCTGGTGCGCGCCATGGTGGGCGCGGCGGGGGATGTGCCGATCACGGTCAAGATGCGCAAGGGGATCGACTCCGAGCTCCTGACCTACCGCCTTGCCGCCCGGGTGGCCCAGGAAGAGGGCGCCTCCGCGGTCGGTCTGCACGGGCGCACCGCGGCCCAGCTCTACTCGGGTGAAGCGGACTGGGAAGCGATCGCTGACCTGGCGGCAGAGCTGTCGATCCCCGTGCTGGGGAACGGGGATATCTGGGAGGCCCCGGACGCCCTGCGCATGATGCGCAGCACCGGCTGCTCGGGGGTGATCGTCGGTCGTGGGTGCCTGGGACGGCCCTGGCTTTTCGCGGAGCTCGCCGCGCTCTTCGATGGGCACGAACCGCCCCCTCCTCCCAACCTGGGCGGGGTAATCGCCGTGGCGGAGGAGCATGCGCGCCGGCTGGTCGAGCTCTTCGGGGAGGTGAGTGGCATGCGCCAGATGCGCAAGTGGATCGGCTGGTACACCAAGGGTTTCCGCGGCTCGGCCCGTGTGCGCGCCGGGCTGTCGCGCCTGCGCAGCCTGGAGGATCTGCACTCGCTCTTCGAGGGGCTCGACCGGAGCGAGCCCTTCCCCGAGAGCGCCCTGCGAGCGAGCCGCGCCAAGGGGGGGCGTACCCAAGTCGTGCGCCTGCCGGAGGGATACCTCGATGATCCCGAGGACGATACGCCCCCGGTCCCCCCGCGGAATGGGGCGGAACTCGAGGCGTGGGAGCGCGCCCTGGGTGGCGGATGAAGGAGGTCATCGTCATCGGGGCCGGAGCCGCGGGCCTTTGGGCAGCGGAGGTGGCTGCTCGGGGTGGAGCGCGGGTGCGGGTGCTCGAGAAGACCGCGCGCACGGGGACCAAGATCCTCGCCAGCGGTGGCAGCCGCTGTAACTTGACCACCACCCTGGAACCTGCGGCGATCGCGCCCCTTTTCGGCCAGAGGGGTGGGCGTTTCCTCGCGCCGGCCCTGGCTGCCCTGCCGCCGCGAGGGGTGCGCGCGCGCTTCGAGAGCTGGGGGGTGCCGACCGTGGAGGCCCCCCTGGAGAAGGTCTTTCCCGCCAGTCAACGGGCACGGGACGTGCGAGATGCCCTCGAAGGGGCCGCTCGGGCAGCGGGTGCGCGCATCGAGCTCTCCACACCGCTCACCGCACTCAGTCCGCCCGCTGCTCCCGGTGCTCCTTGGCGGCTGCACCTCGCCCGCGGCGGCACCCTCGAGGCGGACGCCGTCGTGCTGGCGTGTGGAGGCAAGAGCTTTCCGCGCACGGGGACGACCGGAGAGGGCTATCGCTGGCTCGAAGAGCTCGGCCTACCCCTGGTGCCTCCCCTGCCAGCCCTGGTCCCCCTCACCTCGCCAGCCCCTTGGGTGCACGCCCTGGCCGGTGTCTCCCTCCAGGGAGCCGAGGTGCGGCTGGTCGATGGGGAGGGGCGCAGCCTTGGGCGCCGAAGGCGGCCGCTGCTCTTTACCCACCGTGGGGTTTCCGGACCGGGGGCGATGGATCTGTCGGCCCGGGTCTCGCGCTCCCTGGCGTCGGGTGGGGGCGGTGGACTGCACCTGCGCGTCGACCTGTGCGGCGAGATGGATCGCGAGCAGCTCCGGGCACACCTGCTCGAGCAGGCCGCCCTGCGCGGTCGGCCGCGCCTGGCGCGCTGCCTCCCCGATGTTCCCCGCAGGGTCGTGGCTGCGGCGGCCCGTCAGGCCGAACTCCCTGAGAACCCGATCCTCGCGCAGCTCGACCGCGCGGGACGTCACCGCCTGATCGAGGCGCTCAAGGGGCTCGAGATCCCCATCGACGGCACCGCCGGTTTCGACGCCGCCGAGGTGACCGCGGGAGGGCTGGACCTCGCGGCGGTCGACCCCCGCAGCCTGGCGGTCAATGCCCTTCCAGGCCTCTACGTCGTGGGGGAACTGCTCGATCTCGATGCGCCGATCGGCGGCTTCTCCTTCCAGGCCGCCTTTGCCACCGCCGAACTCTGTGGACGCGCCCTGGCCGAGAGGGGAAGCCGCTAGGGTCGCGCGGGCTTCAGTCCGCGAGGGCTCCGTACTCCCGCATCACGCGCACCAGGGTGGCTCGCACGCGCCGGGCGTCCCCTGCCAGGGTCGCGCGGCGTCCCACCCCGGCAGCCAGCGCTTCCTCGTCCCCGTCCACCGATTGGATCAGTCGCTCCCAAAACCCGTCCCAGTCCGATTCGTCCGGTCCCTCCGGCCCGCCTGGGAGGACCTTCGCGAGCGCGGCGGGATCGGAGGCGTGGCGATCCCAAAGGGCGTGTAGTCGGGTGCAGTGGGGCCCCAGGGCCGCCGGAAGAGCGGGGTCCGCCTGCAGGTAGGTGCGCGCGAGGGCCTCGCGCAGGCTGCGGTGGTGGTAGGCCCGCAGGAACAGCTCCCCGAGCAGGTCGTAGAGAGCCTCGTGCTCGGTGGGGGGGACCGGGGCCACCCATCGCTTCCACTCCCCAAGGATGTCGTGGACGATGCCCAGGCATTCGACGTCGGGCATCTCCATCTGGGCTCCGCTGGCCCAGACGTCATAGAGGGTCATGCCGGGGTAGGCGTGGCCACCCCGGTCCGCATAGGCGTGGGCGAAGGCGGCGTGAATGGCGGAGAGGGAGCCGTCGTCGAGGCTCTGCTCCACGAGGGCTTGCGCGAGATCGAGATCCGGGGGAAAGCCGGCGACTCCGTTCTCGAAGATGCGCTCGGGATCGAAGATCGGTGCCTGGCGCACGACGCTGCCCTTGGCGTAGTCGTAGGACCAGGCGACCCGCAACTTCCGCGCGGGCTGGGACGCGGCGAGCCGCTTCTGCCAGCGCTTCACCGCGGGGGAATCCTCGGCCAGGAAGGTGCGCTGAATCGGCTGGGCAGGGGCGTGGCGCCGGGCGTCGTAGAGCGGCGGCTGCTCGGGTGCCTCGGGCCAGTCGTAGCGGTCGCGCTCGAGCCGACCGAAGAGAAAGCGCATGAGCGTGTTTTGGAAGGTGTCGAGCCGTTCGCATTCGGCACTGAACCAGCGGGCGATCTCGATGCGGTCCTCTTTCCCCAGGGCCGACCAGGCGTCGCGAAGGCGTGTCTCCGAAACCTCCTGTGACAGGGCGGGAAAGCAGAGAATCAGAGTGGGAAGAAGCATGCGCAGCATCGACCCAGCCTACCCCAGGATGAGGGGCACGAAAAAAACCCCGGCCCGTTACCGGGCCGGGGGAGTGGTCGGCACGAGGAAGGGTGCTCCTCGCACGCCGGAGCGCGCTTGGCGCGCTCGAGGCACCGTTTCTTTTCCCGCGCAGGGGGGCGCTCGACCGTACCCTCCGTCACGGGCCAGGTGGTCACCGCAAGACCCACCGACCCGTGTCAGGGGGGGAGGGGCGGATCGGAGGGCTCGGAGCGTGCGCCCCAGTCCCGGTGCCTCACCGCACACCGAGACCTTACCCCAAGATCGGGGGGCGTGCGGAGGAAAGCGCGGCCGCTGCGAGGATGGGGGCCTCAGGAGCGCCGTCTGCGGGGCCGGCGACGCCGCCGGCGCCGGATTCGGCGCCGCTCCGCCTCCAGCTCCTCCTCGCTGGCCCGCAGGGCCCGCTCGTAGCGGTCCTGCCAGCCCTCGAAGATGTCCCAGCCCTTTCCGCGTGCCTCGACCCCCAGTCCGAAGAGGTCCAGGGCCTCGGGAAACTCCTCGGTACGGGCGAAGAGGAGGGGGGAGAAGCGCTTGCCGACGGGCTTGGTGAAGCGCTCCTGGGCAGCGATGATGCGCCGGGCGCGCATCGCGTCCCGGCGTGAGAGCCGCGAGCGGGAGGTCAGGGGCTCGATCACCTCGAGGCAGACCTGGGCCAGCTCGGGGGGCGGTCCGGGCAGGGTGCGCGTGTCGGCGCAGGCCTCGGTCTCGACGACCAGGACCATGAGGACGGCGATGCAGACTGCGGTCGTCGGTTCGTAGCCCTGGTGCACCTCCGCGTCGAGGGCCTCGAGTAGCCGCCAGAAGCGGTCGGCCCGGGCGTTGTCGAGGCGTCCATCCCCCTCGGGCTCCAGGAATCGGGAGACGTCGGGGAGAATGACCTGCAGGGCGCCGCAGGCGCGCAACATCTTCATCGCCCCCAAGGCTGTCCCCGAGCGCATCAGGCGCAGGATCTCTTCGAGAACGCGCGGCGGCGCGGAGCGTATGAGGCCGGGGGCCTGTTCGCACATGGCAGCCCAGGTATCCGGATCGATCTCGAAATCGAGCCGGGTCGCGAACTTGACGGCCCGCATGATGCGCACGGGATCCTCGGCCAGGCGCACGTCGGGATCGCCCACGGTTCGCAGGACGCGATCCTCCAGGTCGCGCAGTCCGTCGACGAAGTCGAGAATCTCGTGCCGGGTGGGGTCGAGGAAGAGGGCGTTGACGGTGAAATCGCGGCGGCGGGCGTCCTCGTCGGCGCTGCCGTATTCGTTGTCCTCGACGATCAAGAGCTCGTCGCCGTCCCGCTCGCGCGGTTCCCTGCGGAAGGTCGAGGTCTCGATGATCGTGCCGGCGTAGTGGATGTGGACCAGGCGGAAGCGGCGTCCGATGATGCGTCCGTTGCGGAAGAGGCGCCGGATCTCTTGGGGACGAGCACTGGTGGCCACGTCGAAATCCTTGGGGACGCGCCCGATCATCAAGTCCCGCACACAGCCGCCGACGAAGTAGGCCTCGTGCCCCGCTCGCTGCAGGCGCGTGACGACCCGCAAGGCATCCTTGTCGAGGACTTCCCGATCGATGGGGGTAGCGGGAATCCGCCTGGCGGTCGGATGGCGGCGCCGGGGACGGCGACCGCGCCTGCGGGAACTCTTGGACTCGCGCTGGGTCATGGCAAGGGATTGTGGGGCGACGAGTTGGGCCCGGTGGGGCGACGACTCTCGCGAGTGCCGTCGCCCCACCGGGCCCTCCCCGTCACCCCGCAGGGTACTCCTCGCCCGGGATGCGCTCCAGGAGGCAGGGGGGAAGGTTCGGCCGCCGACCGCGAGTCGACCCCTCGGCTCTTGCCGCGGAGAGGAGAGAGCCTTAGGCTTCCCGCCCCTAGGGCAGTAGCTCCAATTGGTTAGAGCGACGGATTCCAAATCCGTAGGATCGGGGTTCGAATCCCTGCTGCCCTGCCACCCCTTCCACCTCCCGTCCTTCGCCGATGACTCCGCCGGACCCTCGCCCCGAGGAAGAAGAAGACGACTTCGGTCCCGGGGAAGACCCGCCCGAGGCCGACGAGAGCTCCGCCCCGCCTCCCCTCGTGGATCCCGAGGCCGACGATCCGCCCCTCGACCTGGGTCCCATCGAAGGGGCCCTCGACCTCGATCTGGAGGAGGGATTCGAGGGGGAAGAGGATGACGAGAGCGAGGAGGAGGAAGCGGAGGCCGAGGATGACGAAGAGGCTCTCCGTGCCGAACGCCGGCGCAAGAAGAGTTCCAAGGCGCGCGGTGATCTCGAAGCCGAGCCCGAACCGGGGGATCCCAAGACCAAGGTCCCGACCAAGAAGAAGATGCTCGCTGCGCTCGAGTGGGCCTTCTCCGGCGAGGAGGGAGTCGGCTCCGAACTGCTCGAACGCTTCGCCGACCACGCCATCGAACTGCTCAAGCAGAACCGGGTGATGAACCTCACGGCGATCCAGGACCCCAAGGAGATCGCCGTCAAGCACTACCTGGACTGTTGGAGAGTGACCCGTCTGGTTCCCCTCATCGCCAAGAAGGTGGTCGATTTCGGCTGCGGAGGCGGCTTTCCGGGTCTGCCGATCGCCATGGCCGAGCCCAACTGCTCGATGACCCTGGTCGATTCGACGCGCAAGAAGATCGAATGGTTGGAGAAGACCATTGCCAAGCTGGGCGTTCGTAACGCGCGTGCGATCCATACCCGCGCGGAGGATCACCTGACCAAGGAGCGGGTCGATATCGTCATCGTGCGGGCGGTCTCCTCGGTACGGGAGAACATCCGCGTCCTGCGCAAGGTGCGTCACTCCTTGCAGGACATGGTCATGCTCAAGAGCCACTCCTGGTCCCGTGAGGTGCGGGCGGCGGAGCGCGAGGCCGAACGCCTGGGATTCAAGCTCGACACGGTTTGGGAGCACGAGCTCCCCGAGGATATGGGCAAGCGTGCGGTGCTCGTCTACCGGGCTCCGGGCGGAATCGGCTTCTGATCGCGGAGGGGGCTGACCGCGGAGGGGGAGGCGGTTTCCCGCGCGGGCTTTTCCGGCACCGATCAGCTCTCGGGCATACGCAACCAGGCGACGTCGGGAAAGACCCAGAGCAGCGCGCGCCAGATGAGGAAGGCGGCCAGCGCCACCAGTGCCACCCGGGAGAGGAGTCGGAGGTTGGCGGTAAATAGCTCCGCGAAGGTGGGCTCGCGCTTCTCCTCGTCGGACTGGGTGGTCTGAGGGTCCATCATGGGGTGGGTCCGACTGTTCTGGGAAGCGATCTGCGTCGGCTGAACCGAGGTCCGCCGCCTGCAGGTGAGGCGCCATCACCAGGGGAGCCGGCACCCGGCGCGAGCTGACGCGGCATGCAAGCTGCGTGGTGCCCGGGGGGGGAGTCGAACCCCCACTCCCTTAGCGGGAACATGGACCTGAACCATGCGCGTCTACCAATTCCGCCACCCGGGCAGGTGGAAGGCGGGGAGGTTAGCGGGCCGCGCTGGGCGGCGTCAATCGCCCTACCCCGGAAACCGTCCCAGCCGGTCTTTACCCTGCGACGACGTTGACCCCGTCGATCAGGACCCAGGGCACACGACTCCCCCCCATGACCACTTCCGGCTCGCTGGAGAGGGCCAGGATCTTTTCGAGCAGGGTGAAGGCGTTGCCCGAAAGGAGCGTCTCCTTGAGGGAGCGCACCTCCTCGCCACCTTCGACCCAGCGGGCCGACTTGGCCACACCGGAAAAATCCCCCGAGGCGGGATCGACCGAGCCGGAGAAACGCTGCACCAGAAGGCCACGGCCCAGGGCGGCACGGAGCGCGGAGGGATCTCCGCCGCCGCCCCCCTCGACCACGAGGGCGTGGGGCCCGAGCCCGGGGACGGAGCGCGCTCCTCCGGAGGCGTGTCCGGTGGAGCTTCGCCCCTCGACCGCCGCTGCATAGCCGTTGTAGAGGTAGGAGCGCAGCACTCCCTCTTCCACGAGGGTCAGGGGGGTGGCAGAGACCCCTTCCCGGTCGTAGCGGGTCGCTCCCGCCAGGCGCGAGTCGGTCGGATCGTCGATGATCGAGAGGGTGGGAGTGGCGATCGACTGGCCGAGACGTCCGGCGAGTGCGCTACGTCCCCTCTGCACCGCGATGGCACTCGCGGCGCTTACCAGAGGGGCCAGGAAGACGCTCTGGAAGGCGGCGGGAGAGAAGAGCACCGGACCCTGGTAGCTCTTGGCAGCGCCGGCGCCCAGGTTGCCGAGGGCCGCCCGGGCGAATCGCTCGACGGTCCGCGCCTGAACCGCCTCCCACTGCTCCGGGTCGCGCACGAAGTCGCCCCAGAAATCGAATCCGCCCACGTCATCCCCGTCGACCGCCATGCCGAACAGGGAGAGCGAGAGGCCCGCATCGCTCTGGAGCGCCCCGGCGCCGGCGCTGGATGCGACCGCCGAGGCGCCCCGGCTGAGGGAGAGGCTCGCCTTGTCGACCGCCAGCCGCGGATCGAGGGCCGTGGCTGCGGCCAGAAGTCCCCGTGCCCGCTCGACCACCTCCTCGACCGTCATCGCGGCCAGGCTCGGATGGACCAGGGAGTGGGGGGGGCCCGGTTCGGCCGCTGGCAGGCGGTTGGCGGGATCGGGGGGCGAGCAGGCCGCCAGGGAGAGCGCATCTCCCACGACCCGCGCGAGGGAGGCGGTCTCGAGTTGGTTGGTCGAGGCGAATCCCGCCCGTTGCTCGCGGTGGACCCGTAGGCCGATGGTCGTGCCCTCGTCGATCGTGGTCAGCTTGAGATCACCCCCCTCGAAGCCGACATCGATCGTCTCGAAGTGGCTGACGATGGCCTCGGCCTCCTCTGCCCCCGCGGAGAGGGCCTGATCGACCAAGAGGCTGGAGCGTTCGCAGAGCTCCTCCTCGGCGGCGGTATCGAGGCTGCGTTCCTTGATGCTCATTGTTCGCGCCCCCCCACCAGGACCTCGCAGGAGAGCCAGGGGCCTCCCGCAT
>JALWOP010000457.1 GCA_027083445.1 Planctomycetota bacterium | reverse complement strand
TCGGTCGCTTCAAACAGAGCCTGGCCGGCACCGGCCCGAGCGGTGAGCTGCACCACGTGGTCGACACCAAGGCCCTGCCCCTCCCGCCACCGGCCGAGTTCCTGCCCGGAGAGACCTGGCACTTCCAGGCCTGGTACCGCGACCAAAACCCCACCACCACCTCCAACTTCACAGGCGCCGTGGCCGTCACCTTCAAGTGATGTGGAGGTGCCCTGTCACCCCCGGCAGGACAGGTTTCCGATCGACGGTTTGCCTCTGGGGGGGATGCTCCCTCGCAGCGGAGCCGGCTTGGGCCGGGCAGGATTGGGGAGCCACCCCTAGGATGGAGACTCTCCCCTCATCCTCCACCTGAAGCCCTACGCATGTCTCTCGCCCTCGCCGCCTCCCTCCTGGTCGTCTCCCCCGCTGCGGCCTCCGCCGATCTCGCCTCCCAGGCAGAGCGCCTCTTGGCTCTCGCCGATGTGAGCGTCCAACGCCTCGACCTTCCTGAACAGCCCGAGCCGGCCCTGGTCGCAGTGGATCTCGGCGGCCTGCCCTTCACCCTCGATCTGCGCCCCCACTCGGTGCGAGCCCCGGGCTATCAGCTCCTGGAGGAGACCAGCCGCGGTCTGCGTGCCGTCGCTCCGGGAACGATCGACACCCTGCGCGGCGATGTGATCGAGGATCCGGGCTCGGTCGTCGCCGGTGCCCTGCATGCGGACGGCCTCTACGCCAAGATCATGCTCACCAGCGGCGACATCTACTGGATCGAACCCCTCGCGGGCCGGGTGCCGGGAGCGACCCTGGGCAGCCATGCGATCTATCACCAAAGCGACGTTCTCTCCACCCCCGGACTCTGCGGAACACGCCTCGCCGATCCGGGCATCCTTGCGCCACCGGGCGAGAAGGTGGCCGGGGCCGCCTTTCCCTGGGTGTGCGAACTCGGCTGTGATGCGGACTTCCAGTTCTACAACGCCCACGGAAGCGTCAGCGCGGTCGAATCACGCATCAACCTGGTCATCAACACGATGAACACCCAGTACGAAGACGACGTCCGCATCACCCATGCGATCACCGTCATCATCGTGCGCACGACCTCGGGCGGAGGAGGCTACACGTCCAGCGATCCGGGGACCCTGCTGGGGCAGTTCCGCGCGGAGTGGATCAGCAACCAGACGGGGATCCAGCGCGACGTGGCGCAGCTCTTCACCGGCAAGAACCTGACCGGCAACATAATCGGCATCGCCTATCCCTCGGGGATCTGCAGCGGCGGCACGGGCTACAACCTGGTCCAGAGCGATTGCTGCGGTTCCCTGGCCTGCTCGACCGACCTCTCGGCCCACGAACTCGGACACTGCTGGGGAGCGGGTCACTGCTCCTGCAGCGGCTGGACGATGAATCCCTCGATCACCTGCGCCAATCGCTTCCATGCCGATTTCACGGTGCCCGGCATCCTCGCCTTCCGCGATTCGCGCACCTGCCTCGATCCCGGCGTCGGCGGAGATGTGCTCTTCTACGAAAACTTCGAGAGCGGTAACTGGACCAGCGGCGGCTGGACGATCTCGGATGCCAGCCGATGCAAGGTACGCAAGTCCGCCGCCTACGAGCGCACCTTTGGAGCGAAGCTCAAGAAGGGCGGCCAGGGCACACCGGCCTGCACCTTCGGCTCGGAGAGCTGGGCCGAGGCTCCCGCTGTCGACACCACCGGCTACACCACCGTGCGCGTGCTCCTCGATGCCCACGTGCGCAACAACACCCTGGGTTGCGAGTACCTGGACATCCAGTGGTGGGACGGCAGCGCCTGGGTTTCCGCGGCACAGATCGAGGCGCACCCCTGGGCCTTCTACGACATCACTCTGCCCGCCGGCGCAGCGGGCAATCCCTCCCTGCGTGTGCGGCTACAGACCAACTGCAAGGGGGCCAAGGAGCGCGGCGAGTTCGACAACTTCTGCATCGTCGGGAGCTGAGACCCAACCCCAACCTTCAAGCCGCCGCGTCGTCCAGGAGGGCCAGGAGTGTCGCCACGGAGTCCTCGATCACCGGTCCGCTCCCGGGCAGGCGGGCGAGAACTCCGAAGCCGTAGCAGGTGGAGATGAGAATGCGCGCCAGACGCTCGGGCGATGCCTCCGCCCGGAGCTCTCCCAGGGCCTGGGCCTTCACCAGAGCAGCGCGCAGTCCCCGCTCCAAACCCTCGACCTGACCCTCGACGATCGCCAGGGCGTCGGGATCGTCGGCGTTGTCGACGATCGCCGTGACGGTCAAGCATCCAGGGCTTGGACAGATCGCGGCGAGACCGGCCCACTCCCCTACCAAGCGACGCACGCCCTCGAGCGGAGAAGGGGCCTGGTCCAGGAGGGCCAGCTTCTCTTCCACCTGCTGCTCCCCCCAGCGCCGGAGAGCCGACAGGTAGAGCCGGCGCTTGTCGCCGAAGGCGTTGTAGAGGCTCTGCTTGCAGATCCCCAGCCGCTCGGAGAGCTCGGGAATCGAAATGCCGTGCAGGCCCCGCTCCCGGAAGAGTTCCATCGCTCCCTCGAGCACGAGGGCCTCATCGAAGGTGCGGGGTCGGGCCATGGCGTCCCGGGAAGTCTAGGACCGACCGGGGAAAGAGTATTCTAGGCTTGACGTTCTAGAACATGGAGGCTAAAACTCGCCTCCCCGCGGTTTTCCAGCTCCTCACCCCTCTCCCATGCCCAAGACCCCCTCTCCCCGTC
>JALWOP010000456.1 GCA_027083445.1 Planctomycetota bacterium | reverse complement strand
CCCCCGGCCCCCGGCCGCGGGTCCTGGTGCACGGTGTCTCGGTAGGGGAGGTCAAGGCGGCCCAATCGATCGTGCGCGGCCTCGAGCGGGAGCACGACGTGGTCATCTGCGCCTCGACCGACACGGGTATGGAAGTCGCTCGCCAGACCTACCCGGGCCTGGAGGTCGTGCGCTTTCCCCTCGACCTCAGTCTCCTACCCGCCCGTTTCCTGCGGGCCGTCGACCCGGATCTGATCGTGCTGATGGAGCTCGAGGTCTGGCCCAATTTCCTGCGGCGGGCCAATCGGATCGGAGTGCCGGTGGCGATCGTCAACGGCCGTATCACCGGGGAGAGCTTCGCCAACTACAAGCGGCTCTTCTCCTTGACCCTGCCCCAGTTCAACCGCGTGAGTTTGATCGCGGCCCAGAGCGAGTCCTATGCCAAGCGCTTCCGTGAGTTGGCCGGCTCCGGCGAACGGGTCGTCGTGGCGGGTAACGTCAAGGCGGACGGTCTGGCCACGGGGACCCGGGGCGTCGCCCCCGAGTTGGCCCGCTTGGCCCGCGGGCGCGAGGGCCAGCGCGTGCTGGTGGCCGGCAGTACCCACGAGTGCGAGGAGCTGTGGGTGAGCGACGCTTTCCGCGCGGCGGCACCCGATGCACGGATCATCCTGGTTCCACGCCATCCCGAGCGCGCCCCCTCGGTGCAGAGCGCCCTGGCTGAGCGCGGCTGCAGGGCTCAACGCCTGACCGAGCTGCGTGCTGGGGCTCGCCCCGACCCGTCACGCCCCCTGATCGTCGACACGATCGGCGAACTCGAGGGGATCTACGGCCTGGCCGACGTGGTCTTCGTGGGGGGCAGCCTGGTACCCCATGGGGGACACAACATGCTGGAGCCGGCGGCCCAGGGGCGTCCCGTTCTCTACGGCCCGTACCTGGACAACTTCGTCCAGGAGGCCGCCCTACTCGAGGAGGCGGGCGGCGCCCAGCGCGTTTCGGACCCCGAGGACTTGGGGCGCGTCCTGGCCCAGCTCCTGGCCGATCCCGGTCGCCTGGCGAGTATGGGAGAGGCGGGCATGCGCGCCGTCGAGGCCCAGAAGGGGGCCACGGCCCGCACCCTGGCTCTGCTCCACGCCCGCTGCCTGCCCCCCATGCGGGGGGGGCTCCCCCGAGGGGCTGCGGCAGTCTAGGGAGGCCGATGGACCTGCGCTGGGCCGTGGATCGGCTCCGGGGGGGGCGTGGCCCGGGCTTCCACTTGGGGGTAGAATCTTCCAGCTCGACGTCGGGTTCTGATGGAGGAGTTGAACCCCTCCCGGATCTCGCCTCCATTCCGGAGCTCCCTTCTGCCGATAGAGGGGCCTCTCCAGCTCCCCGGGAAGCTTCCCCGGCCTCCTCCCGCTTCTTCTAGGAAAAGACACCCGCCCCATGGCACGAACCCTGTTCACCTCCGAGTCCGTCTCGATGGGACACCCGGACAAGGTCGCCGACCAGGTCTCCGACGCAATCCTCGACGCTCTTCTCGAGCAGGACCCCAACAGTCGCGTCGCCTGCGAGACCATGGTCACCACCGGCATCGCGGTCATCGCCGGTGAGATCACGACGAGCGCCCGCGTCGACTATCCGGAGATCGTGCGCAAGACGATTCGGCGTATCGGCTACACCGACGATGCCTTTGGGATCAACGGCGATACATGCTCCGTCATGGTTTCCCTCGACCGTCAGTCCCCCGACATCAGCCAGGGAGTGACCGCCGGTGAAGGTCTGCACAAGGAACAGGGAGCCGGTGACCAGGGACTGATGTTCGGGTTTGCCTGCTCCGAGACCGAGAGCCTGATGCCCTTCCCCATCTACTACTCGCACCGTTTGGTCGAGAAGATGGCTGAGGAGCGCCAGAGCGGGCGGATGCCCTGGTTGCGCCCCGACTCCAAAAGTCAGGTCACCGTCGAGTATGAAGGCAACAAGCCCGTGCGCGTGCACACGGTCGTCATCTCCACCCAGCACGACCCGAGCGTCAACGGCAAGACCGATGAACAGGAAGTCCTGGATGAGATCCGCCGGGAGGTGATCGAAAAAATCATCCGCCCGGTCTTCCCCGAGGGCTTCCTCGACGACGAGACGATCTACCACGTCAACCCGACCGGCAAGTTCGTCATCGGCGGGCCCCACGGCGACTGCGGCCTGACCGGGCGCAAGATCATCGTCGACACCTACGGAGGGATGGGGCGCCACGGGGGGGGAGCCTTCTCCGGCAAGGACCCCTCCAAGGTCGACCGCTCAGCCGCCTATGCCGCACGTTGGGTGGCCAAGAACGTCGTCGCCGCCGGTTTGGCGGAGCGCTGCGAGGTCCAACTCAGCTATGCCATCGGTGTCGCCAAGCCCCTCTCGGTGCGTGTCGACACCTTCGGCACCGCCACCGCGGATGAGGAGGCCATCGGTCGCGCCGTCGAGAAGGTCTTCGACTTGACCCCCGCCGGCATCATCTCGACCCTCGATCTCAAGCGTCCGATCTTCGAGCGCACCGCCTATCACGGCCACTTCGGCCGGGATGAGTTCCCCTGGGAGAAGACCGACAAGGTCGCCGAGCTCAAGCAGGCGATGGGCGCTGCCGTCTGAGACCCCTCTCCTGGGTCCCGTCTCCTGGCGAGACGCCGGATCGACCCTCCTACGGGCCGCCTCGGTACTGCCGAGGCGGCCCGCGCACATCCAGGGAAGAGGGGCCGCCTCGGCAGTACCGAGG
>JALWOP010000455.1 GCA_027083445.1 Planctomycetota bacterium | reverse complement strand
GGCCGCCCCCCATGACCAGCGCCCTCACGGTCCTGCACGTGGACATGGACGCCTTCTATGCGTCCGTGGAGATCCGCGACAATCCGTCCCTGGCCGGGTTGCCGGTCTGCGTGGGGGGACCGGCTTCGAGCCGGGGCGTGATCTCCGCCGCCAGCTACGAAGCGCGTGCTTTCGGTGTGCACTCGGCCATGCCGACGGGGGAGGCGCGCCGCCTCTGTCCCGACCTGGTGCTCCTGCCCCCCGACTTCGACCGCTACACCGCGGTCAGTCGCCGGATCATGGAGATCTTCCAGCGCTACACCCCCCTGGTCGAGCCGCTCTCCCTGGATGAGGCCTTCCTCGACGTCAGTGGAACCGAGCGCCTTTTCGGAGACGCGGTCCAGGTCGGGCGCTCCATTCGCGCGGACATCCTGCGCGAGACCGGCCTGGTGGCGTCGGTGGGGGTCGCCCCGACCAAGTTCCTGGCCAAGCTCGCCTCGGACCTCGACAAGCCCGACGGCTTTCGCGTCATCCAGCCCGACGAGGTCCGGCAAGTCCTCGATCCACTGCCGGTCTCCAAGATCTTCGGCGTGGGGCCGCGCACGGCACGTCGTCTGGAGGGGCTCGGTGTGCGAACGGTGCGCGACCTGGCGGAGCTGCCGCGGGACGAGGTGCGTGCGCGCTTCGGCGCTTCGGGGCTTTGGATCCACGACCTGGCCCACGGGGTCGACCCGCGTCGCGTCACTCCGCGCCGCGAGGAGAAATCCCACGGCATGGAGCGCACCTTCGCCGAGGACATCTCCGATCCGACGGAACTGCGTGCTCTGTTGCTCTCCTTCTGCGAGGAGGTCGCCTTCACCCTCCGGGACAAGGGACTGCGCGGACGCACGATCACCCTCAAGGCGCGCTACAGCGACTTCACGACGGTGACGCGCACCCGCTCCCTCGACGTACCGACCAACCTCGGCCCGCGCATCTACGAGGTGGCCGGGCGGCTCCTCGACCGTATCGCCCCCGGCGCCCTACGTCTCCTGGGCGTCTCGGTCTCCAAGCTCGAGGATGTACGCCTGCCCACCCAGCCGAGCCTCTTCAACGGCACGAACCAGCCGGGGAGTGACTCTCGCTCCCTGTGGCTCGAGTCGCACCGCAAGCTGGCCGACCTGACCGAGAGCCTCGACAAGCTGCGTCGTAAGCTGGGGCCGGGGACGGTGGTCCCCGCCAGCCTGCTGAACCATTCAGGGCGGGCTCATTCGGGCCGGGCTCATTCGGGCGGCGCCCGCTCGGGCGAACGCGGCGACGACTAGTGGTCGTCGGTCAGGTAGCTCATGAACGACATCCCGATCTCACCGAACTGGTGGGCGCGGGGGACTTCGATGGCGTCCTTGATGCAGACCTGTTCGCACAGCTTGCACGAGACGCAATGCTTGGCGATGACCGAAGCGACGCGGCTGGTCTGGGGTAGGGGATAGGGGCTGTCGTCCTCTTCGATGGGGCGCATCTCGAGCGCATCGAAGGGACAGACGTCGACGCAGAACTCGCAGCCCGTGCAGAGGGCCTCGTGAACGAGGGCCTTGGGTACCTGCTTGGGCTTGATCTTCTGGACGACGACACCTTGGTTGTCGTCGATGGCGTCGAAGGGGCAGTAGACGCCGCAGACCGAGCAGTTGATGCACAGGTCCGGGTCGATGTAGTAGCGCTCGCCGGAGGTGATCGCGTTGGTGGGGCAGACACGCTCGCAGATCGAGCAGGCGGTGCAACGTTCGCTGATGAAGTGGGATTGCCACTGGAACGCCTCGAGAGCCGCCGGGTCGGTGAACAGCAGCACCGTCACCAGGCCGTGGGCGTCGTAGTGCTCGCGGATCGCGACCACCTCTTGCCCCTCGGGGAAGGGGATCTCGGTGGTGAAGCGTCCCGGGAAGGAGCTCGAGGTGTGGACCAGGGCCAGAATCTTGGCCTTGCGCAGCTTCACGTCGGCCTTGTCCGAGGGCGAGAGCCGCGGCACCCACGCCGTGATGAAAAGCCTGCGCTGGTCGCTGTAGACGTGCACCTTGTAGAGGGGCATCTCTGCGGGAGCGCCGTAGCGGAAGCGATCGCGGACCGCGGGAACCCGGGTGGGGAGCTGCAGCTTGACCTCGACGTAGCCCTCCTTCTCCTCGACGGTGAAGTCCCGGCCGTAGCGACGGTCGCGCTCGCGGGTGTCCTCGGGCAGGTCCCGGTAACGTGCCCACTCGGCCTCCCAACCGGGGACCTCGTCCAGATCGACCGTGAGCTCGGCGGGGGGCAGCTCGCCCGAGTAGCCGATGGCCGAGGTGGGGCAGACGTCGACGACCGTACGCGGGTTGTACAGGTCCGCCTTCTGGTCGTCCCGGGCATGGGCCTTCTCGTCGTCGCCCATGTAGAAGACTTCGGGGAAGTCTTGGCAGCAGGCGTCACAGGCGATGCAGAGGGCGGGATCGACGGCGAACTCACCTTGTTCGACCGTCTCCTCGAGTTGCGTCTCGGCCATGGGCGGGGCGGGTTCTCGATTCTCGATAGGGCTCGGCGCGGCGCGCGCGGCCGCTGGAAGTCACGTGGTGGTAAGGGGTTCGGTGCGCGAGATCAGGCCTCGGCAGGACCCCTCGTCCAGCGGTTGTAGCACGCCGCGGCGCCTCCAGGAAGACTGGGGGGCCAACAAGCTACCGTGAACGGCAGGGAAGGGGCTCCCTGCTGCGGCAAGCTGTCGCAGAGGGGCCGGGGAGAGC